>JBJXEY010000150.1:0-42088 GCA_046153355.1 Burkholderiales bacterium
CGTGCGTTAGATAGGGCTAATTTGGTTAGCAGCCTGTCGAGGCGGTCGGCGAACGCCTTGCCATCCGCGTTCGAGTAGGGCGCGGGGCCGCCGGTAGATACGCCGCTTGCGCGCACCTCCTCCATGAATTTGCGGATCGACAATCGCTCTTCGATGTTGTTCGCCGTGTAGGCATCACCGCGCGGGTCGATTACCAAGGCACCTTTGCCCAAGGCCTGGGCGGCTAGCGGGATGTCCGCAGTGATTACTAGGTCACCCGCTTGCGCGAGTTCCGTGATGCGATTGTCGGCGACATCGAACCCTTGAGGCACCTGAATCGCCTTGATCCAAGGCGATGGCGGTGTTTTCAGCATGCGGTTGGCAACCAGCGTTACGGTTATTTTCAGTCGGTCTGCGGCGCGAAACAATATGTCTTTAACAACGCTGGGGCAGGCATCGGCATCGACCCAGATTTGCATGCGCTCCCCCATCTCTAATTGAAATGAGCTCGTTTTCTCAGGCAAGCAGTGCGCGCGCTTCGCTATTGAGTCGTTTGATGGTGGCGCCGATGGCCTCGGCACTGACGCCGCCGGCGATCAACTCGCGCGACACATTGGGCAGGATGCGTCCCCTGGCGCTGGCCATGCGCACGCGGCAATCCTCGATGGTGGCGCCCTGGGCGCCGATGCCGGGAGAGAGAATCAAGGAGTTCGGCAAGGCTGCCACCACCGGCCCCGCGTCGGTACAGGTCGCACCGACCACCGCGCCTATCGGCCCAATGGATTGTGTGGATAACAGTTTGTTGAATTCGGTGATTTCCGCGCTCATCGTCTCCCACACCGCGCGCCCATCGGTCATGCGCGCCTGCTGCAAGGCCTCGCCTTCCGGGTTGGAGGAACGCACCACCACGAATATGCCGCAGCCGTATTTGGCCGCTAATTCGAAGGAAGACTTCAACGCCTTCACACCCAGGTAAGGCGAGAGCGTGATGGCATCGACCTTGATGGGGCTGGAAGGATGAAAGTAGGCATGTGCGTAGGCATCGGCCGTGGAATCGATATCGCCGCGTTTCACATCGAGTAGGAACGGCAACTCCTTGGCGCGCGCCTCGGCGGCCAGTTCTTCGATTACCTTCACGCCGGCGCTGCCAAAACGCTCGAAGAATGCCGATTGTGGTTTGACTACCGCCATCTCGTAATTCGCTGCACGCATGATGCGCTTGCCGAATTCCAGCGCACCTTCGGCGCTATCGGGCAATCCGCATTTGACGAGCGTCGCAGCAGAGGGGTCGATGCCGGCGCACAACGGGCCAAAGCGGTGCATGCGCTGGGTAACGCGGGTGGCAAAGTCGATCATGGGTTCACGGCCCGCGAAGGGCGCTTGGTGATTGAGGGTGGGACGAAGTCTATCTGAAGTCGGTCAAAAATCTATCGATGCGCCATTCAATTTTGCATCGCCGCCGACCGGCAAAAACAATGCATCTATCGATACTTCGCCGCGCTGATGAACATGGAAAAGGTTTCGCACCACACCAACACGGTGTTGAATTTGTCGATGTCCGTGTTGGGAGGAAGATCGACGACGAAATTCTCGAACGTCTTGATGTCCCCGACACGCAGCGCAGTTGTTTTGACCTTGAGAAACTCCTCCTTGGTATCGACGAACCGAGGCACCAGATACAACTTGTAATCCGGCCCAGGCGAAAGTTTCCCTTGCAGTGCGACGCGCTTGGCATCCACGCTAACCGCGCCTTCGCCCCAGTGAAGCAGATCACTGCCCTTCACATCGCGGCGAAACTCGGTGCGATAACGTGCCTCGCCTTGCAGCGATTTGAGTTCGCTATTGGCCGGCCCCTCAGGCGCGATCAATATGGGAAGCGCGTAGATTCCCAGGCCAAAACCCAGCGTTAAAGCGAGCGTGTGGCTGAGTGTTAATAGGGCGACTTTTTTCATCTAGCTATTCTGCGACGTGGTGGCCATTAGACGCACCAAAGTGCCAATCCTTACGGCAAACCGGCTTGTGACGTAGTTTTTGGTCAAGAACGTTCGCTACGGCGCGGGGAAATATTTCACGCCGATATCCTTGTCGGTGCGCGGGCCGCAGTGGATCGGGCCTAATCGCGCGTCATCGAGCGCGTCTCGAAACGGCTGGAATAAATAATAATCTCCTGGTTCGCGTGCAATAGCGGAATATCGCTGCCCGGCGGACTGTAAATAAAAGTGCCTTCGGTAATACCGCGACCACCGCATTCGCCAGATCCGGCGAACACCACCCACATGCGATGCACTGTTGCTCGGCCACCGGTGAGCGTGGCGCCTGCATCGACGCGAATCATTTCCACATCGGGCCCGCCGGCATTGAAGCGTGCCAGGGGTTTGCTCATTACGCCGGGTTGAGTTGTTTCACCGTCCACGAGTTTTGTCTCGAGCCACGGAAAATTATCGGTATGAAACTGAATCGGCGCGCGATAACGTGCCGCCGGATATTGCGCCGGGCCGCCTTGCACTTGTTCCAGCAACGCCTCGAAACTATCCTGCTTCTTGCCATCAGCCCAGATGAATTGCCCGGTGGCGCGATCCATCTCGCCGCGGCCCTTCAATTGTTCGCCGGCCACGGCGCACTCGGCATCGGTGGGAAAACATCCCCAACTCGGACCTTGCGTTTGAATGGTGCAACTTGCCAGATCCTCGGATAGAGATTCGGTAGGGCCGTAGAAAACCCCTTCGGGAAAATAAGCAAAATCGCCCGAACCCAAACGCATCGGGCCGTACTTGGTCTTGCCCTCGATGACAAAGCGCAATTGATCGAAGGTGTGGCGATGCGGTGGCGAGTAATAGTTATCCTGCTTTCGCCGGCTGTAACCGCAGCGAAAACGCCGGCCATCGCGCGGGTCTTCGAACTCGGCGGTACGCAGCACCGTTTGCCGGTGCGCGGTGAGCACGGGTTTGATATCCAGCACGTTGATGATTTCAATGGCGGGAACGGTTTGATCGATGGGGGCGTTCATGAGCTGTGCTCCTCTGGCGATGGCCGGACAAAATATAGCAGAGCACCAATGATTAGACTTTTTCTTCGCCGGAACCCACATAGGGAGGTGCAGGGTCCGCGTTGGCGGGTTGATCTGCCCGAGCGACCGGATATCGCACGAAGCACCGCGCGGAGGCTGATAAAATCGGAACGGAATCTTTTCGATGCAAGGGAACCCATCAATGAAATCCGCAACTACTGGCACAGGTCGCGTGGTCGCAAAATCATCCGCGAAGGTTTCGGCGCGTTCCAAGTCGGCTGGAATTCTTTCAAAAGCAAAATCCGGGAAAAAGCCGCAAAGCTCGTATGAACGCGGCATACAAAATGGCTGGGCCGGTCTGCTCAAAACCTTTTCCCCTGACGCGATCCGAAAACTAAAGGCGATGCCTTCGGACCGTTAAGGTGCGCCTGCTTGCTGCGCACGACTTAAAGGGTAACCGCACGCAGACTTTCGATGCCCTTATCGCCGCTCACGCCAATGCACTCGATCTTCCTGTGGCTTACGTGGATGGTGATTTTCAGCGTTTCGCCGTCAGAAAAATTTATTGGAGTACTGGATCTCGCCAGCGCCAGTAACTTGAAGTCCGCCACCTCTGATGGCTGGTGTTTCGTGCATTTCATTCGAACTTGGAATTTGCTGGATGCAAGAGTAGATTTCACGTCTGAATTTCATTTTTGGGAGCTACGCATGTGCCAAGTGTCGTTATCTTTAGGATTCTCGCGATACCTCTTGGTTGGCCTTGTATTAGTTGCGTGTAACGCGCTGGCACAGACCTACCCCGTCAAACCTATCAACCTCTTAAGTGGCGCCTCTGTTGGCAGTGCCGGCGATACCGCCATGCGTGTGGTGACCGCTCGCATGTCCGAGACCATTGGTCAGCCCATTGTGGTTGAAGCGCGGCGTGGCGCGGGCGGGATGGAGGCGTACGCGGCGACCGCAAAGGCCGCGCCTACGGGCTACACGCTGATGTTCGCCAACGCCGGCATGGTCACCAATCAATACCTGCGCAAGGGTTGGCCGCTGGATGCGCAAAAGGATTACACGCCAATCGTGCAGTTATTCGGTTCGCCTTATTTCCTCGCGGCGGCGACCACGGTGCCCGCCAATAATATGAAGGAGCTTGTCGATTACGCGAAACAAAATCCCGGAAAACTAAGCTATGCGACAACCGGCATCGGCTCGGGCGCGCACTTGCAGGGGGAGGCGATCAATATGGCTGCGGGCACGCAAATGTTGCACGTGCCGTATGCGGGCAACAATTCGACCATGGCGGTCAATGACCTCATCACCGGGCGCATCGACCTGTACCTCGCCGATCTCACCAGTTTCAGCCAACACGCCGCGGTGGGGAAGTTGAAACTCATTGCCTTCGTCGATAAGGCGCGTAGCCGTTTGCGCCCAGATGTGGGCACCATCAACGAAGTGCTGCCTTCCGCTTACAACCTGGTGGTGTGGTGGGGCCTGCTCGGGCCGGCAGGTTTGCCCCGGCCCATCGTCGATCGCGTCAATATCGAAGCGGGGAAGGCCCTGGGCGATACCACCCTCACCTCGAAAATGAGCACGCTTACCGTTTTGCCGCCAAACCCCGCCGCGCCAGAGGACTTCGCGCGGCAGATCAAAAGCGATGTCGACAACATCGGCAAGGTGGTCACTGCGCTTGGTTTGAAACCGGAGTGAGTGCGGTTTGACTTAAAGATGGTCTAATACTTTTGCGATTCGGCTATTCAAAAGTTAAATAAGTTATTGCGGTTTATGCGCGTGTGATAAGCTTCACGTTCAATAAATTGTCAAAATTATGATCAAAAAGACTGGCCCCATTCCCTCCTCGGTGCCGGTCTTGATTGCCGGCGCAGGCCCTGTCGGTTTGACACTCGCCGCCGACCTTGCCTGGCGCGGCGTTGCCAGTCTCATTGTCGATCCGCAAAGCGACGTGCACCCACATCCACGCGCCATATCGATTGGCGTTCGTTCGATGGAACACTTTCGCCGTATGGGTCTGGATCAATTGGCCATCGATGCCGGCGTGCCACGCAACCGGCCATTGGATGTGGTGTACGTCACACGTTTGTTGGGTCGAGAGATTTATCGTTTTCGCTTTCCCTGCATCGATGACTTGGACAGCGAACGAGATACTTGGACGCGAACCATTCCCGAAATCGCCGCGTCGCCCTATTTCAAAACCTGGGTGGCGCAGTCGCCCTTGGAGCGCATGCTTCGTACGCATCTCGCATCGCAGCCGTTGGTGCAAATGCGGCTGGGATGGCGCTTGGTTTCCTTTGAGGAGCACGACGCAGGCGTTGTCGTTCAACTAAGCGAGGATGCTAGCGGCAATAGACATGCAATTAACGCGCGTTATCTCGCCGGTTGCGATGGCGCCAACTCAGCGGTTCGCAATGGCCTAGGTATTCGCCTGCAGGGACGCGGCACTCTCGGTCAGGCGCGCGGCATCTACTTTCGCGCGCCGGCCTTGGATGAACGCCTCAAAGCCGATCCTGCTGTGATGTATTGGACCCTGGCACCCGGTGCCGGCGGCACGCTCTACACCATTAACGGTGGTGGTGAATGGGTGTTCAATCGCTATCCGGGGGATGGAGAGTCTCTGGAGGCCGGCGACCCGGTCGAGTTGGTGCAGCGTGCGCTAGGCAAACCACTCGAGGTTGAGATTCTCTCGGTGCAGGATTGGTTACCGCGCCAATTGGTTGCCGAGCGTTACGGCACGCGTCGCGTGTTTCTTGCGGGTGACGCCTGCCACTTGTTTGTTCCGACAGGTGGCTTTGGCATGAATACCGGCATCGGCGATGCAGCCGATCTCGCATGGAAAATAGCGGCGGTTGAGGAAGGATGGGGCGGCGCGGCATTGCTCGCCACTTATGACACCGAACGCCGACCGGTGGCGCAATTCAACACGCTTGAGGCCGCCGACAACTATGCGCGCAGCGGCGAGTTGTACAACGTGCCGCCTGAAATCGAAGCCGAATCCAAAGAAGGCGAAGCGGCACGCGCCGCAGTCGCCGCGCGCCTGCCGCCGAAGCTCAAACACTTCGCGCCGATTGGCGTGCACCTAGGTTATCGCTACGAAGGCTCGCCACTGATCATCCCCGATGGCACGCCCGAGCCGCCGATGGAAACCGCGAACTACTCGCCCACCACGCGTCCCGGCCATCGCGCGCCGCATGCGTGGTTGGCCGATGGGCGATCGATGCTCGATTTATTCGGACGAGGTTTGATGCTGTTGCGTTTCGGGCGCGACGCGCCTGGCGGAGAGGCGTTGCTAAGCGCCGCGCGTGCCGCCGGCGTTCCGCTATCGGTTGTCGCAATTGAAGACGCCACTATTGCGGCGCTCTATGAGAGGCGATTGGTTTTGGTGCGCCCCGATGGCCACGTCGCTTGGCGTGGCGATATAAAGCCCGAAAACGCGACGACCCTCATGAAGAGGGTCGTGGGAGGCTCATAGCGGCAATTGAACGTTAATTTATCTCATTTTCAGATGAATAATGTCCAGGATAGCGTGTCTTATATTGATTCATACAAGAATTTATTGAAATAATTGCTTGATTAAGACGTAATCAAACATCCGCCACCACATCCAATTCCATGCTGCCGATCTTGTCGATGGTGCCATGCAGCTTGTCGCCAGGCGCCAGGCGCGACACGCCGGCCGGGGTGCCGGTGGTGATGAGGTCGCCGGGGCGCAGCGTCAGGCAACTGGTCAGAAAACGAATGTGCTGGCGCAGGTTGCAGATCATGTCGCCGGTGTGCGCGGTCATTTCTTCCTTGCCGTTTTGCAGCACGCGAATGTTGAGGTCTTGCGGATCGGGGATCTCGTCCTTGGTGACGATCCATGGCCCGAGTGCCGAGAAGGAGTCGAAGCCTTTGCGGATGTTGCGCGTGTTGTGCGTGCCGATGCCCCAGGGGTCGCGCTGGCTGATATCCCAGCAAATGGTGTAGCCGAAAATGATGTCATAAGCGTTTTCTTCGCTGACCTTTTTCGCACGCTTGCCGATCACGGCGCATAGCTCGCACTCGAAGTCGACGTGCTTGGAGACTTTGGGTAGCACAATCGGGCCGCCGGGGCCGACGATCGATGAGGTGGGCTTCAAGAAAAACTCGGCCATCAACTGATCGGGTGTCATGTCCTTGCGGGTGTAGCTGCCCACGCGGCCGATCATTTCCGCCTGGTGCGCGCGGTAGTTGGAGGCGGCGGCCCATAACGAACCGGGGTTGGTGATGGGGGCGAGCAGCTTCACCGAGGAGAGTGGAACGGAAGAACCCGAGGAACCCGCCTCGCGCGCTACGTTCATCGCCGCGTCGTTATTCGCGAGGGACTCGATTACCTCCTGCATGGTGTAACCGGCGCGCACGTGATTGGCTTTCACCAGCGCATCGCCAATGTTGTACACCTTGTCGCCGACCACGGCGCCCGCCTGATTGGCGTTGTAATGACATATCTTCATGCTTGCTCCTCGATTGAAGGGTTATTTCGAATGAACGGTTAACGCGAATGAACGATTAAAGCGAATTGGCCTGACTGGAATCTCTAAACCGATATCGCTGTCACGGGTTCGCGACGCTCGATCACGTCAAAGGTGAATTCGAGCGCGATCTTAACCGATAGCGCGGCATCGGGCGTGCAGCCGACGGTATCGATCTCAGATCGCAATCTTGCTCTTTGTACTGCGAGCCGCTAGCCTTGCCTGCCGAAAACGGGGACGTACCCCAATATTTTTATTCAACCGGGGTAGGTCCCGGGTTTTAGAGGAGCTCAGCATGGCAATCCGCAAGCGCGTCGCAGTAGGTAAACCCGTCACCCAAAATACGCACGTTGTCGAAGAACCAGGGCACGGCGGTCCGCTGACGCGCCGCTGGATCGAACAACGCTGGACCATCGACAACACCATCCGCTCGGTGGGGATAGATTGGGATCAGCCGCGATCGATCTATCTCTCCTCCCCGATGGGCGTCGAGGCCAACGCGGATTTTGCCGGCATCCGGCAGCGCATCACAAAACTTGCCGATGCTTCGCCCGTGTTTGAATCGGTGGCGCGCCGTCGCGAAGCAAAAGCCGTGGCGGCCGAGCGTAATGGCGATAACGTCACCGCGCGCGACAACTACTTCATGGCGAGCGTCCATTGGGGCGCGGCGCAGTGGCCAATCGATGAGAACGATGAGCAGAATCTTTTCTACAACGCGAAGAAACGCGAGTGCTTCACGCATTACGCGAAGCTCTCCGATCATCGCGTCGAAGAGGTGTGGATCAAGGTGCCGGGTGGTCGTATCCCCGCTTGGTTTCATTTGCCGCCGGGTTATCGTGGCGGTCGATTGCCGGCGGTAATCGCGGTGCCGGGCATGGATAGCTTCAAGGAAATCAGCGTTGGGCTAAATGGTGATCGTTGGTTGTCGCGCGGCATGGCGGTGTTGGCAATCGACGGGCCGGGGCAGTATGAGAGCGCGGTGGTGGGGGTGCGCGTCACCATGGAAGATTGGATGGCGACAGGCCGCGCGTGCGTCGATTGGTTAAATAAGCGCCGCGAGATCGACCCCGAGCGCATCGGCATTAACGGGCTATCGTTTGGCACTTTCTTTGCCACCATCGCCGCCGCGCATGAGCCGCGCATTCGTGCTGTAGCAGCGACTTCGGTGTGCCATGAACCAGGCTTTCATTCGATTTTCGAAGAAGCTTCGCCCACCTTCAAGATGCGCTTCATGTATATGTCCGGTTATACCGATGAAGCCGAGTTCGATGCCTTCCGCAAGACGCTCACCTGGGAGGGGCATGCGCAACGCATCCGCGCGCCCTACCTGTGTCTGGCTGGCGAATGGGATGAGTTGAGTCCTTTGATACATACCGAAGCATTGATGCGCGCGTTGCGGGGCAAAAAGCGCTTGGTTGTGTATCAAGAGTCTCGGCATTCGGTGGGTAATGTGCCGGCGGCGAATTTGGGGCCATTCCCGCCAAGCTTGGTAGCCGATTGGATGATCGCCACCTTGAACGGCAAATCGTTCCAAAGCGAGAAGTGGGTGGTGCAGCCCAGCGGCAATATCGTTAAGACGCCGTTCAAGTAACCACGCTTAGCATCGCACACCAGGCGCGGTTCGAGGCGTTGGCGCGGCTCGCGCGCCAAGCCCGGTTCAGCGGTTATTTCGGCGTGTCGCTACTCCGGCGCCAAGCCCAGTTCCGCGGTTATTTTTTTCCACTTGGCGGTATCGCTGACGATGGTTGAGGCGAACTGTTCCGGCGTGCTCGCGACTACCGAAAGGCCCGCGGGTTCGTAGCGCTTTACCGTGTCGGGCGCCTTGATCGCGGCAACCAGTTCGCGGTGGAGGCGCGCGAGAATTTCCGGAGGCAGCTTCGCTGGCCCCAAGACGCCAGACCAACTCGACATCTCATAACCCGGTACGACTTCGCCGATACTGGGCGAGCTGGGCAGTAGGGCGAATCGTTTCGGCTCGATTACACCGAGTAATTGCAATTTGCCTTGTTGAATGTGCGGCAACACCGCGGCGAGGGTAAAGAAACCCAATGGCACCACGCCGGAAAGTAAATCCGTGGCCGCCTGCGCGCCGCCTTTGTAGGGCACGTGGAGCAAATTGATGCCCGCGAGTTTCTTCAATAATTCGCCCGCAATGTGATGCGGCGATCCATTGCCGTTGCTGGCGAAACCAAAAGCCCCGGGTTGTTTCCTGGCGCGTTCGATGAGATCGTTGAGCGAGGAAAATTTATTGCTGGGATTGGCAACCAGACCGATAACGCTCAAAGTCGACAGCGTAATCGGCGTGAAATCGCGAATCGGGTCATAGGGCAGGGTCTTTTGGAATAGGGCATTCAAAACATGTGTGCCCATGGTTCCCAGCATGATGGTGTGGCCATCCGCAGCTGCGCGCGCCGTGGCTTCCGCGCCGATCGCGCCATCGGCGCCAGGGCGATTTTCCAGCACCACCGGTTGGCCCATGCTCTCGGCCATCTTTTGCGCCATGGGACGCGCCAGAAAGTCGGCGGCGCCACCCGGTGGGAAGGGCACCACGAAGCGTATCGGTTTGCTGGGATAGGTTTGCGAGTGAGCTTGACCGCAGATGAGAATCGCCGCCAGACTCGATGCAACCAGACCTCGCGTCCACGATTCGCTGCAATTTGCTTTTGAAATCATATTGAACTCCGCTTTTTGCCCTTAGATCAAGGGGATGGCCTGAGGGGCTGGACTATAATCGAGCCCTCGTTTTTAGGCCTTGCCCACTCTGCCATGCAGCTTTTCGCCCTCGGGATGAATCACCAATCCGCGCCGCTCGAGTTGCGCGAGCGCGTGGTGTTCGCGGCCGAGCGCTTGCAGGCGGCGCTCGCCGAATTGGTGCGAGCCAAACCGGTGACCGAGGCGGCCATCATTTCCACTTGCAATCGTACCGAAATCTATGGCGCCTCCGGCGACCCTGGCGCAGCGCTGGAATGGCTGGCGGGTTATCACCAGATCGCTGCGGCGGATCTTAAGCCGCACGTCTATGCGTTGCCTCAAGGCGAGGCGGTGCGGCATGTTTTCCGCGTCGCTTCGGGCCTGGATTCGATGGTGCTGGGGGAGCCGCAAATTCTTGGGCAGATGAAGGATGCGGTGCGTGCCGCGCATTCGGCCGGCACGCTGGGTACCACGCTTAATCGCCTGTTTCAACGCACCTTCGCCGTAGCCAAAGATGTGCGTAGCAACACTCGCATCGGCGCCAACGTGGTGTCGATGGCCGCTGCGGCGGTGAAACTCTCCGAGCGTATTTTCGATTCGGTCGCCGAACAAAAAGTGCTGTTTGTCGGCGCGGGTGAAATGATCGAGCTGTGCGCCACGCATTTTTCCGCGCGCCATCCGCGCGCCATGGCGTTTGCCAATCGCACCATGGAGCGCGGTGAGAATCTGGCGCAACGCTTCAATGCGCGCGCCTTGATGTTGCGCGAATTGCCCGAGGTGTTGGCCGAGTACGACATCGTGGTGTCGTGCACGGCCTCTTCCCTGCCGATCATCGGCAAAGGCATGATGGAACGCGTGATCCGCACGCGCCGCCATCGCCCGGTATTCATGGTGGATCTGGCCGTGCCGCGCGACATCGAGCCCGAAGTCGCCACCATGGATGATGTGTTTTTATATTGCATTGATGATTTAGCCGAATTGGTGCGCGAGGGGTTGGATGAACGCCAGAGCGCGGTGGTGCAGGCCGAAGCCATCATCGAGACGCAGGTGGATTCGTTCCTGCACTGGATGCGCGGCCGCGAACGCGTGCCCTTGATCCGGCAATTGCGCGAATCGGGCGAAGAGGCGCGGCGCGCGGAGTTGGATCGCGCGTTGAAGGCGCTCGCGCGTGGCGAGGACCCCAAGACGGTACTGGATGCGCTCTCGCATGGTCTGACCAATAAGCTTTTGCACGCGCCCACGCAGGCTTTGAATCAGGGTGAATTAGGCAATGATGCTTTGAGCGATGAATTGCGCCGCGCCGTGGCACGTTTGTACAAACTGCAAACCGGCGAAGTGAAAGTACAAGAACGATGAAAGCGACGATGAAAGCGACGGTGAAAGCGACGGTGAAAGCGAAAATGAAAGCGCGCCAATGAAAGCCAGCATCGCCGCGAAACTCGATCAGCTGTCGCGCCGTTTGGATGAACTGGGTGCGATCCTCAGTTCCGAGGGCGTCACGCGTGACATGGATCAATATCGGCGCCTGACCCGCGAACACTCGGAGTTGGAACCGATCGCGGATCTGTATCGGCAATATCGACAAACTTTGCAAGACGCTGCGGATGCCGATGAGATGCTGGGCGACGCGGAAATGAAAAGTTATGCTGAAGCCGAGATTCGCGTCTGCAAAGAGCGCATCGTCCAATTGGAAGAAACGCTGCAAAAACTGCTCCTACCCAAAGACCCCAATGACGAACGAAATATTTTTCTGGAAATTCGTGCGGGTACCGGCGGAGATGAGTCGGGGCTTTTCGCCGGCGACCTATTCCGTATGTACACGAGGTACGCCGAGCGCAATCGCTGGCAGGTGGAGATCGTTTCGGAAAATCAGGGCGAAGTAGGCGGCTACAAGGAAGTGATCGCGCGCATCATCGGTCAGGGCGCTTATTCGAAGCTCAAATTCGAATCCGGCGGCCACCGCGTGCAGCGCGTGCCCGATACCGAAACGCAGGGGCGTATCCACACCTCGGCGTGTACCGTGGCGGTGATGCCCGAAGCCGATGAAGTGGGCGAAGTGGTGTTGAACCCCGCCGATTTGAAGATCGACACCTTTCGCGCCTCGGGCGCGGGCGGCCAGCACATCAACAAAACCGATTCCGCAATTCGTATCACCCATCTGCCCACCGGCATCGTGGTGGAATGTCAGGATGATCGCTCGCAGCATCGTAACCGCGCGCGCGCCATGGGTGTCTTGGCTGCCAGGATCAAAGATGTGCAAACCCGCGCGCAACAGGCCAAGGAGGCCGCGACGCGCAAATCGCTGATTGGTTCGGGCGACCGCTCCGAGCGCATCCGCACCTATAACTTTCCGCAGGGCCGGGTCACCGATCACCGAATTAATCTCACGCTCTACAAAATCGCCGACATCATGGATGGCGATATGAATGAGCTCACCGGCGCGCTGGTGGCCGAGCACCAGGCCGAACAATTGGCGCAGTTGGCCGAGGCTGTGTGAGGCGCGCGTGGCAAGCCTTGCCACGTTATTGAAGACCAGCGGGCTGCCTTTGTTGGAGGCGCGCGTGCTTGCCGCGCATGCGTTGCAAGTCGACCGCGTTTGGATCAGCGCTCATGAGAAAGATGATTTGAGCGAGGCTTCGGTAGCAACAATAGAAAATTTGTATCGCCGCCGGCGCGCGGGCGAACCGGTGGCTTACCTCACCGGCGAGCGCGAGTTCTACGGTCTGTCTTTGGCGGTAACGCCCGCGGTGCTTATCCCACGCCCTGAAACGGAATTGCTGGTCGATTGCACCTTGCCGCTACTGCGCGATGGTTGCCGTGTATTGGATTTGGGCACCGGCTCCGGCGCGATTGCCATTGCTCTCGCGCTCCATAGTCCGGTAGCGCAGGTATTCGCTTGCGATGCGTCGAGCGACGCCTTGGATCTGGCACGTGGCAATGCGCAACGCCTTGGCGCGAGGGTGAATTTCATCAAAAGCGACTGGTTTGCGGCCATGCAAGGGCAACGCTTCGATGTGGTGGTGTCAAACCCTCCCTATATCGCAATTGCCGACCCGCATCTGGAGGAGGGCGATCTGCGCTTCGAGCCGCGTGAAGCCTTGGTCGCCGGGGTGGAGGGCATTGAATGTATTGAGGCGATCGCCGCAGCGGCGCGTGAACATTTGTTGCCGGGGGGCTCGATATTGATGGAGCATGGTTACGATCAGGGCCCCGCTTGCGTGGGCCTCCTGCAACGTCTGGCCTATATCGAGGTGATCGACCATGTGGATTTGTCGAACCTACCGCGCGTAGTACAAGCGCGGTTTGACCCTTAGGTGGCGCGGCGATAGAATCTTGACGAATTTAGTCGAGTATACTGGCTCGAGTAAATTAATCGACTTAGGTTCAATTCCTGGAGCATGCAATGGATACGAAGCAACGCATACACGAAACCGTTACCGGCCATCCGGTGGTGTTATTCATGAAGGGCACACCGCAATTCCCACAGTGCGGTTTTTCCTCCAACGCCATTCAATTGTTGAAGGCCTCGGGCGCGAAATCGCTGCACACGGTGAACGTTTTGGAAGACAACGAAATTCGCCAAGGCATCAAGGAATACGCCAATTGGCCGACCATTCCACAGTTGTATGTCAATGGTGAGTTCGTTGGCGGTTCGGACATCATGCGCGAGATGTACCAATCCGGAGAACTGCAAAAAATATTGGAGTAGGGCGCCTAAGCGCCAGCTCTGTCTATCTCCTAACCGCGTTTCAACGCGGGTCTCGCCATCTATTAAATGGCGGTGAGCCGCAAATTGGCGAGTGATAGCCGGTCGACCAAAATGCCCATGAAGGCATGATCGAAGCGGTGCCTACAGGAATCGGAGGCCGCCTCCAAGTCGGCGGTGCGGATGCGAATGATGCGCGAATCGCTCAAGGTGGCAACGTCGGCGCTACGCTCGTTGCCAGTGTGCGATAGATAGGCCATCTCGCCAAAACATTCCCCTGGCGAGAGCACGTTGAGCAGTTTTCTATTCTTGGTCACCTTGATCTCGCCTTGCGCCAGGATGCAGAAGAAATTGCCTTCTTCGCCCTCTTGCATGATCAAGGTATCCGCGACCAGATCTTCCCAGGTGGAAATGCGGATCACTTCCCAAATTTCGGCGTCGCTGAATTTTTCGAAAAACGACAACGCGCGCATGGTGTTGAATTTCTCACTATCAGCAACCTCTCCGGCCTGACCAGTTTGTGGTTCGACACTAATTGCGTCGGCCAGATCGTGAGAAAACTCATCCCACTCCGCGTAGCGCCAATCCAGGTCTTTTTGCATCGCCTTCTTGACGATTTTGTCCACCACCACGGGAACATCCTTGCGTAATGACGAGGCCAAGGGCGCCTCGACATTGGTGATCTGATACATCATCGAATAATTGTTCGACGCCTGAAACGGCAATTGACCGGTGAGCAATTGAAACATCACCACGCCCAGAGAATAAATATCGGTGCGGTGATCCAGCGGATGTTCCTTGATTTGCTGCGGCGACATATAAGCGGGCGAGCCGATGCCGGAGACCTGCGTTTGATCGACGCTTGACATTAACGCAGCGCCAAAATCGGAAATCTTGATTTCGCTCGCTCCCGAGACCAGAATATTCGCCGGCTTGATATCGCGGTGCGTCACGCCCATGCGGTGGGCGAAATCCAGCGCCCGCGTGCACTTGAAAATGATCTCGACGATCTTGTGGACGGGCAGCAATTCGTCCTTGTTGCAATAGTGTTCGAGCGTCCCGCCTTCGACGTATTCCATCACCAGATAGGAAATATCGTCGCCCACCACGGCGTCGTAAATTTGCACAATGTGCGGGTGATTGAGCTTGCCCGCAAGTGAGGCTTCGGTAATGAAAAGCTTACGTGTAACGCGGCCATCGTCGGATTGTGCGAGTTTGTCCTCGAACACCACTTTGACGGCGACCTCGCGATTATTGAAAGGGTCGTCGCAAAGATAGACTTCGCTGGTGGCGCCTTCTCCCAGCTTTTTCTTTATGTCGTATTTGCCAATGCGTTCCAAGGGCTCGCTCATCCGCGATAGGCTTGGCGCAGCATTCGTTGCGCCGCGATCCTTACTTGCGCGGGCGCCGTGCCGCCGGGGTGTTTGCGCGCGGCAACTGATCCTTCCAGCGTCAATGCGCGCCCGACATCGGCGCCAATTTTCTTGGAAAAACGCCGCAATTCGTCAAGCGATAATTCGGCCAGATCGCACTTTCGCGATTCGGCGTGGCGCACCACGCGCGCCACAATCTCATGCGCATCGCGAAACGCGAGGCCTTTCTTAACCAAGTAATCGGCCAGATCCGTGGCCGTGGCATAGCCCTCCCGCGCGGCGGCCAACATGCGTTCCGGATGCACCAAAACACCGGGCATCATGTCGGCGAATATTGCTAGAGTTTCGCGCAGCGTATCCACAGCGTCGAACAAGGGCTCCTTGTCTTCCTGATTGTCTTTGTTATAGGTAAGCGGCTGACCCTTCATTAGGGTGAGTAGCGTCATCAGGTCGCCGAACACGCGCGCACTTTTACCGCGGGCAAGCTCGGGCACATCCGGATTTTTCTTTTGCGGCATCATCGATGAGCCGGTGCAAAAGCGGTCCGGCAGATTGATAAAACCGAAACGCGGGCTCATCCACAGCACCAGTTCCTCCGACAGGCGTGAGAGGTGCATCATGGCTATCGAAGCACAGGCGCAGAATTCGATGGCGAAGTCGCGATCCGACACCGCATCAATGGAGTTGGCACAGATTCCATCAAACCCCAGCTCGCGTGCCACCTGATCGCGCCTGATGGGAAAGGTGGTGCCGGCCAGCGCGCCGGCCCCCAATGGCAGGCGATTGAGGCGCTTGCGGCAATCGGTGAGCCGTTGCCGATCACGCTCGAACATTTCGCAATAGGCTAGTAGATGATGACCAAAGGTCACCGGCTGCGCCACTTGCATGTGGGTGAAGCCGGGCAGGATGAGATCGGCATGCTGCAAAGCGAGTGTGGCAAGCGCGCGCTGCAACGTGACCATCAGTATCACGATGCCATCCAACTCGCCACGCAACCACAGCCGCACGTCGGTGGCCACCTGATCGTTGCGCGAACGCGCGGTATGCAGTCGCTTACCCGCTTCGCCGACCAAAGCAGTGAGGCGCCGCTCGATATTGAGGTGCACGTCCTCTGCATCCAGCGACCAAACGAAGGTTTCGTTTTCGATTTCGCGCAGAATGGTTTTCATACCGCGCTCGATCGCGGCGAGATCGCGTGGCGTGATGATTTTCGTCTTCGCCAGCATGCGTGCATGCGCGAGTGACCCGGCGATGTCTTCGCGGGCGAGGCGGCGATCGAATCCGACCGACGCGGTGTATCGCTTGACCCGCTCGGCTACCGGTTCGGCGAAGCGGCCTGACCAGGTTTTAGCATCGTTTACAGGGAGGACTTTGTTCTTCGGGCTAGGGGATTTTCTTGGCATAGAATGAGGCGCACTACGCATCGAACGGGGCATACATGCAAACAGCGAATGTCCCGAGATCCAGCAGGCGCCGTTACTTTCCGCAGTGACAATGAATTGAACTCGACTACCCCCAAGAGTATAAGGCAAACGTTTGGCCACCTCCCCGATTTCCGTAATCTGGGGGTGATGACGCGCGTCTTGCTCGCGGTAAATTTGGCCGGCTTGATCGCGGCATTGTTGCGATCATCCGACCCCGCAGACATCGCGCATCAAATTGCGCAAATTGCCACCACGCTTGAGCCTTCGTTGTTGGCGAGCCTGGTGGTGCTTTATGTCGTTGATCGGCTGCTGCGAAGAATTCCTTATCTGCTGGGCTTGACGATAATCTTTGGCTTGGCTGCCGCGATTGCCGCGGGCGTCGCCGCCGCATTGCAAGGGGTGGGCTTGGTACACGCCGATCCGGCATGGAGCGCCGTCTTCGCGCTGCTTCTGTGTGCGAGCTTGGCGGCTTATTTTTCGCTACGCGAGCGCGCATATTCACCTGCCTTGGCCGAGGCGCGATTGCAGGCGCTGCAAGCGCGCATCCGCCCGCATTTTCTGTTCAATAGCATCAACGCAGTGCTCTCCTTAATGCGTCGCGATCCACGGCGCGCCGAAACGGCATTGGAGGATATGGCTGAGTTGTTTCGCAGTGTCATGACCGACAACCGCAATCTGGTGACGTTGGAAGAAGAGGTGTCACTCACCCGCCGCTATCTGGATTTGGAACAATTGCGCCTCGGTGAGCGCCTGATTGTAGAGTGGCGCGTGGATCCCGCCTGTTTATCGGCGCTGGTGCCGGCTATGCTGTTGCAACCCTTGGTGGAGAATGCCGTATACCACGGCATCGAACCCGGCGAGGCGCCGGGGAAAATCGATATCGGTGTGACACGTGAGGGCGACAAAATGCGCCTGGAACTATTCAACCCGTATTGGCCGGAGCATCAACATCGCCAGGGCAATCGCATGGCGCTGGCCAATATCGGCGAGCGCCTGACTCTGCACTTCGACGTTGAGGCGTCCTTGCAAACGGCCATCATCGAGAATCGCTTCCGTATCGTCATTTCCGTGCCTTGGCGTAGCGAGCGTGGCAAACGCCAATGAACGTGCCATTAAAAATATTGCTGGTCGATGACGAAGCCCCGGCGCGGGAACGGTTACGCGAAATTCTCGCCGATTGCGCTGGGGATGCGCCCAACAAAATTGTCGGCGAGGCCGCCAGTGGCGTGCAAGCCTTGGCGCTATTGCCTGACTGCGGCGCGCAGCTTGCCTTGGTGGATATACACATGCCGGGAATGAGCGGCATCGAGTTCGCCCGGCACTTGTTGGTCTTGGAACATCCACCCGGCGTCATCTTCGTCACCGCTCACGATCAATATGCGGTCGAGGCATTCGAAATCAATGCCATTGATTATTTATTGAAACCAGTGCGCGCGACGCGCCTCGCGGCGGCGCTCGCCAAATTTTCCGGCGCCGCTGGTTTGATTCGCGAACAATTGGAGCGCGCCGACCCTGGACCGCGCCGCTACTTTAGTTCGGCCGAGCGTGGGCGCGTGCACCTCGTTCCCGTAGAGGACGTCTTGTTTCTTAAGGCGGAACAGAAATACGTCACCGTGCGTACCAAAGAGCGCGAGTTCCTGATCGAAGATTCATTGAATCAAATTGAACAGGAAGGCAAGGGGCGTTTCGTGCGCGTGCATCGAAGCTGCTTGGTGGCGGCGAACCGGATTCGCGGCGCGGAACGTCTGCCCGTGGCAACCGATGACGAAGAAGGCGGGCAAGAAGCCGGCCAATGGGCGGTGCGTATCGAAGACTATGCCGAACCCATACCGGTCAGCCGCCGGCAGTGGAGCGTGGTCAAGGCGTTGGTGAAGCGTTAAGCAAGTAAGTAGCGGGTTATGCTTTGCTTGTCGAGGTGATCGACCCATTACCAAGCTAACCGCGTTTGTCTGCGCGTCGCTTACCTACTTGGGCACCGCGCGCCGCGTTGAGAGCTTGCCCCGCGCCGTTTCGATGCGTTCATCGAGATACGCCCCATAGAAATCGCTACCGTTAAAGCCCACCAGGGGTTCGGCGAGTATTTCCCCTTGGGGGCCAAGCAGCAACACGGTGGGCATGATGCGAATTCGATAGCGGCGCGCGAGCTCTTTTTGCGTCGACTCAATACCGGCGAAATCGCGTAGCGATTTGGGCGCGTCCACATCCACTTGGAAAAATTCGATCTTCTTACGCAGGTCAGCATTGCGTTGCATGGGCAATAAAACCTCGCGGCGCAAGTGTTCGCAAAACATACAACCGGTTTCGCTAAACAACACCAGCAGTACGCGACCCTCCTTGGCTGCCACTGAGGCGCTGATGCGTAAATCCAGGGGTTCGGGAAGGTGTTGCCGGCTCTGCGCCAGGGCGGGTGCGCCAAGTGCGCATGCTAATATCGCCGCGCTTGTGGACCGTGCCAACCAGCCAATTTTCAATTTATCGCGTCCCATCCGCCAACCCCCACTTCCATAACCTAGCGGCTATTTAAGCGTGAATATTGATCGACTTGTGATTGCCTCTCGCGAGAGCCGCTTGGCCCTGTGGCAGGCCGAACATGTGCGTGATCGGTTGCGTGAATTGTATCCCGCGATGCAGGTCGAAATTTTGGGTATGACCACGCAGGGCGATAAGATTTTGGATGTGAGTTTGTCGAAAATCGGCGGCAAGGGCTTGTTCGTGAAAGAGCTTGAAGTGGCGATGAGCGAGGGCCGCGCCGATATCGCGGTGCATTCGGCCAAGGACGTGCCCATGGTGCTGCCGGAGGGGTTTTGCCTCGCCGCGACGCTCAAGCGTGAAGATCCGCGCGATTGCTGGGTTTCGGGCGACTATCCAAGTCTTGAGGCCTTGCCGCGAGGCGGGCGCGTGGGTAGCTCCAGCCTGCGCCGCGAAGCGCAAATTCGCGAGCGTTTGGCGCATCTTGAAGTGATTCCGGTGCGTGGTAATTTGGATACGCGCCTGACTAAGTTGGATCGTGGCGAGTACCACGGGTTGGTGCTTGCCGCGGCCGGATTGAAGCGTTTGGGGCTGGGCAATCGAATCCAAAGCTTTCTTTCCGCCGAGCAAAGTCTTCCCGCGCCGGGCCAAGGTGCGCTGGCGATCGAGTGTCGCGATGATCGCAGCGATCTGCTTGCGTTGATCGCGGCCTTGAACGATGCCGACACCGATGCCTGCGTGCGCGCCGAACGCGCCGCGAGTCGCGCCTTATCCGGGAGCTGCCAACTGCCGCTTGCCGTCTATGGCGAAATTGAACATCGACAAATGCGTGTTCGCGGTCTGGTAGCCACCCAAGACGGTCGCAGGGTATTGCGTGCCGAGCAGCTTGGCGATGCGGCGCAGGCTGACCAACTGGGCGAGCGCTTGGCCAGGCAACTGCGCGAGGCCGGCGCGGATCGCATTCTCGCCCACTAAGCATCGGTAGCCGGATGGGCGAAAAACTCGACGGATTTGCGATTCTGATTATTCGACCCGCTGGTCTGGGTGATGCCTTGGCCGACATGATTCGAGCAAAGGGTGGCGAGGCCATCTTATTTCCGGCCATTGAGATTCTTCCGCCGCCCAGGCCGCAACGTCTGGCGATGGTGATTGCGCGCTTGCACACCTTCGATTGGGCAATATTTGTTAGCCCTACCGCCGCGCGCGAAGGCATGAGTAAGGTGCGCGAACGTCGTCGCTGGCCGGTTGGCGTGCGGATGGCGGCGGTGGGCCGAGGCACCGCCGACGCGTTATTGGCACTGGGCGCAAGCGACGTCTTGGCGCCAGAGGCGCCAGGGGATAGCGAAGCCTTGGCCGCATTGCCGGATTTGCAGGAAATCGTCGGGCAAAACGTGGTGATTTTTCGTGGCGATGGCGGCAGGGAGTATTTAGGTCGCTTGCTCGCAGAGCGTGGCGCGCGCGTGGAATATGCCGAGTGTTATCGACGCGCGCGTCCGGCGGCGGATGCCGCAGCGCTGCTGACGCGTTGGCGCTCGGGCGCGGTGCACGCCGTGTGCGCCGCCAGCAGCGAAGCGTTGAGTAATTTGCTGGCGATTTGCCGCGAGGCCGACGCCGAGCTTTTGTTCGACACGCCGGTATTCGTGCCCCACCCGCGCGTCGCCGAAGCGGCACAAACTTTGGGATTCCGACAAATCATGGTGACCATAGGCGGCGACAGCGCGATTGTGGAGGGTCTGGCGACCTTTTTTGCTAAAGTGTGAAGGCGATGCGAATTCACCATCCAGCGCCAGGCGTACATAGAGTCATAAACGCAAGTCATAAACGAGTCATAAGCAAGTCATAAACGAGTCATAAGCAAGTCATGAGCGACGACATCCCTCCAAGCACCGCGAGTTCTGCTGGCGCAGCGCAACGTCGCTGGGTGATCGGCATTGGCCTATTGCTGCTTTCGGCCCTCGCGTGGCTATGGATCGACATGCGTGGCGAAGTGCAGGATCTACGCCGCGAGCTGGCGGGGAAACTTCGCGAAACCGATTCCGATAGTCGGGACGCGCGCGCCGCGGCGCGTCAGGCACAGGAAGCGGTGCGCGACGCGCAGGTGCATATAACACAATTAGAATCAAAAATGGCTGAGTCGCAAAGCCAACAAACATCTTTGGAATCACTTTATCAAGAATTGTCGCGCGACCGCGACGAATGGGTGCTCGCCGAAGTGGAACAGATTCTCGCCATTGCCTCGCAACAATTGCAGCTCGCGGGCAATATTCAGGCGGCGTTGGTGGCCTTGCAGACCGCGGATGCGCGCCTGGCGCGCTCGGAGCGGCCGCAATTGATCGCGGTGCGCAAGGCCATGGCGCGCGATATCGAGCGGTTGAAAAACGCGCCCAATGTGGATGTCGTGGGCCTCGCCTTGAAAATCGATCAGGTCATCGCCGCGGTGGAAAACCTGCCCTTGTCCACCGACGAACGCGCGCCCTCGCCGCGTGAGAGTGAAGCACGCGACGAGGGTTTCTGGGCCCGCTTGGGGAGCGGTATTTGGGATGAGCTGCGTCAATTGGTGCGGGTGCGAAATATCGAGCAGCCCGAAGCGCCTTTGTTGTCGCCAACCCAGGCGTATTTCCTAAAACAGAATCTGCGCTTGCGTCTACTCAATGCGCGCTTGGCGTTGCTCGATCGTAATGAGCCGGTTTTGCGCGCCGACTTGGAGGCTTCCAACGCCTGGCTTGCGCGTTATTTCGACATGCGCGCCAAACCGGTGATCGCCGCGAGCGCCAGCTTAAAGCAAGTGTCGCAAGGCGCAATCGGTGGCGAGTTGCCCAGCGTGGCCGAGAGCCTGGCCGCGGTGCGCAGCTTCAAAACCGCGAAAGACAAGACCACGCGATGAGTGGGCCGCTCCCGTGGTAAAGGCGTTTATTCACGAGCTGGAGGGTGAATTGTCCGCAACGCCTGGGGCCAGAGAAAGAGCCTATTCATGAAGGGCTTGCTCTGGGTCGTAGGGGTATTCGCGGCGGCCGTGGCCTTGTCGCTGGGTCTGCAGGACGACGGTTATGTACTGATCACCTTGCCGCCGTGGCGCGTCGAAATTTCCTTGCTATTTGCGATTCTGGTGTTGATCGGTGGCTTTGTGCTGGGCTATTTCGTGGTGCGTTTGGCAGGGCACGCACTCTCATTACCCGCTCACGTGCGCGCCTTCCGCGTGCGTCAACGCGAAACGCGCGCGCGACAAGCGCTGGTGGATGCCCTGCAGGCGTTACTCGAGGGGCGTTATTCACGCGTTGAAAAACTTGCTGTGGAGGCCTTTGAGGGCGGCGCCACGCCCGAGCTCGCAAGCCTGGTTGGCGCACGCGCGGCAGCTCGCCGGCGCGATTTCAAACGGCGAGACGAATGGCTTCTCCTCGCGCGATCCGGCGCGGCGCCATGGCGCAACGCGCGGCTCGCGCTCGAAGCAGATTTACTTACCGAAGAGCGGCGTTTTGACGAAGCCAAAAAAACGATCGAAGAATTACACGTCGGTGGCCTGCGCCATGTATCGAGCCAACAGTTGCTCCTGCGCTGCGAGCAAGGCCTAGGAAATTGGCCGGAGGTGGCGCGCCTCGCGCAGCAGCTTGCCAAACGCGGCGCGCTCACGCCGGAAGCGCTGCGAAGCGTATTAAGCGGTGCACACATCGCGCAGATCGCGCGTCTGTCGCAAGACCCGTCGCGCTTGGACGAATTTTGGAAACAATTGCCGCGTGAGCAGCGCGTGTTGGCGCGCACCGCCGCCGCGGCGGCGCGCACCTTCATGCAACTGGGCGATTGCAGTGGCGCGCATCGTCTTATTGAGGATGCCTTGGAATCCGCCTGGGAGCCAGATCTGGTGCGGCTCTACGGCGAATGCGCCGCCCCCGATACCCTCACGCGCATTGAACATGCCGAACGCTGGCTAACCACCCACCCGCGCGACGCCGACCTATTGTGCGTGCTGGGCAAGCTATGTATGGAGCGGCAATTGTGGGGCAAGGCGCAAAGTTATCTGGAAGCGAGTTTAGGCATCGAGGCGCGGCGCGGCACGCACATTGCGCTGGCGCGATTGTTCGAGGCGATGGGCCGGGCGGAGGATGCGAATCGGCATTACCGGGCTAGTGCCGATGTTGGCATCTCGGAATAATCAGCATCACTAAAATGATTGCACCACTAAATGAATGATGTCACCATGATGACTATGGTACCCATTCTCAAGACCCCTCTTGGTACGTTGTACGAGGCTGACTGTATTTCAGTCCTGAATTCCATCCCTCCGGATACGGTCGATTTAGCATTTGCCGACCCTCCCTTCAATTTGGGCAAGCAATACAGCTCCAATATCAACGATGCCATTGCCAGCAGCGAATATATTGATTGGTGCAAAAAATGGATTGATGGAATGGTGGCCGCATTAAAACCAGGCGGCAGTCTTTTCCTCTGGAATTTGCCAAAGTGGAACTTGCCACTTGGCGCTTACCTCGAAACTCAACTGACATTCCGTCATTGGATATCTGTCGACATTAAATACTCGCTTCCGATCACTGGGCGGCTGTACCCGTCCCATTACTCGCTACTCTATTTTGTGAAGGGCAATCGACCTTCGATTTTTCATCCAGATAGATTGCCCGTCCCTTGTTGCCGCCACTGCGGAGGTGAACTCCGAGATTACGGTGGCTACAAAGACAAAATGAATCCCAAAGGCGTGAATTTGTCGGACGTTTGGACAGATATTGGCCCGGTGCGGCATGCGAAATACAAGAAACGCGATGCAAATGCGCTGCCTCTAAAACTAATGGATCGGATTGTTTCAATGGCAAGCGACCCTGGATCGCTCGTTTTTGACCCATTTGGTGGATCTGGGACCACTTACATAGCGGCGGAACTTACCGGTCGGCGTTGGATTGGGTGCGAACTTGACTGTACCGCAATAACGCAACGCTTTGACACGATAGACGGGGATCGTGAACATCTTGCGCAGATTCAAGCGAACAAGAACACTCTTTTCAGAAGCACCGATTTGGCGAAAATGAGAAAGGCGGGAAAACCGCTATCGAAAAAGTACCAAATTGCTGTTGCGGAAAACGCATGTGAATGCGTAGAACCGATTCTCAACGATCAATCCGACATGTTTATTGCCACCGCGCGTTCCAATTCTATTTCCGATTGATTTTTCGCTTTTTCTTTTTTGCAGCTATCTTTCTCTTCTCGCGCCCCTCTTTGGCGCGGCCATCGGTGCCGCCCTTTAGATACGGGATTTTTGTATCGCTGGTTAAGCCGTCGTGCTCAACCACGCTTATTGCGAGGAGCCCGCGTGTGACACTGCTTTCAAGACTTTTCCACAATGAAAGATAGCCAGAAAGCTCGCCAATATTGCCAATTCGATCCGTTAGATGCGCATAGAGATCGCGGCTCGGAACTATAAGCACGCCCGCATGAATCCTACCCTCACTCAAAGCTATGGCGAGTTTATTCATGCTCCGATGGGACGATGAGATATTGCCCGTTTCCCATTCAATGGCCACGTGGGTACCATCTGGAGTAACAGTGACAAAGTCGAACCCTCCGAACTCGGAAGTAATCTCTTCCTGATATTTCTCAGGTCCTGGATAGAGTTGAACGGTCGGTGGAGTACGTTTTTTACCAAGGTCGAAACCGACTTCGGATCGCCAACCTTCGTTCGAGACCATGTGGTCTAAAAATCGGCGTCTGAGAAAACCAACGCCATTGCGGTCCCATTGCCCATCCGGTCTTTTCCCCTTGCGCCGCAGCGTTAATGAATGTGTGCCCTCGGGAAAGTCGATACTTTGAATCGAGCGGATGTAACTTTCGTGAATTGCCTTCCATCCCGTTGACGACGACACACCGCCTTGGTCAAAAAGAATCAATGTTCGTAGCCACTTCATCGCGGTAGTTTCGGGATGCCTTTGGCGAGTGACGCCACGTCACAGCCCAGCGCTTCGCATATTTGGCAAAGCATGGTGAACGTCAAGTTGCGCTCACCTCTCTCCACCCCGCCAATGTAGGATCGATCAATATCGGCGTTTGACGCAAGTTCCTCTTGAGTCCAACCGAGGTCCTTGCGCCTTTTCCGAATTCGATTGCCAATTTCATCGAGTACCGCCGGTTTCATTCCGCAAGAATCGCACTCATGATGACTATGCGTCCACGGACTATCGTGCTCAATTCAAAAGGCTGGGCTTCCAATGCGTTCTGAAATATGGCGGCCAAACAAACTCAGCCGATGTTCCGTGGGCAGCAACACCAGCAAAAATGCTTGAAGATTTCGCGGGGCGAAAAACCGACCAGATCAACCAAGAACCCTGTGTAGCTTATTTACTGCACTGTCCGGACTAGTAAGTACTGGACATGGCAGGACGCTACGTGCGTGGCGCGCCGCCTGCGCCATCGAGAATTGCGCAAGCAGCACCGCATCGCACTGAGCGAGCCCTGCTAGCGCCGCGACAATTCCCTGATCATGTTCATCGCCGCGTCCTGCGGCTAGCGCATCCATGGCGCCAGGGGCGTGGCGCGTTTGAATATCGATGGCCTTGCCTTGCGATGCAGCGAGCGCCTGCAACTCATTGACCATCGAGGGGATGGTGGGTTGAAAGGTTGCCACGATGCCAATGCGTGATCCTGCGGCCAGGGCCTCCTCCAGCATCGCTTCGTTGGGTTTGAGCACCGGGATGTCAACCAGTTTTGCTGCGGCATCGATGGCGGGGCCGAATGCCGAGCAGGTAAAAAGAATGGCATTGGCACCGCTTTTGTAAACGTAACGCGTCAGCGTTGCGAATCTTTCGATCATCGCCGTATCAAGCTTGCCGCTGGCCGCGAGATCCGCAGAGAGCGAATCGTCAAGCAGATTGGTGGTGCGGGCTTCGGGCCATAGGCGCGCAAAGGCTTCGCGTATCGGTTCGACCGCGAGCGGCGTGGCGTGAATTAAGGCGATTCTGGGCGTCGTGATTCCAGGCATGGCGATTCCAGGTTAGGGTTTTTCGTCGGCCCAATCGCGTGCGCGCAGGAAGTCGCGATACAGGCGTGCTTCCTCGCTGCCCTCGGGAGGTTTCCAGTCGTAACGCCATTGCACCGAGGGCGGTAGAGACATGAGGATGGATTCGGTGCGTCCGCCCGATTGCAGGCCAAACAGGGTGCCGCGATCCCAGACGAGATTAAATTCCACGTAGCGCCCGCGGCGGTAGGCTTGGAAATCGCGCTCGCGCTTGCCATAGGCCAAGCCGCGGCGTCGCTCGATGATGGGGATATAGGCTGGCAAAAAATGATCGCCGACGTCTCGTGTCAGCGAAAAGCAGGCTTCGAAGCCGGGTTGATGCAGATCATCGTAAAAAATCCCCCCGATGCCACGCGGCTCATTTCTATGCTTTAGAAAAAAATATTGATCGCAGTTGCGCTTAAAGAGAGGATATGTATCCTCTCCATGGGATGTAAGCGCGGCGCGGCAGGTGGTGTGAAAGTGGCGGCAATCTTCCTCGAAGCCGTAATAGGGGGTGAGATCCATACCGCCGCCAAACCAGAAAATCGGCGCCTTACCCTCGGCCATGGCCAGGAGAAAACGCACGTTCATATGCACCGTGGGGCAATAGGGGTTGCGTGGATGCAGCACCAGCGATACGCCCATGGCTTCAAAGCCGCGACCGGCGAGTTCGGGGCGCGCGGCGGTGGCGGAGGCGGGCAATTTCGGGCCGCTGACATGCGAAAACGCCACGCCGCCGCGCTCGAATACGCCGCCCTCCTCGATGATGCGGGTGTCGCCGCTGCCTTGCAGGCCCGATGGATCGTCTTTGGCGCGCGCCCAGGTATCGCTTAAAAACGTTTTGCCGTCGATGCGGGCGAGTTCGGCACAGATCCGGTTTTGTAAACCTAGCAGATAGGTTTTAACTTCGTGGGCATTGAATTCGCCAGAACTCTCGCTCATGCGGCGCCTCGCTTCGCCAAAAGATCTTAAGGGTGTCGCGCGGTTATGGCGCGATGGCCGATGTCGCGCCGATATTGCATACCCTCGAAGCGGATGCCCTCGATCACCTGATAGGCGCGCCGCTGCGCGAGTTTGATCGAATCGCCCAGGGCGGTGACGCACAGCACCCGGCCACCATCGGTGAGAATTTTTCCATCGACTAATGTGGTGCCGGCCTGGAACACGTGAAAGTCTTCTTCGCCCGCAGGCAGGCCGTTTATGACATCGCCTTTGCGTGGCGCTTCCGGATAACCGTGCGCCGCCATCACCACCCCTAGCGCGGGGCGCCGGTCCCAATCGACTTCGGTGGTATCGAGCCCGCCATCGACCGCGGCCTCGATGAGTTCGAAGAGATCGCTTTTTAAGCGCAGCATGATGGGCTGGGTTTCAGGGTCGCCCAGGCGGCAATTGAATTCCAGAACTTTGGGCGTCCCGTCGCCATCGATCATTAAGCCGGCATAAAGGAACCCGGCATACGGCGTGCCGCGCGCCGCCATGCCGTTCATCACCGGTTGAATGACTTCGCGTACCACGCGTGAGTGAATCTTGGGCGAGATCACCGGCGCGGGAGAATAAGCCCCCATGCCACCGGTATTGGGGCCTTCGTCGCCGTCGCCAAGCCTTTTGTGATCCTGGCTGGTTGCCAGGGTCAAAATATTCTTGCCGTCGCACATGACGATGAAACTGGCCTCTTCGCCGGGGAGAAATTCTTCGATCACCACCCGGTTGCCGGCGTTGCCCATGGCGTGGTCGATGAGCATCCAGTCGATGGCGCGGTGCGCTTCATCCAGGCTCATTGCCACCACCACGCCTTTGCCCGCGGCAAGGCCATCGGCTTTGATAACCACGGGCGCACCGTGACGTTGTACGTGCGCGTGCGCCTCTTTGGGGTCGGAAAAGGCTGCATAACCCGCGGTTGGAATTTTGTTATCCAACATGAAGTTCTTGGCGAATTCCTTGGAGGCCTCCAATTGCGCGCAGGCTTGCGAGGGCCCGAAGATACGTAAGCCTCTCGCGCGAAACGTATCGACGATGCCCGCCGCCAGGGGCGCTTCGGGCCCCACCACGGTGAGGTGAATCGGTTCGCTGGCGGCAAAATCGGCCAGCGCGGCGATATCGGTGATGGGCAAATTCTTCACACCGGCCTCGGTGGCGCTGCCGGCGTTGCCTGGCGCGACAAACACGGTTTGCACTCGCGGGCTTTGCGCCAGACGCCAGGCGATCGCGTGTTCCCTGCCGCCGCTGCCAACCACCAGCAATTTCATATCGAGTACCGCTTCATCAGGTGAAAAATAATCGTATCAATGGCGGAAGTGGCGCACGCCAGAAAACACCATCGCCACCCCCAACTCGTCGGCTGCGGCGATGACTTCATTGTCGCGCATGCTGCCGCCGGGTTGAATGATGGCCTTGGCGCCGGCCTTGGCCACGACTTCGACACCGTCGCGAAACGGGAAGAACGCATCCGAGGCGACCACCGATCCGGCTAGATCCAAACCCGCGTTTTGCGCTTTGATCGAGGCGATGCGAGCGCTGTCGACGCGGCTCATCTGCCCCGCGCCCACGCCCAGGGTGCGACCCGCGCCACAAAATACGATGGCGTTTGATTTAACGAACTTGGCCACGCGCCAGGCGAATAAGAGATCTTCCAATTGCGCGGGCGTCGGTGCGAGTTTCGTGACCACGCGCAATTCGCTGGCGGTAAGGTTTCGGTTGTCGGGCGATTGCACCAGTAACCCCCCGCCAACGCGTTTCACATCGTAGGCGTTGGATTCGCTTCCAAGGGGAATCTCGAGCAGACGTACATTGGCTTTGGCCGCCATAATTTTTTTCGCGGCGTCATCGACGGCCGGGGCCAATGCCACTTCGACAAAAAGTTTTGCCAACGCCTCGGCGGTGGCACCATCCATTGGTCGATTAAACGCCACGATGCCACCGAAGGCCGAGGTGGGGTCGCAGGAAAGTGCCGCTAGATAGGCCTCTAACGATGAGGCGCCGACCGCCACGCCGCAGGGGTTGGCGTGTTTCACGATCACGCAGGCCGGTGCGTCGAAAGTTTTTACGCACTCCCAGGCAGCATCGGCATCGGCGATGTTGTTGTAGGAGAGTTCCTTGCCCTGAATTTGCCGGTAGTTGGCGATGGCGCCAGCAAAAGGCTTTGCATCGCGATAAAACGCGGCGCTCTGGTGCGGGTTCTCGCCGTAGCGCATCGCCTGCATTTTCTCGAACTGCAAGGTGAGGCGATCAGGCAATTGTTGGCGCTTATTTTCCTCATCCAGCGAAGTCAAATAATTGCTAATGGCCGCGTCGTAAGCGGCGGTGTGGGTATAGACCTTTTTCGCCAAAGCGAAGCGGCGCGCGGCGCCTAATGCACCCTGATTGGCGCGCAGTTCTTCGCTAATGGCTGCGTAGTCCGCGGGATCCACCACCACCGCCACGCCGGCGTGATTTTTCGCCGCCGCACGCAGCATGCTGGGGCCGCCGATGTCGATATTCTCGATGGCCTCTTCCAAGGAACAATCAGCGCGCGCCACGGTTTTCTCGAACGGGTAGAGATTCACCACCACCAAATCGATGGGTTCGATGTCCGCGTCACGGATTGCTTGCATGTGTTCGGGCAGATCGCGGCGCGCAAGCAGCCCGCCATGAATGCGCGGATGCAGCGTCTTGACGCGCCCATCGAGCATTTCCGGGAAACCGGTGTAGTCGGCGACCTCGGTAACCGCGAGACCCGCCTCGGTAAGCGCGCGTGCGGTACCGCCGGTGGAGAGGATGGTTACGCCTAAGTCGGTAAGCGTTTTGACGAAGTCGATCAGTCCGGTTTTGTCCGAAACGCTAATAAGCGCGCGGCGAATGGTGATGTCCATGGTTTCCTCGCGATGAATTTCGCGTGCTCGTTCCGCTGCGCTTGCGGCTAGCCGCTACGAACTCTTGATCTTGAGCGCGTGTATTTTTTTACGCAAGGTATTGCGGTTGATGCCCAACATTTCCGCAGCGATGGTTTGGTTGCCTTCGGCATGATCAAGCACCGCTTCCAGCATCGGGCGCTCGACATTCTTCAGCACCATGTCGTAGATCGATTGCGGCCGGGTGCCATCCAGATCCTTGAAGTAACGCTCCAGAGACCGCTTCACGCTATCGGCGATCTCGTTGGTTTGCCCCAAACCCGTTGTCATGCTGCTACCCCCTCGCATTGCGTCTCGCGCTCGCTCCCTCTCGCCTGGCCGCGAATACTCACCGCAGATTCTTCGCTATGCGTCTCGTCTGCGCAGAGGTACTGAATATAAGTTGCTCGCTCGGTCATTTGCTCGAAAAATTCATTTACTGCGGCGACCTGCTGTTCGCAATTGTCGATTTGATTCATGCGATGGCGAAAGCTCGCCGAGCCCACCAGGCCCTTGGTGTACCAGGAGATGTGCTTACGGGCGATTTTCACCCCTTTGTCGAGGCCGTAGAAGCCATGCAAGTCGTGCAGATGTTCGATTAACACCGCGTGAATCTCCGTAACCAGTGGCGCGGGCATTTTTTCGCCCGTGGCGAGAAAATATTCGATTTCGCGAAAAATCCACGGGCGGCCTTGTGCTGCGCGACCAATCATCACGCCATCAGCGCCGGTATATTCCAGCACGTACTTGGCTTCTTCCGGCGTACAGATGTCGCCATTGGCGATCACCGGTAAACGGGAATTGCGCTTTACTTCGCGAATCGTGTCGTACTCGGCATGCCCGGAAAAACCACAGGCACGGGTACGGCCATGCAGGGTGAGCATTTGGATTCCGCTATCCGCGGCAATGCGCGCCACGGTGAGCGCATTCTTGTTCGTCGTATCCCAGCCGGTGCGGAATTTCAAGGTCACCGGCACCGTTGAGGCGCCCACCACGGCTTCCAGGATGCGCGCCACCAGTGGTTCATCGCGCAGCAACGACGAGCCCGCCATGGCATTGCAGACTTTTTTCGCCGGGCAGCCCATGTTGATATCGATGATCTGCGCGCCTTCGTCAACGTTGTAGCGCGCGGCATCGGCCATCATGCGTGGATCGGCGCCGGCGATCTGCACCGCGATGGGGTCAACTTCGCCATCGTGATTGGCGCGGCGGCGGGTTTTTTCGCTGCCCCACAGAAGCGAGTTGGAGGCCACCATCTCCGACACCGCCAAACCCGCGCCAAACTTTTTGCACAATTGGCGAAACGGCCGGTCGGTGACACCTGCCATGGGCGCGACAAGCAAATTATTTCGCAGCACATGCGCGCCGATTTGCATGATGAATTTTCTGTTTGGGAGGCCGGGGGGGAGCGAATTCTATACTGAAACGTTTATCGCTCGACAAAGTTCGCTTAGGGGAAAAAGTCACACGCTATTGACGCAGCGCGGCGCGAATGCTAATCGGAATAGGCACGCGGTATCACCCGCAGGGCGCGCATGGTCACGCGGGTTCGCACAATCATTTTGTACTAGCGCAATCCAAACATCATGGTTCTTGCCACCAGCCGCCGCGCCGCGGGCAGTGTATCGATGGCGAACAGGGCCGCGCCGCGCAGCACCCCGAGAACCGGATCGCGCCGTGAAAAAATTCGCACCAAGGCGTCGGTGAGACCAATCTCTATTCGCCGGTCGGCGCGCCTTTGTTGCATGAAGCGCGCTGCGAAATCCGCTTGACCGTTGAAATTGTTGGGCACCTTCAACGCCGTTGCCAGTTCCCAAGCGTCGCGCAGGCCCAGATTCAATCCTTGTCCCGCCACCGGGTGCAATGCTTGCGCGGCATTGCCAATGGCTACGATGCCCGGATCGGTGAATTGTTTTACATAGCGCAGCGACAATGGAAATTGCTGGCGTTCGTCGATGGCGACGAAGGGTCCGACGCGCGAGCCGAATCCCGCGCCGAGTTGGGCCAAAAATTCCTCCTTGGGCATGGCGACTAGCGACGGCGCGGCGCTTGGGTTGACGCACCAAACTAGGGCGTAGCCTTCGCCGTTAGGCAGGAGCGCCAAGGGGCCTTGGTCGGTAAAGCGTTCGTAGGCGATGTTGCGGTGTGGAATTTGCGTTCGCACTTGCGCGACGATGGCGCATTGCTGGTAATCGCGACTCACCGAGACAGCGTGCGTATTGCGCGTGGTTTCGCTCAGGCCATCGGCGAGCACCAGCAGACGGGCGCGATATTCGTCTGTGCCGGCTTCTGCACTCTGCACCTTTACCGATACCGCGCCTTGTTGTGCGGCCCACCCAGTGACCTCACCTAGCGTCGGTTTCGCGCTGTCGCTGATCGCCGCCCGAATCGCACCATATTCGGCGACATATCCCAGAGCCGGTAAGCCGTGCTCTTTGGCGGTCATCAACACGCGGCCAAACCCACCGCGTTGCGAAACATGAATAGTTTGGATCGACGTGTTGTCGATGCGCGCGAAAACATTGTGTCGCTCAAGTAATAGCCGAGAGCCGTACGATAGGGCTATCGGCCGCTTCGCACTGGGCGCGTTGCTATCTACATGCAATACCGAAAGTGGTGAATCGCGCAGGCACAGCGCGAGAAACGCGCCGACCGGGCCGCCGCCGGCAATCAGGACGTCAACGGCACTATGCATCTCGATTATCTTTTGGCATGCACTGCTGGGTCAGGCTCGATCAACCAAGCCCTTGCCGACCAGTTCCTCTATGTCTTTCACGGATTTTGGCGTTGCCTGGGTCAATACCTCGTATCCGGTCTTGGTGACCAGCACATCGTCTTCGATACGTACGCCGATATTCCAGAATTCCCGCGGCACCTTGTCATCGGGACGAATGTAACAGCCGGGTTCGACAGTGAGCACCATGCCGGGCATCAGCATGCGCCATTCTCCGCCGCGTTTGTATTCTCCGGCATCGTGCACATCCAGCCCCAGCCAATGGCCGGTGCGGTGCATGTAAAAACGCTTGTAGTCCTCTTTTTCGATGACTTCCTGCAAACTGCCTTGGCAAAGGCCGAGATCGATGAAGCCTTGCGCAAGCGTCTGGACCGCGGCGTCGTGCGGTTCGTTCCAATGATGCTGCGGCGAGACTTTTTCTATCGCCGCGGTTTGCGCCGCGAGAACCAATTCGTAAATGGCGCGTTGCGTCGCGCTGAATTTTCCCGACACCGGCCAGGTACGGGTGATGTCGGAGGCGTAACCATCCAACTCGCAGCCGGCATCCACCAGTAGCAATTCTCCATCGTTCATCGGGGCATTGTTATCCCGGTAATGCAACACGCAGGCATTTGCTCCCCCGGCGACGATGGGCCAGTAGGCGGGGAATTGCGCGCCGCCGCGGCGAAATTCGTAGAGCAACTCCGCTTCGATTTCGTACTCGCGCATGCCGGGGCGCGTGGCGCGCATGGCGCGGCGATGGGCCACATCCGATATGGCGGCAGCCTGGCGCATGGTGGCGACTTCGGCTTCGTCCTTGGCGAGGCGCATTTCGTCCAGTGACAGACGTAAGTCATGAATTTGTGCGGGGGCAATAATCCCAGCGCGAGTTTGAGAGCGAACTTGATTCAACCATGAGATAACACGCGTGTCCCATCCGGCATCGGCGCCCGGCATGTAGTGAATCGAGGGTTGATCGCCGAGGATCTTGGGCATCAGCTCATCGAGCTTGGAGAACGAATGCGCTTCGTCGAAACCAAAACGTTCGCACGCGGCCTCCGGTCCAAAGCGAAAGCCTTCCCATAATTCTCGTTCGGCGTTTTTATCGCGGCAAAAAAGTATCGACTTGGGTTCCGCGCCTGCCACCAGCACCAGCACCGCTTCGGGCTCTGGAAACGCGCACAGGTAATAGAAGTAGCTATCGAAGCGGTAAAGATAATCGCTATCTCGATTGCGTAGCCGCTCAGGTGCCGTGGGGATAATAGCGACGCCCGATTGCATGCGCTCACGCAAAGCGTCGCGGCGTTTGGCTTGATTGGTATAGGGGTTCATGGTTGCAGTATAGGCGAGCGTGGGGGCGAGAGCAGTGAAGAGGAGTTAGTGTCGCGAAAGATCGCTATCAAGGATCGCCAATCGTTCTGGCGTGCCAATGTCGAACCAAGTGCCGGTGAACAATTCTCCGCTGGCGCGATCGGCATCGGCGGCCTGGCGTAGCAACGGGGCAAGCTTGTGGCGGGTGCCGGGGGTAACCTCGCGAAATAGTCGCGGGTGATACAGGCCAACACCGGAAAAGGTGTGGCGCGGTGATCCTTGGTTCAATAGTTTCGATCCGTTGAGGGCGAAATCCCCGCCCTGGTTGTGGGGTGGATTGGGCACTAACACCAAATGCGCCACCTTGGTACTTAAGTCGATATGGCGAAGACTTGCGTAGTCGACGTCGCAATAAATATCCCCTGCGGTGGCGATGAACGGCTCGCCGCCTAGTAGTGGTAAGGCGGTTGCGATGCCCCCCGCAGTTTCCAACGCTTCTGCTTCGGCAGAATAGACCACCTCGACGCCGAATTGGCTTCCATCGCCCAGGGCCGCTTCGATTTGCTCACCAAGATGGGCATGATTGATGACAATCTCGTTTATGCCTGCGTCGCGCAGGCGCTCCAGTGTCCAAACAATCAGTGCTTTGCCACCGGCTCGAAGCAACGGCTTAGGCGTGTTATCCGATAGCGGTCGCATGCGTTCGCCGCGACCGGCGGCGAGGATCATGGCTTTCATTGAACAGGGCGCGTCAATGCGCTCGGTTGGCGGGTAATCACGATTCTGCCCGCGATGCCGTGGCTTCCAATTGATCGAGCAGTACTGCGAACCGGGATAGCTCTCGGTAGCGCCGGCAGGCCGCGCGCAGATAGCGCAGCACCAGCGGTTGATCCTCCAGGTAAGCGCTTTTGCCATCGCGAATCGCCAGGCGCGCGAAAATGCCTACCACTTTGATTTGCCGCTGTACGCCCATCCATTCGAAATCGCGATAGAAGTCTCCAAAATCCGCCGGCACCGGCAAAGCGGCTTTGCGCGCCAACTCCCAATAACGTACGCACCAGTCGATGACGCGCTCTTCCTCCCATTCGATATAGGCGTCGCGCAGTAGCGACACCAAATCGTAGGTGATGGGGCCGTACACTGCGTCCTGAAAATCGAGAATGCCGGGATTGGGTTGGCACACCATCAGGTTGCGCGAGTGGTAATCGCGATGCACGAAGACACGCGCCTGCGCCAGATTGTTCGCCAGCAATACGTCGAACGTGGATTGCATGTCTTGCACCTGCGCGGCGCTCAAGGGGGCCGCCAACTGGCGGTCGACATACCAATCGGGAAATAGCCGCAGTTCGCGCTCTAGCAGCGCGCGATCATAGACGGGCAACGCGTTCTCGCGGCTGGCACGCTGCAAGGTACAAAGTGATTGAATGGCGTCGCGATACAGAAGGTCGATTTGCGACTGGCCATCGATCCGATTGCGCGAGACTAAAAGTTCGCTCAAATAAGTGGTGGCGCCCATGTCAGAGAGCAGCAGAAAACCTGATGCGAGATCCTGTTCGATCACCCGTGGAACGTGGATGCCGGCATCGCCAAACAATCGCGCGATACGCACGAAGGGTTCGCAGTTCTCCAATTCCGGCGGGGCATCCATGAGGATCGCGGTCGCGCCGGTTTCATCGGTGACGCGAAAATAGCGTCGGAAACTTGCATCGCTCGACGCGGGCTGAAATTCGTGACGCCCATCCGGCCGCCGCGCCTGCAGCCACTGACGCATCAGATCAAACCGATCAGCCCTATCAGTTGGAAGTTTGACTTCGGCGCTCATGTGTCAATTCGCGGACCGATTCTTCTCGCAAGCGCCAATCTGTATTGCCTTCCTGGATGAATTGTGCGATTTTAGCAGCCGCATTGCTCTCCCGCCGCTATCCGCGATTGTTCACAACGTTTTTCCATTCAGATTTCCAGCCAAATACTCATGTCGTTTTTCTCCAAGCGTTTGGCTCTATTCGCGGCGAGCTTATTTGCCATCGGGCAGTCGGCCGCGCAACAGCCGGCGACTCGTCCACCATCTACCCCATCCAATGCTGTGGCGGTGGAGTTGCCCACTACGGTGTCGGCGCGGCGCATCGATGGTGTGGCGGATAAGGAAACCGTGGCCGAAGGGGATGCCATTTTGCGGCGCGGCGAAAAAACCATCGCAGCCGATTGGATTCGTTTCAGTAGCGAAAATGACGAGGTCGAAGCCAAGGGGAATGTGAGATTGGAGCAAGGCGGCGCGGTGATTACCGGGCCGGCGTTGCGGTTGCGCACCGAAGACTCGATCGGGCGTGTCGATAACCCCGCGTACACCATCACCACCAGCAGCAAGGTCGATGGCTCGCCGATCGCGGCCAGGGGCGTAGCCAGTCAGATCGAATTAAACGGCGAGGGCATCTATCGTCTGGTGAATGCAAGCTTCACCACCTGCGTGCCGGGCGACGATTCCTGGTACATGCAAGTGGACGAATTGGGCTTGGATTACGGGCGTGAAGTGGGCACGGCGCGTTGGGCCACGATACATTTTTTTGGCACGCCAATTATGACCGCGCCCTTCGTCGATTTTTCGTTGAACAATCAGCGCAAATCGGGGTTTCTCGCGCCGACATTCGCCGCCAGCGGCAAAAATGGCGCGGAAGTCTCGCTGCCATATTATTTGAATCTCGCGCCCAATCGCGACCTCACCATTACCCCGCGCTACATGGTCAAGCGCGGTCTGATGGTGAGCAATGAATTTCGCTATCTGGAGCCTACCAGCCGGGGTAATGCGCGATTTGAATTTTTGCCCCAAGACGAGGTGCGTGGAGGCAGGCGCTCGGCCATTTCGGTGACCAATGCTTTCGCTAGCGGTCCCTACTCGGGCGGCTTGAGCTTGAATAAGGTTTCTGATAATGACTATTTTCGTGATCTGTCGAGTCGACTGAATTTCGTCTCGCAAACTTATTTGCCGCGCGAGGGCTTTGCCAGTTATAGCGGCAATTGGTGGGGGACGGGTACCTATGGCGTAACCACCAGGGCGCAATCGTTCCAAACCCTGCAACCGCCCAATGGCACTATCCCCAATCAATATTCGCGTCTTCCGCAGGTGTTGCTGTCAGCCAATCGCCCGGATATTCGCGGTCTGGATTTTGCCGTCACCGGCGAGGCGGTCGATTTTCATCATCCTACGCAGGTGCGCGGCGTGCGTAGCACGCTCAATCCCAGTATCTCGTTGCCATTGCTGACGCCTGGGGCCTATATCACGCCCAAAATTGGCTTTCACTCCACCAGCTACAGTCTGACCAATACCGCACCGGGGGCCGCGGCATCCTTTCAACGCTCTATGCCGATTGTTTCGGTCGATTCGGGCCTGACTTTCGAGCGTGACGCTGCCTACTTCGGGCAGGCCTATCAGCAGACGCTGGAACCGCGCGCTTTTTATCTGAAAGTTCCCTACAAGGATCAGAGCGCAATTCCCTTATTCGATACTGCGGTAGCCGACTTCAACTACGCGCAAATATTTTCTGAAAATGGGTTTACTGGCGGCGATCGGGTCAATGACGCCAATCAGGTGACATTGGCATTGACTTCGCGGCTCTTGGCACCAAGCACTGGCCAAGAAGCGTTCCGTGCCACCATCGCGCAACGCTATTATTTTGGCCGTCAGCAGGTAACCTTGAATCCGGCCACCCCACCGCGCGATTTCACCGCCTCGGATTGGCTGGCGTCCGTGGCGGGGCGCGTTGCCCCAGCCTGGACCGTGGAGGGCGCAACGCAATACAGCCAGCGGGAATCGCGCATCGAACGATTGACCCTGGCGACGCGTTTTCAGCCGGAAGTACACAAGACGCTTAATTTGAGTTATCGCTTCCTGCGTGACCAATTCAATCAAATCGACGCCTCCGGGCAATGGCCTTTGGCGGGAAGAGTTTACGGTGTCGGGCGTTACAACTATTCGATGCGCGATCATCGCGTAGTCGAGGCATTGGCGGGCTTCGAATACAATGCCGATTGTTGGATTGGCCGTTTTGTATTTCAACGTTTTGCTTCGGCCGCGGGTGTCGCGACGCACACTGTTTTCCTTCAAATCGAATTGAACGGTTTCTCCAAAATCGGCTCCGATCCATTCGAAGCGCTCAGGCGCAATATCCCGGGTTATTCGCGGCTCAATCAGGCGGTGAATTCCGGACGCGCGGGAAATTTCGATGACTAACAAACGCTTGTTTCCACCAATTTTGGCCCAGCCGGTAACGACGCGACTATGCCGAGTGTTCTAAAAACTGTCTTGCTCGTGGTGACGCTCGCCGCATGGGCGGCGCCGGCTTTGGCGCAGGCGCCGCGGCAGCGCATTACGTTGATTGACCGCATCGTGGCGGTGGTGAATAGCGAAGTCATCACGCAAAACGAACTGGAACAACAGTTGCAATCCGCGATCGAGGGTCTGCGTCGTCGCGGCACGCCGGTTCCGCCCCGTGGTGATCTGGAAAAACAAGTGCTGGATCGTTTGATTACCGAACGCGTGCAACTGCAGTTCGCTAAAGACACCTCGATGCGTGTCGATGAATTGGAATTTGATCGCACCATAGGGCGAATCGCCGAAGCCAATAATTTGACGCTTGCCGAGTTTCGTCAACGCATCGAGACCGATGGTATTGCCTTTAACAAGTTTCGCGACGATCTGCGTAAGGAAATTCTTATTGATCGAATTCGCGAACGTGAAGTCGATAGCAAGATCAATATCGCCGATAGCGAAATTGAAAACTTCCTCCAGGACAACAAAGCCGAGGCCGAAGCTCAGGGCGAAATTCGACTCGGCCACATATTGGTGCGGGTTCCCGAACAGGCGAGCCCCGACCAACTGGAACGCCTGCGCGTACGCGCCCAAGAAGTGGTGGATAAGATGAAACAAAATGGCAATTTCGCGCAGCTCGCCGCCACCTACTCCGATGCGCCCGATGGCTTGCAGGGCGGCGACATGGGCTGGCGCGGCACTGATCGCCTTCCGGAGCTGTTCGCCGAGTCGGTGGCGAAATTGAAAACCGGGGAATTAAGTGGCGTGGTGCGCAGCCCAGCGGGATTCCACATATTAAGAGTGATTGATCGGCGCGGTGGCACGGCGCCGCTGATGGTGGAACAAAACCGCATTCGGCATATTTTGGTGCGCACCAGCGAAGTCACTTCGGAGGACGAGGCGAAACGCAAACTCACGCTGCTTCGTGAACGTATCGTCAATGGCTCGGATTTCGGCGAACTGGCGCGGCTGCAATCCGACGATTCCTCGGCATCCAGGGGTGGCGAATTGGGTTGGATTGTTCCCGGAGACACCTTGCCTGAATTCGAGCGCGCCTTTCAGGCGCTCAAGGTCATGGAGGTAAGCGACCTGGTTAAAACGCAGTTTGGCTGGCATTTGATCCAGGTGATGGAGCGGCGCACATCGGATGTTTCGGCTGAACGCAAACGACTCGAAGCGCGCAAGATTCTGCGGGATCGCAAAAGCGACGAGGCCTATCAAGACTGGTTGCGGCAAATGCGCGATCGCGCCTACGTCGAGTACCGGAACGAGGATCGATGAAATTTCACCGCCAGTCTGGCGGTTGAAAGAGGTTTGTCCATGCAATCTGTGCGACTTCCCGCTGACCGACTTCCCATTATCGCCATCACCTCGGGAGAGCCCGCGGGAATCGGCCCGGATATCTGCCTCGATCTGGCCAATACATCCTTAGCCGCGCGTTTGGTATTGATTGGCGACAGAAAGCTTTTTGCACAACGTGCGGCGGAGTTGAAAAAATCCGTGTCCCTGCCGCTTTACGTGCCAAACGATGGGCCTCGCGCCAGCAGCGTGCAACTGCTTGATGTGCCGTTACGGGCAACCTGTGTTACCGGCCGCCTTGATGCGCGCAATAGTCCCTACGTGCTGGAATTGATTGATCGCGCCTACGATGGCTGCATCACCGGCGAATTTGCTGCCGTGGTGACCGCGCCGGTGAGCAAGGCCGTGATTAATGACGCGGGAATCGCCTTCACCGGGCATACCGAATATTTGGCCGACAGAGCCGGGACGGACGTGGTGATGATGCTGGTGGGCGGTGGCTTGAGAGTGGCATTGGCCACCACACATCTGGCGCTAAAAGATGTTCCGGCCGCACTCACACCCGCCAAGCTCGAACATGTCATCCGGATTTTGCACGCCGCCCTGCGAGCGGATTTCGGGCTGGATGCACCACGAATTCTGGTCGCCGGACTGAACCCACACAGCGGGGAAGGCGGGCATCTTGGGCGCGAGGAGATTGAGGTAATCGTTCCAGTGCTCGAAAAATTGCGTAGACAAGGCATCCTACTATCGGGGCCGTTGCCCGCGGACACGTTATTCAACCCCGCGCGGTTGCGCGATACAGATTGTGTCTTGGCCATGTATCACGACCAGGGACTACCGGTGTTGAAATTCGCCAGTTTCGGCGCTGGCGTCAACGTGACCTTGGGGCTGCCGATCATTCGCACCTCCGTTGATCACGGCACGGCGCTGGACATCGCGGGGTCGGGGAAGGCGGAGTCCGGCAGTCTGGTGGAGGCCATACAGTTGGCCGTGGAAATGGTCGGGGCGCGTGCCTAAAAATCGCTTGCCCGCCGCTAGAGGAACAAACACGCCGCTACGGCATCTTCCCCGCAAACGATTCGGACAACATTTTCTGGCCGATGCTTCCATTCTTGATCGATTGGTCGTGGCGATCGCGCCGCGCGATGACGAACTTTTCGTCGAAATCGGTCCTGGCGAAGGGGCGCTGACGCGACGCCTGCTTGCCGTGGTTCCGCATATGGATGCGGTGGAAATTGATCGCGATCTGGCCGCAGGGCTGCGAAATCAATACGGCGCCCAGCAGCTAACCCTCGTCGAAGGCGATGCCTTGGACACCGATTTTTCCTCGTTTCCCCAAGGCATCCGTGTGGTTGGAAACCTTCCCTACAATATTTCCACGCCGCTAATTTTTCATTTATGTGATTTCGCCGGACACGTCATCGACATGCATTTCATGTTGCAAAAGGAAGTGGTGTTAAGAATGGCAGCGGTGCATTCCACGCCCGAATACGGCAGGTTGTCAGTGATGACACAATTTTGGTTCGAGGTTGAACCGTTATTCGAGGTGCCCGCCAGCGCGTTCCGCCCGCCGCCTAAAGTTCAATCGATGACCGTGAGATTGCGGCCGCGCGACGCAAAAACGCGAGCGGGAACCGACCCCTTGCAACTTAAACGCCTGGTAACCGCGGCTTTTTCGCATCGACGAAAAACACTCAAGAATGCGCTCGAAGGAGTGCTTAACGAAGAAATACTTATCCGGTTGGGCATCGACCCTGGATTGAGGGCTGAAAATTTAAGTCCTGTCGATTATGTTAGGCTCTCGCAGCACTTGATCGAATGACCCATTCACAAAATCCTCCTTCGCTGGCACAATCCAGTATTCCCTGGGTACAAAGCAAACTGCGCAGGCGAATTGCGGCACGCCGCGCAAGCGAATTACGGTGCGCCGCGCAAGCGGTTCTTAGCCACAGAGCAGGCAAGGTTGAGGCCGCTGACTCGGCTGGATTTGTCTTAACAATGTCATAGGCATGGTCGCCTTTGACATGAATTTGGAAATAATTTTTTTGGAGATTGACTATGGGCCTGCTTGACGATTTGAAAAAACAGGCGGAGTTGGCCAAGACGCAGCAGGTGTCGGCAAAATCGATGCAAGAAGAGTCGATGAAGGCGGTCGAGGCCAAAGCCAAAATGACCTTCCAGTATCTGCACGATTTGCTCAAGCAGTTGGCCGTGTTGAAGCCGGTAAATCCTCTTAATTTTTCGATTCCCGGAGTGGCGGAGCTGAAAAATCTAGCCTATCTGGATTCGTTCATCGATAACCGCAAGAAAAGAATTCATGATGTAGAGGTGATCGATATCATTACCTTCTATATCAAGTGGGGGTAGCACCAGCAAGATCAATATTGAAAAAGACATGCCCGCTACCGCGCAAAAAATTCGCGATGGCTTGACGCAATATGGCGTCAAATTCAACGA
>JBJXEY010000151.1:0-8451 GCA_046153355.1 Burkholderiales bacterium
CTTGACGCGCTCGCCTTTAGACAGCGATTCCGTTTCTGTGCAGGCAAACGACTTAATCATGCGTAATAGTAACGCGACGCATGACTACAGTAAAGCGTGGCTATGTGGCCCAACGTTACCGTTCACCGGACCGCGGCGAATGCCGCGGCCCTCACCACACCGCATATCCCACGGTTCCGGTGGAACGGTTTGTTCGGCGACGAGTTCGCGGATATCAACGGCAAAAAGTCGCTCATTCCTCGTAAAATCGTTTCGTCCCGCCGGGCATATCCATGAGATCTAGTTCAAGTCGCGTCTTCCCGTCGTCCGCTTCAACACCGATTGTGAACGCACCGTAGGACACAATGTTGTCTTCCGCTACTCCTCCTTTGACATCGAGGTCATACGTCGACCACCGGCCAAATGTAGGATGCAGATGCAGCTTAACCTTTCCGACGAGCGGCCGCGCCGGATCAGTCGATACCACACTAATATTCACTTGGCATCTTGAACTCATCGTACCTGCAAGAGGTTTAATTGTGGCGCTGAGCTTCCGCCCGTTATGTGCTGGTGAGTTTCCAAATTGTCGCTTGTTGGGATCGTCGGCATCCAAGGGCAGCGCATCCGGTGAAGCCGTTACGGCGACTACTGGTGTGGCGGCGGCGGTAGGTGTTACAGAGGTTTTGCTTCCTGGCCCCAAATCCTTTTCCAAGTTTCCAAATGCCGCCTCGACACTTTTAACGTCTTCGCTTAGCTGATCGACTTTCTTCTCAAATTCGATACCGAACCCTTTGAACTTGGTGATCTGATGAATCATGAGAGCAACTACCGCGACAACGAGAAACATCGCTGTCTTCTCATCGAATCGATCAGGATAGAAACTTCGAAGCAGGGCACAAATAACGCTAATTCCAGCAATGAGGATCAGCCCCAATTGGATCGACTTAGCAAACTCGTTGTGTTGAATGTAATCGCTCCGTTGACTATCGTTGCTCATGTCTCATTACCTCATGGTTCGCAAATTTATCGTCGGCGCTGCGGCATACGGTCGGGTCGTCGCCGAACGTCATAATCAACGGCGGGCGCGCGAGGTGTTTCCGAAGAAACTCAAGCCCGCTTCGGCCCGTCCTTTCCACCCAAAGTGTACGCCCGTCATCGGCATGATCTTATGGGGTGAAAGTCCCCTGTGGGAGTACTTAGAAATGCCAACATAACCGCTAGCCGAAGGCAAGGGCGATTCCGTGAGGAATGGTCTGAAGGAAGTCGGAGTGCAAAGATGCGAGCCGACGTACAGAAATTGCATAGAAGGCCCAGTCCTCGGACAAGTCAGCACTCTTGATGACGAAGTCCACAGGCAACAACAGGGTATAGGGTAAATGCAGCGGTTGTGCATCGACAGATCATGAACTTATTCGGGGAGATCTGTTCAACATGCGGTCTGCGTGGCGATGGGAGTCGAATTGAGGCCCGTCTCGAAAGGGGCGGATACGCCATCGAACCCTATAGTCACCGTGGTCGTCATGGGAGCCAGATTGAGGCCCGCCGCGAAAGCGGCGGAACCGCCACCGGACGCTACCGCGACTCGGGCAGCGCGCACGGTGGCAATACCGGGCGTGATTGAACAGAAGTCAGCAGAGGGCGCAGTAGCCGAACGCCCACCGTGATGGGTGGGACATGGTGAAGGCCTGAACTGTAGGCTAAGAGTGAGACGCGCAGGCCTCGGCGGTCGTCCCGCACCTGACCAGGTGAAACGATTTCGGCGGCCAGCGTCGTAACCAGCTATGGAGGTCCAATATGGGCGACCTTTCTAATCCGGCGGAAACGCCCCGTGCGGACCCTCATGCGGGGTGTTATGGGGGCCGGGGGCTAGACACCTCTGGCTACCCGATTGGGCCTCGCAGCTTCATGCTGACAAGGAAACAATATCCAGGAACAATTCTTGTGGCGTTAGCTTTCCAAACCGTGGCATCCATCCCCCACCAGGCGCTCCTAAAGCTAACCACGCAAGCACATGGCCTTTTCCTGAAGGGACCCACGGTTTGGGAGGAGATACTAGATATGCGCGCAATTCATCGTAGCCAACCTTAATGATGCCCTTGCCCTCCCAGTTCTCTTTCAAGGACCGCAACTGGGTGGGCGAAATATTCGAGCCCAATAGCACAAATTGAAAGAAGCGTTCAGATCGCTCCTGAGCTAGCAACATCGGTGCCGACCCATCGCAGTCAATTGCAGCCCCGGTTTCCTCCATAACTTCGCGCCGCGCGGTTGCCTTCAAACTCAGGGCGTCACGATCCTTTCGCGGTATAACGTTGGGCGGCCAGTACGCACCGCCAGTGATATGAATGCAACCATCAAATGTACGGGAGTCCTTCGATCTGTGATGGAGAACCAGAGTCCTTGCTTTTTGGCACACGACAAGGGCTCCAGCCGACACTATATGTTGGTGTTTCTTTTCATTTCTAAGAACCTCCAGCAATGCGTAGTCGAGCGTATTAGCCCGCAAATGGACCGGGCTATGAATGAGTTCTGGCTCTTCGACAAGCATGGCATGTGGGTCGTTTTCATCAAGTGTTGGCCTCAACAGATCTGCCGCTTTCCTTTGCTCATTCGTAGCTCGGTATGGGCCTAGAAGTTCAAGTCTCGGTTCTTCCGGTACAAGGCCGTAAATTCGGATATCTGGAACCAAACGCTCAATCGTGGCTTCCCAATTAGGGACAGGCTTATTGCCACATGCTTTACCAATAAGCTTGAATAGAAAATCTGCGAGACGTGTTACCCCCCACTTTGCTAATGCCTCCCCAATGATTGTCATAGCTGAATATCCCATAAGAAATAGATGTGGCTAATTTTGAGAGGCCCAACGCCATGCTTACCAGCGCGCGCGCCAACGGTTGCGAAAAAAAGATGGCCGCTTTCGCGTTCGGTACAGCTAAAGTTTGATTTCTTGCCAGTCATTTGACTGATAGTCATTCCCAGTTTCTTTGGCAAATTTGTCCGAGAACTCTCGGATCGAATTAAACATCTCGTCGTCACCAAAAGCCTTCGCCGCGATTCCGAATGCAAGAATGCCTCGGTAGAAGTAATTCCATAGGTCTGCGCTGTGCTCTAGATGCCTCTCCGTGCCAAGCATTCCTCGAACATGAAAGCGCGGAGGATCGCCGCCGTACATGTCCATGATTTGCGGTGATGCAGCATGAACAAAACCCGAAAAGGCTTTACTTACGGTTCGTGCGGCATCTAGATGTTTACTTGACCCCTGCGGTCCGCTCGCCATACGGTCAATGTATGCACGGATCTTTTTTCTGGGGACCATGGGGCGTTCTTTCGATGAGACAACAATATCTTTTGGATCAAACTCTTCTTGAAAAAAAGCGTCTAAGTATGTTTTGTGCGATTCGGTTGAGTCATTGTTTATGACGGAAAATGACAGAAAAGAAATGTCTTCGTCGATTTCGTCTAGGATTCGTTGCAACGAAGCCTGCTCCTGAATAAAACCTGTGCTCCATAGAAGGTGCGTGGCGTAAAGGCCGCTTATTAAGCGTGCGAGCTTCTGCACAAGCGCTTGATGAACAGTCTTTTCCACATAACGAAAGACAAAGGAGTCCTTGTACGGTACGCGCTGCGGATGCGGAACACGAGAGGCGAGCGCATGAAGTGTCCGTTCCATGTTCTTTAGCGCGTGCTTGTAGTGTTCTGATGGCGACACGAAAAATCTAACGTTGAATGATAAGAACCCGTCAGATGCTATTGCCATCCACCGCCATATGCAAATTTCTACGGGTAGATAGTCCATATGCCGTTATATATCTACGGATACATTCTAGCCAAAGCCCTAGGTACCAAACCTTTGGGGACTTTTCGATTCGATAATTGCGTTGCGCCTCGATCCAGACGCTCAATCTAATCGCCTACACCCGCTTCAACCGCCCAAACCCTGCCTCCAAATCCGCGATCAAATCATCGACATGTTCCAACCCCGCATGAATGCGAAACGCGGGCCCGATATATGGCCACTTGCTCAATTTTCGTATCGGCGCCGGATTGAACGGCATGATGAGGCTCTCGTAGCCGCCCCATGAGGCGCCGATGCCATAGAGTTCGAGGCCATCGACAAATGCGGTGAATGCTTTTTTGTCGATGGGTTTGAGTACCACGCTGAATAGGCCCGATGCGCCGGTGAAGTCGCGTTTCCATATGGCGTGGCCGGGGTCGCTGGGCAAGGCGGGATACAACACGCGTTCGACTTCCGGGCGACGGCATAAATATTCGGCTAATGCCAAGGCGCTTTCGCCGTGTTGTTTGAGTCGCGTGGCCATGGTGCGTAGGCCGCGTTGTGCGAGGTAGGCGTCGTCCGGGCCAACGGTTTGGCCGAGGTCGACGTGGGTTTCGCGTAGTTTGGGCCAGGCTTCTTGGGTGGTGGAGACGATGCCCACCATGGCATCGGAATGGCCGACGATGTACTTGGTGGCGGCGTGGATGGAGACGTCCACGCCATGCGCGAAGGCTTTGAAATACAGCGGCGTGGCCCAGGTGTTGTCCATGATGACGATGGCGCCGCGCGCGTGCGCGGCGGTGGCGATGACGGGGATGTCTTGCATTTCGAAGGTGAGCGATCCGGGTGCTTCGACGACGACGACGCTTGTATTGGCGCGCAGCAATGCGGCGATGCCAGCGCCGATTAGGGGATCGTAGAACTGCACCTCGACGCCAAAGCGGGAAAGCAACCGCCAACCGACGCGACGCATTGGACCGTAGGCGGAGTCGGAGATCAAAACGTGATCGCCGGCTTTGACATAGGCGATCAGCGCGCCGGCGCAGGCGGCCAGGCCCGAGGGATACAGCATGGCGCGATAGCCACCTTCGAGTTCGGCGACCGCTTCTTCCAGCGCGGCCAAGGTTGGTGTGCCGTGGCGACCGTAATACACGCCGGGTTTGTCGGCGGCGTAGTCGCGGTCTTTTTGCTCCCAGTCCGCGAGATTGGGTGAGATCACGGTGGAGGCGTGGTACACGGGTGGATTGACTACGCCGTAGTGGTCCTCCGGGTGGCGACCGGCGAGGACGACGCGGGTTGCGTCGCGAAATTTATTGTGTGGTTTATCGGCCATGACGATCAGCCCTATTGAGCGGGGCCGTGTTGAATGCCTTGGGATTCAAGCAGTGTCTTGATGCGCGGCTCGGGCTTCCAGTAATTGGGGCCTTTGAGAAACTTACCATTGGCATCGTAAATGGGCTTGCCATCGGCGCCCAGTTTGCTCTCGTTGCTATCCATGATGACATCCAGCACCTCTTCCAAAGGCAAACCGTATTTCAGCGCCTCGGAGCGGCAATACACCATCACGTCGCCCAGCAGGTCGGCGATGGCGGTGAGGACTTCGGCAGGGTCGGCGCCCTTGGTGACTAGCGCTGCGATTTCATCGATCTCGTGTACTTCATCAAGCAAGGTGGCCTTGAAGCGCGTTAGACGGTCGGCGACGTTTAGCGGAAGCGTTGGCTTGTCGTTCGCGGGTAGTTTGTACATTTCATTCATTTTGGCGATGCGTTCGTGAAAAGCTTTATTCATCTTGAACTTTCATCAAAGGGCGTACAACGACAGTTATTTCGGGGCTAAAAGATTGACTTTATGTTGCGGGAAACAAGCAGCAGCGTAGCAAATCAGCAAGTTTGGTTGTCAGAATCAACAAACTTAAATCCATAATGCAAGGATCTTATCGACACTTTCAGGTAGAAATTTCTCAATTGTAACGATCTGGCCGACAAGCCAAAATCCGATTCCCGTTCTGACACTATGGGCCCTCTTCATCGAAGCCGAGTGGCAAAGAGCAGGCAGATTAAAATTGTTTTTGTTGAGTGAGTTGCGAGTAGCTTTGTTGACATGATGAGTTACCCTTCAACTCGAACGCCCAGTTAACTCGGAAGCGGTGGACTTCCGAGCAACTTCCGAGTTGCTCGCCGCAACACTCGAATCGAGTCGGTAAGTGTGGGCTTTGAAATCGCAAACTGCGATTTCAAACTTGTAAGTAGTAAGTAGTTGATAGGAAATCGTATCTTCAGGAATTCTTGTAAAGGTTGACCGACATGGACATGAGCGAACTAAACCGCTATTTCGACGACCGGCCCGACGCGAACGTTTTTCGTGTGCATGGCGATGCCTTTACTAATAACGATCTGCTCGAACTCGAGTTCAAGAATATCTTCGAGAAAACCTGGATCTTCATTGCTTTCGAGTCCTCGATTGCAAAACCCAACGATTACGTGACTTCGCGCATCGGGCGCACGCCGGTGCTGGTGGCGCGTGATATCAAGGGCCGTGTGGGTGCGTTCATCAACGCCTGCCGTCACAAGGGCGCGACGGTGGCGCGGCTATCGCAGGGCAATGCGCGCTATCACGTGTGCCCGTATCACGGCTGGGCCTACGATGCGGCGGGTAAGAATGTCGATATCAAAGATCGCAAGTCGGGTTGTTACGCCGCCGCGTTCGACGCCGAGAATCACGATCTAATTCCGGTGGCGAAGGTGGCGATTTACAAGGGGATGGTGTTCGGCAGCCTGTCGGCGCAGGTTCCGCCTTTGGATGAGTACCTGGGCGATTACCGCTTTTTTCTCGATCTCATTATGGATCAGGGCAAGGATGGCATGGAGGTGATTCCTGGCCAGAGCATCTATACCTATCGCGGCAATTGGAAGTTGCAGCTTGAAAATCCATTGGATAGTTATCACGTCGATATCACCCACGCCAGTTACATTGCTGCGGTGAAGCAACGCGCCGCAGCCAACGTGAAAAGTGATGTCAATCGCATCGACTATGCCGACCGCGCCAGTGGCGAAGGCGGGATTTTTGATTTTCCCCATGGCCACTCGGTGTATTGGCGCACCATCGATAGTGTCGCCAAGCGCCCGATCTATCCGGTGATCGACGAGATACGCGCGCGGGTTGGCAAGGTGCGCGCGGACTGGATGCTCGATCTTCGCAACACGGCGTTATTTCCCAATGTGCTGGTGTTGGATACGGTGGTGCCGCATATTCGTGTGGTGCGGCCGCTAGCTACCGATCTCACCGAGGTGCAAACCTATTCGCTGGCGCCGATTGGTGAATCACCCGATTTGCGCGCCTGGCGCATGCGGCAGTTGGAGGATTTCCTCAACCCAGCCGGGTTGGCGACGCCCGATGATCTGGATTTATTCGATACCTGTCAGCAGGGCTTTGGCGCGGCGAAAACCTGGTTGCAAGGTTATGAGCGCGGCATGACTGCGTGGAGCGCGCAGCCCGATCAACATGCTCAGGCCATTGGCATTTCTCCGCATGGCACGGTGCGCGGTAACACGCAAATGGGTAGCGAAGTGGGATTGCGTTCCTATTGGCGCGAGTGGCGGCGGTTGATGGAAGCGGGTATGGCGGGAAAGAACGCTTACTGAGCGGGGCCGCTAACCGCATTGCACGAGATATTCCCCGCTTTCTAGAACAAGAGTCGCATTCATGGCCACTTACGCGATTGGCGATGTACAAGGTTGCCACGACGAATTGTTAGAGTTGATCGACGCGATCAATTTCGACGCCGCGAAAGATCGCCTCTGGTTCGTTGGTGATCTGGTGAATCGCGGGCCAGCGTCGCTCGCAGTGTTGCGCACTGTGCGTGGTCTCGGTGAGCGTGCGCTGGTGGTGTTGGGCAATCACGACCTGCATCTCATCTCCCTGGCGTTAGGCATGGCTAAGCCGCGTGACGACGATACCTTGGACGATGTGCTTGCCGCGCCAGATTGCGATGAACTGATCGATTGGTTGCGCCATCGACCGATGATGGTGGTCGAGGGTAATTTTGTTTTGCTGCATGCGGGGCTGTTGCCGCAATGGGATATCGGCAAGGCGGCGCAGTTGGCCGGCGAAGTCGAAGCGGCGCTACGCGGCCCGAAACATCGCAAGTTTTTCGAGCATCTCTACGGCAGCAAGCCGGCGAGTTGGGAGGATTCGCTACAGGGTTGGGATCGCTTGCGCGTTATCGTCAATGCCATGACGCGTATGCGTTTTTGTTCCGCAAAGGGCGAGATGGAATTTAAAAGCAAGGGTGAATCCACCGACGCCCCACCGGGTTACTTGCCTTGGTTTGACGTGGCAGGGCGACAAAGCGCGCAGGCGACGGTGATCTTTGGTCATTGGTCGGCACTTGGCCTGAAGCTCACGCCGAATATCCTCGCCCTGGATACCGGCTGCGTATGGGGCGGCAAATTAAGCGCCCTGCGGCTCGAAGACCGAGCGCTATTTCAAGTGCAGAGCCGGTCTAGTGAGTAACCCTTGTCACGCCACCACCGGAGAGCAATCTCACGCGTTCACCGGGCTTGAACACTTCATCGGCATCCTGCGTAATGGCGCGCAGTTCGCCGCTCTCCAGTTTCACGGTTATTTCAATCGCATCTTTGCGCGTGGCGCGCTCCTCGAGCAGGCTGCCGGCCACGCCGCCGGCCACCGCGCCGAGGATC
>JBJXEY010000153.1:0-8549 GCA_046153355.1 Burkholderiales bacterium
GGTGGATTAATACTCAAAGGGCGAACTTCAAAATAGGAAAGATGAACGCGGACCATATCAAATTGCTGCAAAGCATTGGATTTAACTGGGCTCCGATGGACGAATCATGGAATATCCACTATGTGGAGCTCGCCGACTTTTTTAAAAAGCATGGGCATTGCGATATCAGGAAGAAAGACAACGCTGAACTGGCATATTGGGTGACAGAGCTTAGAAAAAATGGAAAGCGAAGGGGACTGTCCGAAGCACGGCTCGCGCAGTTGGCAACTCTCAAATTTGAGTGGAACCCCCACGAGGCAGATTGGGAAAAGCAGTACAAAGCCCTTTTGAATTACAAAGCCCTGCGTGGCGACTGCATTGTGCCCGCAGATTGGGCCAAAAATAAAAGCCTGGGTCGTTGGTCGCCACCCAGCGAAACGACAAAAACACCGGTCGGATATTCAGCGAGCGTGTTGCGAGGTTGAATGAAATCGGATTTTCGTGGGATCCCTTTGATGAAAAATGGGAGCGCGGGAATAGCGCGCTTGTAGAGTACAAGCAAATTAATGGGCACTGCAATGTTCCGCAAAAATGGAAAGAAAACCCGTCGCTCGGCAAATGGGTCAGCGATCAGCGTAAAAAATGGCGGGAAAAATCGTTAAAGCCAATGTATGTCAAGCGATTGAATAAATTGGGATTCGTCTGGCAGCCAAAGAAACCGAAGCGTTAGAGTACTGATTTTGCGGCTGGGTTCGATGAGTGGGAGTCGCGCACCCGCTGGTGCGCAAGCCGGACCGCCTCGTCAATCGACTCCAGGTTCGAGACCGCTTAAGCACTCAGCGACACGGTCGCCTGAATGCTGTCGGAGGGGGCGCGGATACCGCTCTCATCGCGCACGATCAATCCCGCTTGAACCAGCGCGGTCAAATCGGTATGTACCCGTTTGTAGTCGCGGCCCAGGGTCTTGGCGAGTTCGGCGACGCTGCTCGCAGGATGACGGCGAACATGCTTGAGCAGGGCGAGGCGCTTGGGAGAAAGCGTCGCCATCATGGTCTCGAGGTCGAAGAAGGTCAGGTGGGTTTCCCGCACCTTTTCCCCGCGCTCCAGTCGCCGCCAGGCATTGGAAAAGCGCTTTGCCATTTCGTCGATAGAACCAACATGAAGTCGCGCTGTTTGTTTCATCATGCACCTCGCGTTCGTTTCACATCCGACAGGAAATCGTCGATTAGTGCTTCCAAGCTGGAAAACTGATATGACTCTTCGCGGTCGCCAACGTGCCGGTGATCGCCTTTTCCGCGCTCATTGTCGTAGCCGATAACACGCTTGCCTGGGTACCCATAAAAAAGACTGTACTTGAAAGCATGCGAACTTCCGGGAACGGGGGTCGGCACGGTCCAGATGCTCATTTCGACGATTGCGCCGTCAGGGTATTCCGCTCGGTCATAATACGCCCGGATTGCCTTCATATGGCGAAACATGCCATACGATGCTTGTGGCGTCAAATGACGCAGAAATTATTGTCGCCGTGCTGTGTCGGATCAAAGCGCTGCATCCACAATCGCGGCCGTCACCAGCAAGTGGACCACCCGCGCGATGTCCGATTCGGTTGGGGCACAAAAGAAACGTTTCAAATTTAGAATCCTTTGGTTTGAAAGTAGTTCGGAGAAGCGAATGGCGATGAAGGGTTTTGACGCCTTGGTAATGGCCCACAGAATTGATCCTGAAAAGTGCACGGCCGCAGGAAAGCGGATCGCCGCGAATATTCGCCGGCTGCAAAAAACGCGCGGCACCCGTACGGCGAGCCAGGCGCTTGCGGAGGCTCGTGGCGAATCACCGAGCCACGCTCGATCACGGCCATAGGCAGGCGGCGAAAGAACATGGCGTGACCGTGTTCATACCTGCTTGATGAAGCCTTAAGCCGGCACGACGGCAAATTGGAAATTAAGCCGCGCTGCCCTTCGCAAAAAACCGATTCGCCGGCCGCTTCAATCCCAGATTCTCCCGCAAGGTCTTGCCTTCATATTCACGCCGGAAAATCCCGCGCCGTTGCAACTCGGGCACGAGGAGATTCACAAAATCATCTAACCCCGCCGGCACGGTGGGGAACTGCACGGTAAAGCCGTCAGACGCCTCGGCTTCCAGCCACGCCTGCATGGTGTCGGCCACTTCGGTCACGCTGCCAACGAATTGCAGTCCGCTGTGGCCACCGGCGATTTGCGCCAGTTGCCGGACGGTAAGGTTCTCGCGTTTGGCCAGCGCGACGGTCGCGTCGCGGCCGCTTTGGCTGGCGTTCGATTGGGGGATCTCAGGTAATGGCCCATCCAGATCGAATTTCGAGGCATCCGTGCCAAGACGAATCGATAAGTTGGGTACGCCGGACTCCGGATGCACCAAACTATCGAGTTGCGCCTTTTTCTTTTGTGCCGCTTCGGTGGTCTCGGCGACGAACACCAGCACACCGGGAAGGATTCTGACTTGCTGTGGGTCACGCCCAGCCGCTTTCATTCGCGCGCGAATGTCCTTGCAGAAGGCGCGTCCCTCGTCGAGGGTGCGCATACTGGTGAAGATGGCTTCGGCGGTTTCGGCGGCGAATTGGCGTCCTGCTTCGGATGCGCCTGCCTGCACGATCACCGGCCAGCCTTGCACCGGGCGCGCGATGTTCAGCGGTCCGCGTACCGAGAGGTGCTCGCCTTTGTGATTGAGCGCACGCATCTTCGCCGGGTCGAAGAAGATGCCGCTTTCCTGGTCGCGTAGCCAAGCGTCGTCGGCCCAACTGTCCCACAGGCCGGTGACCACGCCATAGAACTCCTTGGCGCGCCGGTAGCGTTCGTCATGTTCGACGTGTTCGGTGAGGCCGAAGTTGAGCGCCGCATCGGGGTTGGAGGTGGTGACGATGTTCCATCCGGCGCGACCATTGCTCAAGTGATCCAGTGACGCGAAGCGGCGCGCGACGTGATAGGGCGCATCGAACGTCGTTGATCCCGTGGCCACGAGGCCTATGTGTTCGGTGACCATCGATAAGGCGGACAGTAGGGTCATCGGTTCGAATGAGGTGGCGGTGCCGCTACGTCGTAAGGCCTCGATGGGCATGTTCAGCACCGCCAGATGATCGGCCATGAAAAAAGCATCGAATCGGGCAGCTTCAAGCTTCTGGATGAAACTCACTAGGTGCTTGAGATTGAAGTTGGCATCTGGGTAGGCGCCGGGCACGCGCCACCAGGCGGTGTGGATGCCCACCGGCCGCATAAAGGCGCCAAGGTGTAGTTGCTTGCTCATAAAGCGATTCCTATCTATTCAATAATTGAATGAGAAATGTGTTGTATGTGGCGATGAGTATTGAGGTTATCTATAAAAGTAGGAAATTGTTGGGAAATTTACCACGTCGGAGCTATCAGCTAGGCTTCGCGCCTTCGATCGTCGCGCATTCTTCGAAGATTCGCGCTGTGCAGGTCTTGCATATGGAGCGATCCAGCCGCTGAAACACGCCATTGAAGGCTGCGCGTTTGCCTTTGAACATATGGTCGCGGCCAAACTCATCCAAGTACCCGCATTCGCCGAGCATTTTGATCACCGGTACGCGCAGGCTGTAAAAATACAAATCCCCGCCAGCGGCGCGGCGCTTGCGCGCTTCGCGTTGCAAAAGATCGGCGCCGGCCAGATCCACGGTATTGATGCTTTTGGACATCAATAGCAGGTGCTTCTGTGCCGGCTGAGTTTTGCGGATTTCATCGAAGTGGTTCTCCACATGTTCGATGGCGCCAAAATACAAGGAGCCTTCGACGCGCAAAATTTTCATTTGTGGGCATTCGGGGAATCCCGGTTCTACTTCCAACATATTTCGTTCGGGCACACGCGGGTCCGGGACCAAGCTGCGTAACGCCGGGTGCGAGGAACGGTTGAGATAGATGAGCAGGGAAAACACCACCCCGGCGAGAATCGCGATTTCCAGGGATAGGAGCAATGTCGCTGCGAAGGTGACGGTCAACACCGCCGATTCGCCCTTGTCGGTGGCCAGAATGTGGCGGATGTGGGTGAGGTCGAACAGTCCCCAGGCCACCTGGAACAAGAGACCAGCGATCGCGGCCATGGGAATGATGGCGGCGTACGGTGCAAAAAAGATCACCACCACAACCAGCAAGAAGGAAGCGAACACCGCCGCAAGCGGTGTTTTCGCGCCGGCGTCGTAATTCAGGCCGCTTCGATTAAACGACGCGCTGGAGGGGTAACCGGAGAAAAAACTGGCGGCGATGTTCGACACACCCTGTCCGATGAATTCCTGGTTTGAATCGATGCGCTGGCCGGCTCGCAAAGCCACCGAACGTGCGATCGACATCGCCTCGGTGACGGAGAGCACCGTGACGGCAATGGCGATGCCGGCAAGCGTGCGCAGCGTATCCATCGACAAGTCGGGCGCGCTCAAGGGGGGTAGGCCTGCCGAGATGGCCTGCACCATGCGTAGGCCCGATTGCTCACCGATTAGCGCTTGAATGATCGCCGCCGCCGCGCAGCCCGCGCCGATGGCCGAGATGGTGTAGGGAAATTTCGGGAAAATTTTTCTTGAAGCGACACCTGCCGCGAGCGTGGTGGCGCCCACCGCCACGGTCCACGAGTGGGTCTCGGGTAAGCGTATTGCCACTTCGACAAAGGTAGCCAACGGACCGGTGCCACGTTCGATGGCGATGCCAAAAAACTCGCGCAGTTGACTGGCGATGATGAGCACGCCTGCACCGGCGGTAAAACCCACTACCACCGTATGCGAAATGAAATTCACCAGCGTGCCGGCGCGCGCGAGGCCCATGGCGAACATCAGCACACCGGACATGAAGGCGAGGGTCAAGGCGAGCGACACATATTGTGGTGATCCAGGTAGCGCGAGTGGCGCGAGAGTGGCGAACACCACCAGCGATACGGCGTTGGTGGGGCCGGACATGGCGTGCCACGAAGAGCCAAACAGTGCCGCGATGAGACAGGGCACCATGGCGCAGTAAAGCCCGTACGCAGGGCCCACACCCGCAAGAATGCCGAACGCGATGCCTTGCGGGAGCACCACGATGGCGCCCACCAGCGCGGCGAGAAAATCCGCGCGCATCGTGGCCGGCGTCACCATGGGCCACCAGCGCAGGAACGGCAAAAACCGAGTCAGCGCGACATTTTCTGAATTAATTTGGCTCTGACTCGGAGTTTCGATTTTGTTGTCCATGTATTTTGTCGGGATGATCGGCAGCGAGGTTAAGCGATATGGGATTGAGCGATGTGGGCTTGGGCGATTCAGGTTGTGCGTCAGTTTCCAAAATCTACACGCTTGCGGGTGGGAATCCAAGGGGCGGGTGAGATAATCGCTTCTCCTACCACAAGGATTAATCCGCGCAATGCAAATTGCCCTACCTAAACGATGATCGCCGCATTGGCCCGTGCGCTGGTGTCGCTTGCGCATCCGAAGATGCTGCTCCTGATGATCTGGCCGCTATTCCTGTCGGCCTTATTGTGGATCGCGCTGGCCTTTGCGTTTTGGACGCAGGCCTCGCAGTGGATCGATGTGCAACTCAAATCCACCGACATGGTGCAATGGCTGATGACGGTGTGGCCGTTCGCGTTGGTCGCGGCGCATCTGGCCGGGGTCATTCTGGTCATGATTACGGTGCCCTTGGTGCTGGTGGTTGCGGTGGTGCTCACCAGTATCTTTGCCATGCCGGTCATGGTGAGCCACGTAGCCACACGCGAATATCCGCTGTTGGCGGCGCTACAAGGGGGCAGCTTTTCCGGCAGCCTGTGGAATGCCGTGCTGGCGGTTCTGGTGTTTTTGTTTCTGGTCGCGGTGACCTTGCCGCTATGGCTATTCGCGATTTTCTGGCCGGTGTTGCCAGTGCTGTTGTTTGCCTATCTGAATCAACGCATGTTCCGCTACGACGCGCTCGCCGAACACGCCAGCGCCGCAGAAATCGCGACATTGACCCAACGCCATCGCTTTGAGTATTTTGGCCTGGGCGTGATCGTTGCCCTTTTCAGTCATATACCGATTCTTGGATTTTTCATGCCGGTGTACGCGGGTCTCGCGTTCATTCATTTTTCTTTGGGAAGATTGAAAAAACTACGCGATGAAAAGCTCAATATCGCGCCCAGCCTGGCCAGTTCTTAGCCGCACCTGGCAAGCGCATGACGATTTATGCGAGGGTGCTTGAAGGAATTCGCATAAGTCACGGATTTCTGGGATAATTTTTCTTCCAATGCCACCGAATAAGGCACCAAGCGTGTCTTCCTCCAGCCGCTCGTTTTTCAACCTCTACCAGCATAACTTCGTGCGGCTTGCGGTCGCCGTGCCCGAGGTGCGCGTGGCCGATACCGCATGGAATGGCGCGCGCACGCTGGAACTGATGAGAGAGGCGCACTCTGAGCGCTGCGCCTTGGTGTTGTTTCCGGAACTGGGCCTCACTGCCTACTCCTGCGAGGATTTGTTCCATCAACAGGCATTGCTCGATGGCGCCTTGGTTGCCTTGGAATCGGTGCGCAAGGCCTCAGAAAATCTTTTCCCCGTGTGCGTGGTGGGCCTACCCTTGCGTGTCGAGGGATTGCTGTTCAATTGCGCGGCGGTGGTGCATCGCGGCCGGATATTAGGCGTGGTACCCAAAACCTACTTGCCGGGGTATCGCGAATTTTATGAGTTGCGCCACTTCGCGCGTGGCGATGTGGCGACGGTCAACGAGATTTCGGTAGGAAGCGAGCGCGTGCCGTTTGGCGCACGCTTGATATTTCGCGCAACCGACCAACCCCTGTTCGCCTTTGCCGCGGAGCTGTGCGAAGACCTGTGGACACCGATCCCACCGAGCTCCTTTGCCGCGCTGGCGGGCGCGACCGTACTCCTCAATCTCTCGGCTTCCAACATCACCATCGGCAAAGATCGTTACCGTTCCGAACTGGTGGCCAATCAATCGGGGCGTTGCCTGGCGGCTTATCTCTACAGCGCCGCCGGCTTTGGCGAATCCACCACCGACATGGCCTGGGATGGCCACGGCATGATTTACGAGAACGGTGTTCCCTTGGCGAAGACTGAGCGTTATGCCTATCGCTCGCAAGTGATCAGCGCCGAGGTTGATCTTGATCGCATCGCGCAAGACCGCATGCGGCAGACCAGTTTCGGCCAGGCGGTGGACCGGCACCGCGATGAGGTGGCAAAGTTTCGCGTTATTGATTTCGAACTTAGTGCGCCGCGCGATGCTGTATTGCCGCTTAAACGACAATACGAGCGATTCCCCTACGTGCCCGCCGACCCCGCCACGCGCGATGAGCGTTGTCGCGAGGTCTACGAAATTCAGGTGCAGGGCCTGGTGAAACGCCTGCGCGCAATTGGTTCTGCCAAGGTGGTGATCGGCGTGTCCGGTGGGTTGGATTCGACGCAAGCCTTGCTGGTGTGCGCGCGCGCCATGGATGTCATGGGCCTGCCGCGAAAAAATATTCTCGCCTATACCATGCCCGGTTTCGCCACTGGCGAGCGCACCTTAAAGCAGGCGCGGCAATTGATGGCTGGCATCGGCGCCAGCGCCGAGGAAATTGATATCCGCCCCTCGTGTATGCAGATGTTCAAGGACATCGGCCATCCGTTTGCCCGAGGAAAAAAGGTATTCGATATCACCTTCGAGAACGTGCAGGCGGGCGAGCGCACCAGCCATCTGTTTCGCCTTGCCAATTTACACAACGCACCGGTGGTCGGTACGGGAGATTTATCCGAGCTGGCGCTGGGCTGGTCTACCTACGGGGTGGGCGATCAGATGGCGCACTACGCCGTCAACGCGAGCGTACCCAAAACCTTGATTCGCTTTTTGATTCGCCATGCCGCGCGCAACAATATTTTTGGGGCGGAGGTGAGCCGCGTGTTGGATGCGGTGGCCGATACCGCCATCAGCCCCGAACTGGTGCCGGGAAACAGCAAAGGTCAGCCCACGCAGGAGAGCGAAGCCTCGGTTGGCCCCTACGAGATTCAGGATTTTCACTTGTACTACACGTTACGTTTCGGTTATCTGCCGCGCAAGGTGGCGTTCCTTGCCTGGAACGCCTGGCGGGATAAACAATCGGGCAACTGGCCCAGCGCAACCGATGAAGCGCTGCCAGATAGCTCAAAACATGAATACAATATTGGTGAAATAAGGCACTGGCTGGGCATTTTCTTAAAGAGATTCTTTCAATCCAGTCAATATAAGCGCAGCGCCATGCCCAATGGCCCGAAAGTGGGTTCGGGTGGATCGCTTTCTCCACGCAGCGACTATCGGGCGCCCAGCGATAGCGAGGCCACCGTGTGGCTTTCCGATCTGGATAATGTGCCGGCGCAAGAACCGAAAATCACCCGAACGAAAAACGGAAATTAAAAATGAACTTCGGCGCAATCATCATTGGTGATGAGATTATTCGCGGCAAACGCCAGGACAAGCATTTTGCAAAGACCATCGAAATACTCGCCGCGCGCGGCTTGAAACTTTCCTGGTCGCAGTACCTGGCGGATGATCGCGACATCATTACGTCAACCCTTTCGCGCACGATGAAAACTGAAGACGTGGTGTTTAGCTTCGGCGGGATCGGCG
>JBJXEY010000154.1:0-3452 GCA_046153355.1 Burkholderiales bacterium
CACCTACGAAGACTTGGCCATTTAGTCCAATTCTCCGGAACGTTGAAATCCCGAAATTCTCGACGATATGCTTCTAGTGCCTCGAAGTTTTTCTCCCAATTAGAGTCGGCGATATCCCACTCGAATCCAATTTCGCTGAGCCTTGATATCCTTTCCGAAGCAAGGCGCCCATTTTTCATTTTCTGACGTTGTGTTCCCACCCACCGCGCCAGATCCAGATTTTCTTTCCAGCGGCGCGGAACCCTGCAATCACCATGCGCGCTCTTGTATCTCAACAATTCGGCAAATTGGGTTGCCCACGTTTCGTCCCTTGTGTCCCACGTAAATCCAATTGCATCCAATTGGACTTTGCGCGATTCATCAAGTTTTCCCGCGTGAAGTCGCGATCTTTGGTTGGCTACCCATCGACCTAGTTCACTGTATTCGGCATCAAGTACGGAAACATCGCAGTTACCGTGGTTCCGTTCATATTCAGTTAGCGCAGTAAACATTTCTTCCCACGCTGCGGCAAGTGGATCCCACACAAAACCGAGTTGGTCTAAGCGATTGACACGGTCTGAACTGAGCTTGTTACTGCATTTACTTCTCCTTTGCACGCCGCACCAAATTCCAAGTTCTGGATTCTCTTGCCATCTTTGTGGCACATTGCAGTGGCCGTGATCTACCTGATAGCCACGCAAGGCTATATACATTTGCTCCCATGCTGTAACCAATGGATCCCATACAAAGCCGAGCCGCTCAAGACGCGCCACGCGCTTCCTTGAAAGGCTATTTGTCTTGAATAAATTTCTTTGGTTATTGCACCAGGTCCCAAGCTTAGGATTGACCGTCCATCCTTGCGGCACATTGCAATCGCCGTGGTCCCTTTCATAGGTTGTCAGTGCGACGAACATCTCCTCCCACGCCGACGCAAATAGGTCCCATACAAAGCCCAATTCGTCGAGGTGTGCAATTCGGTCTGGGGAGAGTTGGTTAGTCTTGTATATTTGCCTTTGAGTACTGCACCAACGACCAAGAGTCGCATTGTTTGCCGAATTTGTCGGAACATTACAGTCACCGAAGGTTGCGTTGTAGGCAATCAACTGTCCATATCGCTCATCCCATGTGACGCCGAGTTCCTCGACAATCCGAGTGCATATCGATGCGGCCAGCTCGCTTAACTGAATTTGCGGTCCCAGCACTTCAATCTTGTCGCGCAGGCGGTCTTCATTAAATCCACCCGTTCTGCCCTTTTCGACTTTCAAGGCTTGAATGATTTCGCTCAATTCATCGTCGTTGTCACGCATCGCATTGAGAATTTGTGCAATCTCATCGAAGCCGGTTCGCTCGAGCGCTTCTTCCTGGTTCTCCCCTTTACGCGTTTCAAGGAATAGCGGTATCAGCACATAGCCATAGACCTTACCGTCATTCGACGTCCGCATGGCGCGACCCACCGCTTGCACTATGTCGACCTTGCTTCGCCGAGGGTTCATGAACGAGACCATGTCCACCGAAGGCACGTCCACTCCCTCAGTCAGGCATCGGGCGTTGGTAATGAGGCCGCGCTGAACCCGTGCGAATTCGCGCAAATGTTCGTCTCGCTCGGCTGTGGCCTGATTGCCGGAGACGTGAAAGCGCTGAAATTGCGGCAGGTGGATGCCGACGCCTTCGGTTTCGTCGGAGGCGAACGCGGCCGCCACTTTGATGCTGGTGTGAAAGGTGATCACACGTTTGAGGTCGTGTTCCTCGACGGCGCGTTTGAGGGCTATCTGGTGCGCGACCCACTTGGCCCGGATCGGATCGCCCTTGATGACCACATCGGATTGGTCGAGCAGGGCGTTGTCGATCATGGCGCTGTCGACCACCGAGATAATGATTTTGTAGGGGACGATTATTTTCTGCTCGGCCGCCTGGGAGAACGACAATCGATGCGCCACGCGGCCATACACGGCTTCGTCATCCATCGACACCACCGCGAATTCGCCTTCCTTGTCGCGCTTCTTGATGTCGTAGTGGCGCGGGGTGGCGGTGAGAAACAGGCGTTTGCGGATCGGCAGGTTTTCGTCTCTCAGGGAAAAGGCAAAGCGCGTGCCTTCCCGGCCCGTGGTCTTATGCGCCTCATCGAAGATGCCCAAGTCGAAGGGTTCAACGCCCTTTACCGCTTCGCCGACCACGGGCGCGGACTGGTAGGTGCAAAACACCACGGACACCGCGTCATCGCCGGTGGCGAGAAATCGCCGCACGATGGCCGGGTCGGTGCGAACGGGGAAGTCCGCGTCCTCGGGCCGGATCTCAATCTCGTCCAGCCCCGAACCCACTTTCGGGTCGGAGCAGACACATAGAAAACGGAATCGATCACCCCAGTGGGTCCACTTTGCCCACTCATGCAAGGTCTGGCGCAGCAGATTGAGCGAGGGCACCAGCACCAACACGCTTTTCGGTTTCGCTTCCTCCGCCGCCCACAACGCAACCAGCGTTTTGCCGGTGCCGCAGGCCATGACGACGGTGGCGCGATTGTGATCGGCGAATTCCTTTGCAATGTCGTTCAAAGCGGCGCGCTGGTGCGGACGCGGCTCCCGCACCGCGGGCGCGGGCGCGACGCCATCGATCCAGGAGTCGATCGCGGCAAGCTGCGCGGCATCCAGACGATCAAAGTCGCCGCCGCGCGTGGTCTGAAAACTGCTGCGCGACTCGGCGACCGCGGCAATCGCGATCGAGTTGGTCAGTACGACACGCCGCTCGGCTTTTTCCGAAATGCCGAAGAAGGTGGCCAGCTCCGCATACGGAAGCGAAGCCCGCCCCGAGCGGAATTTCGCCTGGTAGGGGACCAACTCGCCTGTCCTCGCGCGAAACACGCCGTCGTAACCGTAATCTCTGGAAGGAAGGTTGAGCTGCCGCCTGACCTCCCCCGGAACCTTGCCGATAACCCAGACCTCGGCGGCCTGCACCATCTCGTCGGTACAAAGATAGGCCTCGACGAACACCTCAAAGGCGTCGCCGCGTTCTTTTTCGGAAGGGAGTTGCGCGATGCGCAGTTCAAGATCGGTGAAGGTATTCAGCGCTTTGAACAGGCCCGAGCGCGCGTAGGCGGCGGCTTTGTCGTGGCGGGGTGGCTGAGGCAACATGGAATTATTTTATACGACGGTTGGGTTGACGTTTGCCATTGCTGCCGGCGCGATATTAAGCTCTGAACACCCATTATTTTTATTACATATTGAAATTGGAATAAGACTGTTAGGCACAGGGTTAAATACTTGTTAAAAGTATTTCTTTCAAATCAAACTGAATTGCGATACGTCAAGGTAAAGACTTTGCCGTCTTTGGGCCGTGATTAGCGGTTCACTTTCGCCAAGCCGGACAAACGCGAAATGCTACAATTTGTGCGATTCAATTTGCATTGCCTTCAAGTACCGCAGCAGGAAGGGATTTTTCGCTCATGCCAGCGCACGTCAGAACATTCGATCGAGACAAGG
>JBJXEY010000157.1:0-6655 GCA_046153355.1 Burkholderiales bacterium
AACCTACCCGGTGCAAAAACTGGGTGGCCTGTTATTCGTCTACATGGGTCCCGACCCCAAGCGCGCACCGCTCCTACCTCGTTGGGATGTACTGGTGCGCACTGATCGACCGCGCGTCATCAACCTATTTCCCGATCATCATTGCAACTGGCTGCAGGTGCAGGAGAACACCGCCGACTCGGTGCATACCTATTACACCCACGGCCACATGTCGATGGAGCTCGACCTGCCCTCAAAATACATGGGAAGTTATTTTTATCGGCCCATCGTCGATTACGACTGGGAGGTGAGCGAATGGGGAATCGAGAAAACGCTCATGTACGGCGGTGATAAACCGGAAATGGAAGTTCGCCCGCCGCTTATTTTTCCCACCATCCTTCGCATTCCCGAAGGCCCCACCGAAGCGATGCATTTCCGTGTGCCGATCGATGACGACAACACACGCATCATTTGGGTGGGCCTGATGGCGGAGAATTCGAAGCTACCGCGCCCATTAAGTGAAGACGCCGATATCCCATTCAACCTGGTCGCGGACACCGCCTTGGGCAATGGCGAATTCGACTTGAGCGATTTCTACGGTCAGGACCGCGCCGTGTGGGAAACCATGGGCGTGGTGGCCGATCGCACGCTGGAGACCCTTGGCGCCTCCGACCGCGGCGTGGTGATGTTCCGCCGCATGCTTGCCGAACAGATCGATCTGGTGGAAGAAGGCAAAGATCCTACGGTGGCGGTGCTGCGCGACCCGCAGAAGAACCGCATCATCGAATTTACGAGCGCCACCAAACCCTGGCGCGACGAGCGCTTCGCGGGCGTGAAACCGTGAACCTATATCCTTGATCAACGCGGTTCGATAGCACGCCAATGGCAGCAAGTTAATCAACCCATGCAGGTTTTCTTCCATACGCGGTTAAGCGGCGTCTGCCTAATTATTTTGCTGCTCCTAGCCTGGGAGGCGAGCGTACGAAGCGGCGCGGTGCAAAGCGACAACTGGCCGGCCTTCAGTGCGGTGCTGGATTCCTTCTGGCGCGGCACTGCCAGCGGCGAATTGCCACGGGTGATCGCATCAAGCCTGTGGCGCATGGCGCGCGGTTATGCGGCGGGCTGCGCACTGGCCATCGTATTGGGTATCGCCCTCGCCACCCTCCCCGCGTTACGCCGTGCGCTGCAACCAATGATTGAATTCATACGGCCGAGTCCCGCGCCTGCCATCATCCCGCCCTTAATGTTTCTGCTAGGCGTGGACGATGGATTGAAGGTGTTCGTCGTCGCCTTCGCGGTGTTTTTCCCGGTGCTGATCAACACCGCAAGCGGTGTAGCTTCGGTGGATAACGTCTACCTGCAAGTGGCGCGAACCTTCGGCTTGTCTCGTTTAGCAACCCTCTGGCGGGTGGTACTGCCCGCGTGCCTGCCACACATTCTCGCGGGCATGCGTATCAGCCTGGCGCTCGCCTTGATCGTCACCGTGGTGGTGGAGCTCACCGCGGGCTCGCAAGGCATTGGTCACTACGTGATGTCGATGCAGTTCGCTTCGCGCGCGGCCGACATGTACGCGGCGATTGTGATGCTCACCGTGGTGGGTTATGCGTTGAACCGAGGGTTCGTCGCGTTCGAATCGCGTCTTCTTCACTGGTCGCGTCTGCGCGAAACCATGGCGGTAGCAGCATGAGCGACTACCCCGCAGCCGCGAGCTTGCGCTGTGAAGCGATCAGCAAGGTATTCACCGGCAAGAGCGGCGAAACCGAAGCCTTGCGCTCGATCAATCTGGAAGTCGCCGCGGGTGAGTTTCTTGCCATCACCGGCCCCAGCGGCTGCGGCAAGTCGACGCTATTGCAGATCATGGCAGGCCTGATGCCTGCATCCAGCGGGCGGGTAATGTTGGGCGATACGGTTGTTACCGAACCGCCCGCGCAAATCGTCTACCTGTTTCAACAATATTCGAAGTCGCTCTATCCGTGGCTCACCGTCGAGCGCAATGTGATGTTCGGCTTTCAGCACCGCGCGAAAACGCAGGAAGGGCGCCTGCTCAACGCCGCTGAGTCGAAGACGCGCTGCATCGAGTATCTGGAGATGGTGGGTCTGGCCGATTTTTCGTCTCACTACCCGTGGCAGTTGTCCGGGGGCATGCAGCAGCGCGTCGCCATTGCCCGCGCCCTGGCCGCCGAACCGAGTATTTTGTTGCTGGATGAACCTTTCTCCTCGGTGGACGCTCTCACGCGTATCGACCTGCACGCGTTGATCCTGGAACTGTGGACACGCAAGAAATTTACCGTTGTGTTGGTCACGCACGATGCCGATGAAGCGGTGTTGCTCGCCGATCGCATCGCGGTGCTCACACAGCGGCCTGCGGTCATTGCCGAAATCATGGACACCGATATCCCCAGGCCTCGCGATCCGGTGGACACCAAGGAGGCCGCGCAATTCCTGAAAATTCGCCATCGCTTGCTCGACCGGCTCCTGGCAAGAACGCCCAAATGATGCTGAACCGATTCAGAGATCATGCGTCGGGAATACTGGTGATCGTTCTCTCGCTCGCGGTGATCGAGCTTGCCTCGCGCACAGGCCTTGTCAAAGCCACCTTGATACCGCCACCCACCGAAGTGGCCAAGGTGTTGTGGGCAATCCTTTCCTCAGGTCAATTCATGACGCCCTTGTCGCAAACGCTCGCCATCCTGTTTATTTCTTACGTGATCGCCTGCGTGCTGGGGATATTGCTGGGTGTGTTAATGGGTTACTACCATGCGATCTATTGCCTCCTCGAACCGCTGGTGGAGATCTTACGCACCATTCCCAAACCCATTTTGCTGCCGCCTTTAATGTTGCTGATGGGTCTGGGGCAGCCGATGAAGATCACCATCGTCGCCATGGCGGCGCTGTTTCCGGTGTTGATCAACACCCTGCAAGCGGTGCGCGCCGTCGATCCAACCTTGATCGACACCGCGCGCACCTTCGGTCGCGGCACCGCTTCGATCCTATGGCGGGTGATTCTTCCCTCCGCGGCGCCCATGATTCTGGCCGGCATGCGAGTGAGTCTGGGCATCGGACTGGTGCTGGTGGTGCTCTCGGAGATGCTGGCGGGCACGGGTGGACTGGGCCAAGTTATGATGGACATGCAAAATACGTTCAAGGTACGCGAGACCTTCGCGTGGCTCGCGATCATCGCGGTAGTGGGGTTCTCGCTCGCGGTATTGTTTGACTGGCTGGAGCGCCGCCTGACGTTTTGGAACGCGCCGAATTCGCAATGATTGTTGACGGGGGAAAAATGATTACTTCATCGAAGGTTTGCCGTATTGCAGCAGCGCTGGTGTTCGCTGTGCCGCTCTTCACATCCACAGGCGTCAGCGCACAAACCACCCGGCTGCGCGTGAGCATCATCCCCATTGTCGATGTGGCGCCTTTATTCGCGGCGATTAAACAAGGCTACTTCGCCGAGCAGGGCCTGGAGATCGACACCACGCCCATCGTCGGTGGCGCGGCCGGTATTCCAGGCGCCATCGCCGGTGTTTACGACGTGGTCTACACCAATATCGTTTCCTCGCTGCTGGCCAAATCCGAGGGACTGGAGATTCGCATCGTTGCCTCGGGCAGCCCTTCGGGCGTGAACCCGCCGGATACTGCCGGACTCATCAAGCGCAAGGCCGATACGTTTAAAACCGGCGCCGAATTGAACGGCAAGGTGATCGGCGTCAACGCGCGCAACAACATCAATTGGCTGTTCGCCGCGGCGTGGATCAAGAAAACCGGTGGCGACCCCAGTAAGGTTCACTACCGCGAAGTGCCGTTCCCGCAGATGGTGGATGCAGTGCGCTCCCGGCAAGTGGACGTGGCGCATGCGGTCGAGCCCTTCCTTGCCAATGGTCTTCGCGACCCGGCGGTGGATCTGCTCGGCTGGCCGTTTAGCACCGTGCTGCCCGGCATTCGCGCCGCGCAATGGATCGTTTCCGCCGAAACCGCGAGCAAACGCCCGGAGGTAGTGCGCCGCTGGATGCGCGCCATGCGCAAAGGCTCCGATTGGTTGAATGCCAATAACGGCAAGGAGCCATTTTTTGCATTGATCGCCGAGTATTCGAAACTAGAACCCGCGCGCATCAAAGCCATGCTGATACGTGACATCACCGTGGAGAACGATGTCCCGGCTATGCGATCTCTCGCCAATCTGATGGTGGAGCACGGCATGATGAAACAGGCCTTCGATCCGGCCTCGATGGTTTTCGACACACCTCGATAAGAAAGATACCTATGGCACGCATTCGTTTAGGCCTCGCTGGCGTCGGTATCGCCGCGTTGCAAGTGGCCGACAATTTGAAGGCCGTCAGTAATGAAATTGAATTGACGGGCCTTGCCGACATCCGCCGCGACAATATGGAACTGTTTTGCGAACGCTTCGGGCAGAAGGTACCGATGATGGATTCGGTCGAAGACCTTTGCAAAAGCGCGAACGTCGATGCCGTCTGGGTGGCCACGCCCAACAATCTGCATGCACAACACACCATCGCCGCAGCACGCGAGGGCAAACATGTCATCTGCGAAAAACCCATGGCGATCACGCTGGATGAGTGTCGTGAAATGGTGCAAGCGGTTGAAGCCGCAGGCGTCAAATACGTGCAAGGTCATTCCAAGGCCTACGACATGCCGATTCGCAAAATGGGCGAAATCATTCGCGGCGGCACGCTGGGTCGCGTAATCAACATTCAAACCTGGAACTACAACGATTGGCTGGTGCGCGCGCTGATGCCCGGCGAAGTCGATACCGAGCAAGGCACCGGCGTGGTGTTCCGCCAGGGGCCGCATCAGATCGACGTAGTGCGTTATCTCGGCGGCGGCCGGGTGCGCAGCGTGCGCGCCTCGGCCGGGCGCCACGCGCCGAACTTTCCCAAGTGCGAAGGCAATTACACGGCGTTTGTCGAATTCGAAAACGGCGTCGCCGCCACCCTGGTGTTCGATGGCTACGGTTACTTTGATACGGCGGAACTCACCTGGGGCATCAGCGAATCGGGTAGGCGTCTCAAGAACCCCGATTCCACCACGCCGCGTTACCGCCCCAAGGGCCCGGTGAGCGCCGAAGAAAAATACGCCCAGGTGCGCGCGGGGAATCCCTATGGTTACGGCGCCGGGGGCGGCATCGATCCAAGTTCGCCCGCGCGCATGCCATTCTTTGGCTTGACACTGGTCACCTGCGAGCGCGGCGTGTTGCGGCAATCGCCAGATGGCTTATACGTGTATGGAGATAACGGTCGCCAGGAAATCCCCTGCTCCGCCAATCGCGGTCGCGCGGCGGAATTGATGGAATTACACGAAGCCGTCACCCACAATCGCCCCACCTTACTCAATGCACGCTGGGGCATGGCCACCGCCGAAGTGTGTTTGGCGATACTGCAATCCTCGCGCGAGCGGCGCGAGATTTTGCTCACCGAGCAATCCGACGCGCCGGCGATGTAGGTTGCTCTCTATTCGGGTTTGATCCCTGCCGCCGCCGCGACGCGTTTCCAGCGCGGTATTTCCATCTTCACCAGATCACCAAACCGCTCGGGTGTCCCGCCCGCGGAATCCAGCCCCTGCTTGGCGAGTACCGCCCGCACATTGGCCTGTTTGACGTTCTCATTCAACTCGGCATTTATTTTTTGCACAATTCCGGCCGGTGTTCCGGCAGGCGCGAACACGCCATACCAGGTTTCCATTTGCAGATTCGGCATGCCTTGTTCGTTCAGGGTGGGCACATCGGGATAAGCGCGTGCACGCTCTGGGCTCATCACGCCGATCATGCGCAGCTTGCCTGCATTCACCTGCGGCGCCACCGTCTGCAAGGCCGACACCATCACCTGCACCTGACCGGTCACCAGATCCACCACGCCGCGCGTAATTTCTTTATAAGGTATGTGCACCACGTTGATCCCTAGTTCCAGATTGATCAATTCCATACCCAGGTGCTGCGGGCCGCCGCGTCCGCCAGAGGGGAAATTGAGCTTGCCCGGCTGGCGTTTGGCAAAATCAACGAATTCGCGCATGGTACGCGCCGGTACATCCGGATTAACCACCACCGTCAGTGCGCCGGTGGCGAGCAATATCACCGGGGTAAAACTTTTGATCGGGTCAAAGGGCATGGTCGCGACCAGCGCCGGCACCGTGCCGAACGAAGTAGCGGTAACCAACAACGTATGCCCATCGGGCGCTGCCTTGGATACAAAATCCGCGCCGATATTGCCCGAGGCGCCGGCGCGATTCTCAGTGACCACTGGCACCTTCCAGCGCTCGCTCATCATCGGCCCGAGAATGCGGGAAAGAATATCGGCGCCGGTGCCTACGGCATAAGGCACGAGCAGGGTCACGGTTTTTGATGGGTAGGTACCTGCGTCTTGCGCATACGCGCTTCCCTGCCCAAAAACCGTGGCCAACGCCGCGATCATTCCTGCGACTATGCGATGTCGATTTATCATTGCGTCTCCTTCGATCCATTGAGTAACAAACGCTTGAGTTTAATCAGATTGCCCTGGTTCAGGGCGGGCGTTTCGACGCGGAAGGTTTGATATGCATCCTGCGAATAACAACAACCCTGCCTTTCGTGTGGTGGTCGCCGGCGCTGGTATTGGTGGCCTGTTCGCCGCCGAAACATTACAACGCGCCGGGATTGCTTTCACCATCTACGAAAAAGCGCGCGAGG
>JBJXEY010000160.1:0-4666 GCA_046153355.1 Burkholderiales bacterium
GGGACGAGGGCGTTGCCGGCATGAAGGTAGGTGGCAAACGCACCTTGGTAATCCCAGCATCCTTGGGTTACGGCGAGCGCGGTGCCGGCAACGGCGTAATTCCCCCCAACGCGACGCTGGTGTTTGATGTCGAGTTGTTGGAGGTGAAGTAATAGATTTTTACGCGCGCATTTGCGCGCGTAGGGCAGTACTCAGGCGCGGGTGGGCGTCGAATAGTGCGAGGAACTCGCGCTCCGAAGCACCTGCCTTTGCGGCAATCAGCCGCCCCAATGCCGTTTTTTCCGCCCGACTCCATGACTGAGCCCCGATCAATTTGAGGATCGGCGCCCAGTTTTGCATTACCTGCAATACCTCAGGACGATTCGCCGAAATGACCGACTGGCGCGGCTTTCCGAGCATTTTCATGCTTGCGCGCGTCAGTTCGTGCAACGCCGCTTGGCGATCACCGGAAGGATGACAGGCAAGTAGGCGAGCAACTTTTTCGCCCAAAATTCCCAGGCGCGGCCAGTGCGGCGCGTGCACCCCTTTAGTTTCAAAAACCATTTCGTCGGCGGCAAGTCGGCGCAGCATGACGCTGCTTGATCGATAGTCCTTCTGGGTTTTTGCCCGCTCGGCCTCACGTGCAGCAAGCTGCCGAATTGCCGCGCTACGCGGCCGAAACCCGAGCTTGTAATAAAACCACCAGGCCCCCGAGGCAATCGCCTCCTCGTTGTGGTGGCCCAGTTGGTAGCCATCCAAGGTGAATGCCCGCGCGCCTAGCAACGCCCTCGTGGCCGCGAGCAGCCGCACAAAAATCCAAGCGGTCTCGGCACCGCGAAAAGTGTCAAACGAATTAAAGGATACATCGGCGCAACCAAACAGCGTGTCCATCTGGCCATAACCGATCGGCACACCGTTGCGCAGGGTGACAAAACCGTGGCTGGCACGCAGCACCTGACGACGCTCGGGTACCAGGCCGATAAAAGCCCAGAACAATCCCGCACCATCGTCCACCATCCAAATATCCTTGGTGTTGCCATAGGCGATGCCGTCGATGTCGCGCGAACGCGTCACCAAAGCGCCGGTGGCAAGTTTCAATATTGCCTCGCCTTCCTTTTCCGAAGTCAAGCGGATCGAGCGTGGCGGACGGTCGAGTTCAGTGACCACATCTGGCCGACCATGTCGCAGCGCCTGAGTAAAAAAGTATGGCGGTGAAACCGCATGGCAAGCCTTGGTGCGAGATGGCGTATCCGCCCCAGGCTCGATATACATGGGCGTATCCAACGCATCGGCGAAAACCTCGCGGGTGAAATCATCGCCGGCCATGGCTTGGATGCGGCGCGCCAGAAACGTCCCGTCAGGACGCGTTTTTCCATTCATTGTGGCAATCGCGGTACGAGCGAAATGTGGATGCTCCGAAGCCGCGCCCTGCCGCAGCCACACCGCCTCGTTCGACGTCGCCAACAAGGGCAACGCCGCAGCCAAGTTGGCGCAATCCTCTAGCGCATCCCAATCGATAAATAACCGCTCCGGCCACCACGCGGCAAGCCTATGCAGCGTGGCCCAATAGAAGCGGTAGCGAATGCGCGTCCCGGCGATGCCGGAATCCTCAAGCGAGGCAACATGTTGACGAACATCGCCGCGCCGCTCGAATCCTTCGAGCATCGACACCACCTGCGCAAGCAACGCACGATCATCGGGATAGGCGCGCATGAAACATAATTGTTCGTGCAGGCGCACCACGGTTGGCAGAGAGGATAGGCGCGAACGATGGATCGAGCGCAACAGGGCAATTTTCTCCATGCCGGAAACCGATGAAAAAACTAATCGCAACGCTTCCAGTCGCCGTAACGCTTGAATCGCCGTCTTCGCCATGACAAAAATCCAATCAAAGAAACCCTGGCATTATGGCAAATAGCATTGCAGGATCTAACGCACCCATCCATTAACTGACTCCATGATGCAACTCACCGACCATTTTTCGCTCGAAGAACTCATTGCCTCCGAAACTGCGGCGCGAAAACACATCGATAACATGCCACCTGTCGAATTGATGCCTAATCTTCGCGTTCTGGCGCAAGGCCTGGAACAGGTTCGCGCCGCACTGGGCGGCAGACCTATTCACATCAACAGCGGCTATCGCTCGCTTGCCCTAAACAAAGAAATCGGCGGCGCGGAGAAAAGCAAACACATGTTTGGATTGGCGGCGGATATTCTGTGTCCACAATTCGGCACGCCGTTGGATGTATGCCGCGCCATCGTTGTCGCAAAAATCCCCGTTGATCAGGTGATTCACGAATTCGGCAAGTGGTGCCATGTGTCGTTTGCTGCGCCGGGTGAAGAAGCGCGCGGTGAACTGCTGACGATTGCCAGCGCGGCGAAGGGTTACGAAACCGGATTGAATCCGGTGGTCTAGACCGCTGACAGGCCGAAAGTGCTCAGATATGCGGCGCTGACAATCCCATTAATTTGAGCATTTCTCTACCAAGAAGGCCATAAGGGTTGCCCAGCGTTTCGAACATCTCGAAGTGGTTGTAACCCTGGCCGACGAGGAAAGTTACCGGTTTGCCCGCCGCTTTGACGGCTGCAGCGAATTCGCGGTTTTGTCTTTGGAATTCGGGCGTCTCAAGGGAACCATGCGCAACGATGATCGGCGCCACCAGTTTGTCTAGATGCTTTTGAGAACTTAATTCCTCGATCATTTGTGGCGAGAAGCGCACATAGCCGGCACGCGCGGAGAGACTCACCGGGTAAAGATCGTACATGCCACTAGAACACAGACCACCTTTTAAGGTATCCATGGGCAAGCCAAATGTCTTGGGCCAATCAGTAGTCAGTGTGACCCCAGTCAGATGCGCGCCAGAAGAAGTGCCTGAGATAAAAACTTTCTCCGGGTCGCCACCAAAACTTGCCGCATTGCGTTTTACCCAGGCCACCGAGCGGCGCACCTGATCGGCCATAACACCTAAATCGCCATCGACATCGCCGACGTTATTAAAATCGACCGAAACGAATATGCCGCCGGCATCCACATAGGTTTCCGCCATGTAGGCTGCCGCTTTGGCATCACCCACACGCCAGGCGCCGCCGTGAATAAAAACATTGATGGGCGCATTCGGCGCACGCGTGGTGTAGATATCGAGTTTCTCAATGTCTTTGGGCCCGTAAGCGACCCGCTGCGGCTCGCCCAGCCGCGCTAACGCCGCGGCGCTTTTTTGCGCGTTGCGCTTGGCCACTTCTGCCTGATTGGGCGCCCAGGGAGCTTGGTCGTAGGCCCAGTCGATTTCATCCTTGTCGTAATCCATGAAGACCCGCGGCCCCTTTGGCTTAGGAGTCAAGCCAGGCGGCACGAAGTTCTGCATTGCTTGCTGTGTCATGTGGGATTCCTAAATTGATCGATGTGATCCGGTGCGATGGGTTCGATTGCTTCGAGCTTCGCGAACGGCTTGGCTGGCGCGTCCGTGCGCCACTACCACTTGGCGATCAGCCGCTCCTCGAATTCGCTGCGCCACTGGCCGCGTTTGCCCACCACGCCATCCCAAGGACGTACCCCCCGATGACTCGCCGCCGATGCCCCAGGTGGGAGTTCGCCTCGCTCCACCGCACGTGTGGCCTCGAGCAGCATGCGCCGCATGCCCACGATGGCGCGGTCCGAGGTGCCAAGATGTTCCTGTGATCGATCAACGATCGCGCCCATGCCCTCCTGCACCGCCAGATCCTGGGTGTTGATGCCGCGAATGCCGGTGTAGGTTTTGTGCTTTTGTTTTTCGCGATCAATGAAATAATCGTTTTCCATGCTTGCCCTCAACCGCGAAGTACCAGGGACAAAGTCCGAAGGCCCGCGCCCGTAGCGGCTCTCCAGCCGTTCCACATATTCCAGCGTCAACGGCGGGGCGAATTCGTAGGCGCACATCCAATTGAATACGTGCGTGTGTTCATCATCGATCGGCACCCACAAATGACCGTCGTAGCGAGGGACGGTATGGCCGGTGCCGCCTTTGCCGGTCATGGCATTGGGGCGCATTTGCTGAAAAGGCATGATGTAGTGATACACGCGCACGTACTCGCCCTGGTCGCCGGCGTTGCGTGTGGAGACATAGTAGTAACCATAATCGGTGTCGAACACCTCGATCACCGGCGCGCCATCCAATTGCACTAGGCGATCCTTGTTGCCTAGGTCTTCGTTGTGCAGGTAGGAGGCATGCGCCGTATCCAATCCGCCTTCCAGGGCCTGGAGGTAGTTACAGGCTTGATGGCTCTTTGACACGTGGCGATGCGACTCGGGCGCGCGTGTCCATTCGTAATCCGGGGCGGGTGGCTGTAGCGCGGCCGGGCCCATGTAAGTCCAGATGACGCCACCGCGCTCCACGGTGGGATAACTTTTGATCGAGATGCGCGCCTTCATCGGACTGTCGGCCGGCTCGGAAGGTAGATCCAAACAACGGCCATCCGCATCAAATTTCCAACCGTGATATACGCAGCGGATGCCGCCCTCCTCGTTTCGTCCATAAAAAAGCGGCGCGCGGCGATGCGGGCAATAGGCGGCGACCAGCCCTACCCGGCCATTAGAATCGCGAAAGGCAAGCAGATCTTCGCCCAGCAAACGTACACGAACCGGGGGCCCATCGGGCTCGGTAACTTCGCTGGCGAGCAAAGCGGGTTGCCAATAGCGGCGAAATAATTCACC
>JBJXEY010000171.1:0-5008 GCA_046153355.1 Burkholderiales bacterium
GGGACGACTACGCCTCTTGACAACATTTAGCCATATCAACGTCATGGTCAACGGCTGGCGCGCGCGGTGGTCAATGCAAAAGTCATGACCGCTTTCGCCTGTCTGTTGCACCTATAGTTATGCGCGATGTCTGCTCGGTGAGTGCCAGCAAACCGATAAGTGCTTCGTTGACAGCCGCGGATGTTGGAAACGCCTTGGCGACTTTTTTGTCCAGCAATACAAGATTCGTTCCCTTTGAAACGCGTTCAAAGTATTTCCCGCGAATGCCCTTTCCAAGGACTTCACGGCGATATTCCTTGCGCATTTCGTCTTTAGCCTTCTTCATAAATTCCTCGCTCTCGGCGTGTCGTAGTTCTGGCGCTGATAATTCGAAGTGTATCGCTTTGATCGGTGGAGATTACAGCCAGTAATCGCCCTTGATTTGACATTCCAAAAGTGAGGACGCGTTCTTCGTCCACGGAGTGATCGGGATCGGGGAATGTAATCGCGAGCGGGTCACTGAATACGGAGCCAGCCTCTTCGAAAGTTACGCCATGCTTCGCGGCGTTTTCGGCAGCCTTTTCTGGGTCCCAATCGAAGTCCATTGCTACGTGGCCTCTGTCTTACAGCGCATAACGTCGTAACGAAGGGCGGGCGCGCGCAATGATCAATGAAAAATTCAAGGCCGCTTTCGCCGGTCCGTTCCATTTAAAGTTATGCGACACGCTTTGATTACTCGGGAACACCCAAGTATTTCTTGATATGCCTTGCCAAAAGATTGTCGATTTCACTGTGGCGAGGAAAGGGTTGCTTTTTACCATTTGTCGGATTGTGATAAATGTCGTGGCGCCCACCGTGCCTTAACAGCACGCAGCCGTGTCGCTCAAGCTGCCGTATCAACTCTCCACGCTTCACAACGCAATTTCTTTTGTTCTGTAGTCCGAAGGTACTTCGTCAAATGCCATTAATCGGAAGGCGTCCTTGAGATTTTCCTCAAGCTCTTCAATTGTTTCACCCTGGGTCATGATTTCGGGGTGCTCAAGTACCTTTCCAAGCCAAAACTGTTCGCTCTTCCAGTAGACCATCGTCAATTTTTGGCTCATCACGCACCTCCAGGTTGCAATCTCGAAAGTAGTCTACTCCGGTGCATTTTGTGGCGCATAACGTCGTGGTCTGCGGCGGGCGCGCACGATGATTATAAAAAAAGCTCAAGGCCGCGTTCGCACGTCCGCAGCACCTAAAGTGTACGCCCGACATGGGCATGATCTTATGGGGTGAAAGTCCCCTGTGGGAGTACTTAGAAATGCAAACATAACCACTAGCCGAAGGCAAGGGCGACTCCGCGAGGGGTGGTCCGAAGGAAGCCGGAGTGCAAAGATGCGAGCCGACGCCCCGAAGGAAGTCCCCTTGGGGGACGAACAGAAACTGCATAGAAGGCTTAGTCCTGGGGCGAGTTGGCACTTGACAACGAAGCCCAAGAGTACACGGGATAGGGTCCCACGGGGATTTCCTTCGGTCATAAATGCAGCGGTTGTGCATCGACAGATCATGAACTTATTCGGGGAGATCTGTCCGGCATGGCAGTGCCAGTTGTCGCGAACATAGCCAGAAGGGTCCGCTGGCTGAACAAGACCCAGGCGCGTGGAAGTGCTGCCGATCCACACGAACGAAAGAGGCGGCGAACGCGGCGAGATGGCGCGGCGCGGTACGCAGCAATGCGTGGCGTGACCGGATAGAAGTCAGCAGCGGCCGTACTAGCTGGCGGCCCTCAAGTGAAGAAGGGCGAAGGCGAAGGGCCAAACACGAATGGATAAGGAGGAGCTGTGCGCGACTCGATGGCGGCGACGAACCCGAATGGGGGAGCCGAGGATCGGCGTAGGCACACAAAGCCAGCCTTGAACGAAGAACTCATGGAAGGGATCGTCGCTGCGGATAACGTGCGGCGCGCGTGGCGGCGTGTGAGAAGGAATCGAGGTGCGCCCGGCATTGACGGGATGCGTGTCGAGGATTTTCCGGCGTATGCGCGCGGCCATTGGCCAACGATCAAACAAGCCTTGCTTGACGCCCCGTAGGAAGTCCCCTTGGGGGATGGCACGTATCGCCCCCAACCGGTGCGACGGGTAAGTATCCCGAAGCCCGGCGGAGGCGAGCGATTGCTGGGGATACCGACGGTGGTTGATCGGATAATCCAACAGGCCACCCCCCAAGGGGGCTTCCTTCGGGGCGTTGCGCAAGTAATGGGGCCGATATTCGACGAAGGATTTTCGGAGTCGAGTTTCGGTTTCCGCCCCAGGCGTGGCGCTCACGGAGCGCTCAGACAAGTACAGGCGAGCATCAAAGCCGGTTACCGCATAGCCGTCGATCTGGATTTGGCGAAATTTTTCGACAATGTTCAGCACGACATCTTGATGGCCCGAGTGGCCAGAAAGGTGGGTGATGCGGGAGTATTGGCGTTGATAGGCAGGTACTTGCGAGCGGGCGTCATGGTTGGGGAAGCCTTTGAGTCAAGCGAGATCGGCACGCCGCAAGGTGGGCCGTTATCGCCGCTACTGGCCAACATTCTGTTGGATGATCTGGATCGAGAGTTGGAGCGACGTGGTCACCGCTTTGCGCGCGCAGTGTACGAAATGCGGCCGACGATGTTCTGGTGCTGGTCAAGACGCCACGGGCCGGTGAGCGGGTGAAGGCGAGTTTGACGAGGTTTCTTACTCGAGAACTCAAACTTCAGGTCAATGAGCAAAAGAGCCGAGTCGCGCCGGTCGATCAGTGCGTCTTTCTGGGATTCACGTTCAAGAAGGGCAAGCTGCGCTGGTCGGCGCAGGCGTTCGAGGATTTCAAGCACAACGTCCGAAAACTTACCGGGCGAAGCTGGGCGCATTTTCGATTCGGCTCGATGCGCTATCGGTTCTACAAACTGGGGCAATACCTGCGAGGTTGGATGGGGTACTTCGGCATTTCGGAGTACTACCGCCCAATCCCAGAGATTGACCAGTGGCTACGCCGCCGGGTTCGTATGTGCTACTGGAAACGGTGGCGATTGGTGCGAACCAAAGTGCGCAATCTGCTCGCGCTGGGAGTGGGGAAACGCCAAGCAATTCTGACGGCCATCAGTAGCAAAAGCTATTGGCGGCTATCGAAGACGCTGGCGACCCAACTGGGCATGACCAACCAATGGCTGAAGGAACAAGGCTTGAATAGTGTTCGTGATCTTTGGATGAAAGCGCACGGATACGCCTGAGTGCTAAGGGTACTTCCCGTTCGTGAACCGCCTGGTGCGGACCCGCATGCCAGGTGGTGTGGGGAGGGCCGGTTAGAGACCGGCCCTTACCCGATTGGGCGGCACCTACACGGACTCACGCAGAATATTGGCCATGCGAGTCTGCCAACCAGGACCTGTAGCTTTCCAACGCGCAAGCGTGTCAGGTGAAAGCCTTAGGCTGATGGCAACTTTTGACTCTGGCGATTTCGGTCGGCCACGTGGTTTGAGCATTGCGGCAGCAGTGCGCGCACCGAAGATTTTTGGTAGAACTTCTGTCGCTGGACGAGCCTTGGCGATCATTTCCACGGTCCATTCCGGATTGTCGCGGCTAATCTTTTCTGGATTCGAGCGCTTTTTCATATCGTTTCACCTCGCGTTTGTTTGCCTTTCGTAGGCTGATGATTCGCGACTTGGCATCGCGTGGTGTGAATACCACGCTGTGTAGACGATCATCGATGAAGCCAAGCACGCAGTAGCGACTTTCTCCATATTCTTTTCGGGTGTCTTCCCAGATCAAGGCTGTCGCCCAGTCGAGATTTTCAGCAAGGTCTAATGAGAGACCGCGTTCGGCGATATTGCGTTCTTCCTTGTCGGGGTCTTTGTCCACTCGTTAATTGTATATGCGTATATACAACAATGCAAAGGTTCTCAACACTGCGTGATGCTCTATTTGTGCGGCCCAACGTGGGAGCCCACCGGACGCCGGAAGCGCGCAGCACTTGAGGCGGTCCGTGTGCGGCGAAAGGTTAGAGCGCATTGGGAGGTTGGCGAAGTTGCGCCCGATTGTCTCGGTCAGTGAACGAGCGAACCACCGAGGTAGCGGTGTATTGAGCTATGCCATAAGTTGCCCAAAGTGCAGTATGTGGAAGGTCTGCACCGGTGTATCGTTCGTGAATGGCCGGAAATACGGCGAGGTCACTTTCGATTTTCAGAATGTCATGACTTGGCGCAATGCGGCGACATTCCTTCACCAGGTCGTTGAGCCGATGATTAAACGCCTTGACTTCTGCTTCAGATAACCCCGCTTTTTGAACAAGGAATGCCTTCAGGTACATCTCGACAGCCATTCGTGCAGACATCGCTGACTTTGGATTGGGACGATGTTCAAGGAGTTGAGAAATCGAGGCTTTGAGTTCCCTATCGGCATTTATTAAGAGCGACATTCCGAATGAACTAAAGCCACTGGTCTTATGGATGTCACTAAAGCCGTAACCGTAGTCAAGGCAGTCCACCCAGAAAAGGGCGTAACTCCATGCGTCTTTTGGTACAGACATTAGCTCCTGCTTTAAGTTTACGGACATTCCGCGGAGGCAGTCAGGGGCCTCAAGTTTAAAGTGGCCATAGCCGACAGGAATATCAACCGCCCAAAAACATGCGTCATAATAAAACACACCTGTGAACAACGATCCAATGTGGTGCGACTCAGGTTTCGTATTTGAATAGAACCACTCAAATATTGCTTTGGCGGGAGCGGAATCGAACATCAACGCTAGCACCCCGAAATCTTTGCAATACCTGTCAAGAGCAAGAAATGGACGTCGACGTACTTCGATGTTTTGCTCCCGGAATTCTCGGTTGACTTGCTGAAACCATTCTTCGGGTGGAATTGTCATGTCGGATGCCGATCATGCGCTCTAGACAGAATGGCTAAACGAGTTTGATAGGCGGCCCGCCTCCTGGGTATCGTGGATTACGTGCTCGCGCACGCAGCGCCACACGTTGAACGCGTTGGTATCAACCACATAAAGGAGGCAGGCCATGGGTAAGTCT
>JBJXEY010000172.1:0-12190 GCA_046153355.1 Burkholderiales bacterium
GTCTACCTACTTGCCTATAATCTGATTCGTCTGATGATGGCGCAGGCCGCCCTCGTGGCACAGTGTTTGCCACGCCAACTGAGCTTCAAGCATGCCGTGCAGATCTGGAACGCCTGGGACCATCAAGGGCAAAGCTGCGAGCCAAAGGTACTCGATGAACTGTTCGCCTTGATCGCTCAACTGCAGGTAGGAAATCGCCCTGGACGAATCGAACCACGAGCCATCAAGCGACGATCAATCCGTTATCCTTTGCTCACCGAACATCGCCAGGCTGCTCGATCCAAGGTCCGCAGATTTTGACACCCAAAAAAGGTAAAGTAAGTGCCATTCGAGCCTGGCCCCTTTTTAATCATCGCGATTAATCGAGCCTGGCCCCTTTTATCAGGCGCCGCCGCACTGGAAACGGATGCAGGTCGTATCGCTTAGCGATCAAGCCCCATAGCCCTTCGCGTGCGGTGAGCATCACCACCACCGCCACCACGCCGAGCAGGATCAAATACCAACTGCCGTAGTCGGCGAGCAGCTCGCGCATGGCGAAATAAATTAATAAACCTAAAATCGGTCCTTCCATGGTGCCGATGCCACCGATCACCACCATGAAAATAACCACCACGGTCCAGTCGTTGATGCTGAAGGCCGACTCGGGGGAGATGCGTAGTTTTTGCAGGAAGATGAAGCCACCCAAAAGGCCGGTGCATAGCGCGGTAAAGACGTAGATCATCAACTTGGTGCGGTAGGTATCCACGCCCAGGCTTTCGGAGGCGGCTTCGGAATCGCGAATCGCGGTCAATGCCAAGCCGTGGCGCGATCTCAGCAATAGATAGATAAACGCGATAATCGCAACACAGATCGCCAGCGCCATCCAATACATCAGCATCTCGCGGCCGGCACGGTCCGGGGCAACTGATCGCACAATCTCCGGCGTAAGGCTATATCCAGAACCACCACCGAGCTTGGGAATTTGCGCAATAAAAAGATTGAAGATCTCAGCGACAACCCAGGTACCGACCGCAAAATACGCGCCGCGCAGGCGGAACACGATGAAGGCCATGGGCAACGAAATAATGGCCGCCGCTGCACCGGAAATGAGAATCGCAAGCAGCGGATGCACGTTGTACCAGTCACTTGCCGCGAACAGGAAATATCCGCCTATGCCGATATACACCTGCTGCCCCACCGACACCAGGCCGGCGTAGCCGGCGAGAAGGTTCCACAATTGCGCGAGTGCCAGGTAGTAGGCCATCTCGGCGATTAGACGCATGGTGCCGGTTTGCCCCCAGTAGGGTAGTGATATCAATACTGCGAGGCCCAGAACTGCGATGACCGCCGATATTTGGCTGACGCGCGTTGAGCGCTCCACAGTAAAGGATGTCATGGCGTTCATGTGCTCAATCCTTGATGCGCGGGAAAAGCCCATCGGGCTTCACGATCAACACGATGATGAACACAATGTGCCCGGTGAGAATCTGCCACTGCGCCGCCACCTGGTTGCCGATGAGCTCCGACACAAACGGCCCCACCACACTGCCGCCCAGCGACTGCGACACGCCAAGGATGATGCCGCCAATCAAAGTGCCCCACAGGCTGCCCAGGCCACCGATGATTACCGCCTCAAAGGCAAAGATAAGATTGATCGGTCCGGCGGCAGGGTCGAAACTGGTGCGAATCGAAAACAGCACCGCAGCAAGCGCCGTGAAGGCCAGCGCGATGCCCATTGCCAGTGAATATAAATGCCGGTTGTTGATGCCCATCAGTTCGGCGGTGCCCGCGTCATCCGAGGTGGCGCGGAAGGCGCGCCCGAGCTTGGTGCGATACAAAAGAAATTGCAGGCCACCTAACGACACCAGGGCCACGGCAAAGATCACCAAAGGAAATACGCCCACGGTGACATCCCCCGGAAAAGCGATGCTGGCTGTTTCCATGGCCCCGGCGTTCAGCCTGCGCGTATCCGCACCGAATACTTCAAGGAGCACATTCTGAATAATCACCGAAATGCCGAAGGTCACGAGCAACGGCGGAAGTATCGATGGGCCAAGAGTGAAATTAAGAAGCCCGCGCTGCATCAGATAGCCAACAATGAACATGATCGGCACCACGATGGCGATCGACAGCAACGGATGCATGCCCGAGGCGTTCACCACGATCATCGCCACGTAAGCGCACAGCACGATCAAATCGCCATGCGCGATGTTTACCAGGCGCATGATGCCAAATGCCAACGACAGTCCGATGGCGAACAGGGCATAGAGTCCTCCGATCAAGGTGCCTTGAATCAGCACGCTGGCCCAATCGATCTGGCTCCACCAGCTCATGACGTCTCGCCCCCATCAAAGTCGTTATGACGAGGTTTCATAGCCCGAAATACGCCGCAGTAATGGCTTGCCTGTCGAAACCGCTTGCCCTACCCGAGAGCGACACGCGGCCTTTCTGAAAACAATAAAAACGATCCGCGGCCTGCAAGGCGCGGTTGATGTCCTGCTCAACGATTACGAAGGTGGTGCCCTCGTTAGAGATGGCAGCAATACAGTCGTACAACTCGCGAATGATCACTGGCGCAAGGCCAAGGCTGATCTCGTCGCACAACAGCAATCGAGGATTGGCCATCAGCGCGCGACCGATGGCGCACATTTGCTGCTGGCCGCCGGAGAGCGAGGTCGCCGGCTGCGCGCGCCGCTCGGCCAGCACCGGAAATAGATCGTAGACGCGTTTAAGCGTCCAGGGCCCGGGCCTGCCGTGATCGCCACCGATTTGCAGGTTCTCCTCGACCGACAGGCTTTGAAAAAGCTTACGGCCCTCGGGCACCAGTGACACCCCCAAACGCAAAACCGCGTGCGCCGCGAGATGACCGATATCGCGCCCATCGTAAGTCACCATGCCGGGCTGGGTTTCCATGGCGCCCGCCAGGGCGCGCAGAAAGGTGCTTTTACCCGCGCCATTGGCGCCGATCACGGCAATGGTTTCGCCTGCATCTATTTCAAAATCAATATTAAAAATAGCCTGGAAATCGCCATAGTAGGCGCAGAGAGAGTTCGTTTTTAATAGATTTGAGGCAATCACGAGGCGGGAATCCCCATGTAGACTTCCTGCACACGCACATCCGCCATCACCGCGCGCGGCTCTCCTTCTGCAAGCAGTTGACCAAAATCCATCACGATCAGGCGGCTCGCCACCGACAGCAGCGCATGCACGATGTGTTCGATCCAAATGATGGTCACACCCTTGGCGTGAATGGCGCGAATCGTTTCCACTAGGTCGTTACATTCATGCTCGGTCAGGCCGCCGCCAATTTCATCCAACAGCAACAAACGCGGCCGCATCGCCAGGGCTCGCGCCAACTCCAGGCGTTTGCGTTGCAATAGCGTGAGCGATCCCGCGGCGGCGTTGGCTTTATCGATCAAGCCTGTGAGTTCCAGAACTTCCGCGCAATGCGGATAACTTTCTTTTTCACCCCTACCCGCGCCAAATATGCCGCCCACTAACAGGTTTTCAAACACCGTCATGTTGGCAAAGGGATGCGGGATTTGATAAGAACGCCCAATGCCAAGGCGACTGCGTCGGTGCGCCGGCATCGCAGTGATATCGGCGCCGGCGAATCGCACCCGGCCCGAGTCAGGCGCGACATCGCCGGTGATGAGATTGAAAAGCGTCGATTTCCCGGCGCCATTGGGGCCGATTACGCCGAGAGCTTCGCCCTCGGCGACATCAAGCGTGATCGCATCCGCGACCTTCAGCGCGCCATAGGATTTATAAACGCCATCCAGCGCAAGCAGCACCGTCATTCAGCTAATCCAGCCAAGTAAGCTCAAGCCTTAAGCGGCTCCATCTTGGAATCAAGCGGTATGTTTTTCGCCGTCAGGTTATTGACGATGTGCAGGTCGTATTTGAAGTTCTTGCCGGGCTTCCACTGGCCACCGACCAACGGTGTTAAGCAAACGTTTTTCACCGGCCCCGTCTTCCATTGAATCGGACCCACCAAAGACTGGTAATTGGTGGCAACAATCGCATCGCGAATCGACGCCGCATCCAAGGCCTTGGCGCGCTTCAACACATCAATGGCCACCTCCAGCGTGGCATGCTTGAAGCCCAAGGGTTGTGTCCACTGGCGTTTGGTGACCTTGGTGTATTCGTCGCAGATCTGCCGCGCGGTTTGATTGGTCAAACCTGATTTGAAGGGGTGGCTGGGCGACCACCACACTTCGGTGGTCATGCCAGCGCCGCGTGCACCCAGGGCCTCTACCGCCGAAGGAAATAACAAGGCCTTGGCCGGTGTGGCGATCTTCGGACGGAATCCCTGCTGGCCGCATTGCGTCCAGAAGGTGGCGAACGCGGGTGGCGTAAACACCCCCATGACGATCTCGGCATTGGCCTTGCGTAGCGCCCCGATCTGCGCCGAGAAATCATTGGTGGTGCCGGTGTAGAGGCCTTGATTGGCAACCGTAAACCCGCGCGACTTAAACGCACCGGGTAATCCTTCATTCGCGGCGATGCCATCCGGATCGTTGGAGAATAGCGTGCCCACAACTTTGTTATTGGGCACCGAATCCCACATGTTCATGAACACTTCGGCGATGGTGTCGAAACCCCAGAAGAAGTGATAGGTCCACTCAAAGCCTTTTTTCGGATCGCCCTTGCGGCCGAAAAAATACGCCTGCCAGGGGTTGTCCGAGGTAATGCAGGGCACACCCGCCAACTCGCATTGGCTTGCCACTGGGTTGACCGTGTCGGAGGTGGAAGAACCCAGGATGATGTCGCACTTGTCGTTGTTGATGAGCTGATTGGTGACTTCGGCCGCGCGATTGGGATTGGATTGGCTGTCTTTGTTAATGATTTCAACCGGGAAGTTTTTGCCGGCCACCGTGATGCCCTTGGCCAGGGCCGCCTTCACGCCATCCAATACGAACTTATCGGCCTCGCCAAACGCCGCGATTGGGCCTGTCTGTGGGCTGACGAACCCGATCTTGATGGTGCGTGATTGCGCATGGGCGGACTTCAGCATCAATGCAGGCGCTGCAAGCGTGCCGGCGCCAACAGCCAATGTCTTTAATGTATTGCGGCGAATGCGGTTGGTCGTGGGTTGTTCGTTTTTGTCAGTGCTGCTCATGATGTCTCCTCCTCGTTGTGATTTTTAATGCGCAATATTGTCGTTCAATCGGCGGCTACGCGCCCAAGGTCTCAAATAAAGGCTCTCAATTAAAGGGTCTCGATAAAGGGTGCAAAATAAAGCCCGGCGCTTAAAGCAACGGCGTGATCGATTCGGCGCCGAGCAACTGCCCGCCATAGACTTCCAAGTTCATCAACGAATCCGCCACCGCATGGCGACCAGCGACTTGCGAATCGCGCCACCATTGTTGCAACGGGTTGGAGGTGGCAAACGCCGAGGTGCCATGCAGAGTAAGCAGCTTATCGAAGGCCTGCTGCACCAAGCGCACCGACCAGCCGGTATCCGCCCTCACCCGCGCGCGCTCCAGTGGATTCATTTTCAGACCCCGCTCGGCCGCGCTCCAGATATCCGATACCGCACGCTGGCAATGTAATCCCGCGCCATCGACCAGCATCGCTGCCTCGGCAATGCCCATCTGGTGCGCGACCGACATCGATTGTTTTTCATACTTGGTGTAGGTGACACCGCGCACAACGGCTTTTTCCGTCACGTATTCCAAAGCGGCACGCCCCAAGCCCAGTTGCGGCCCGGCCAATTCGATGGCGAGCTGCGGGAAAAGCGAAGTTTGATAACAGGTCTCTTCACGATGCTCGGTATCGTAATGACCCTCGATGGCGCGACTCATGCGCAGCACGCGGTAGTCGGGAACGAATGCCTCGTTGACCACCAAGGTATTGGAACCAGTAGCGCGCATCCCTGCCATATGCCAGGTGTCTTCAATGGCGATGTCCTTCATCGGAATCAGCGCAAGACCGTCATCGAATTTATTGCCTTCCGCATCGACCATCGGCATTCCCAGCACCGCCCAATCGGCGTGATAACAACCGCTTGCGAACGCCCATTTGCCGGTGACTTCATATCCCCCTGTTACCTTTTTGCTCGTAGCCCACGGCGGCAACACACCGCACACACGCGCGTCGGGGTTGTCACCCCAGATGTCGCGCTGCGCGCGATCGCTATGCAATCCGGCAAGCCAGGCGCAAATGGTGATGATGAAAAACACCCAACTGGTTGAACCGCAACCCATCCCGAGTGCCGCCGAGAGCTCCATCTTGGTGGCCAGTGGCACCTCGTGCCCACCGAAGCGACGCGGTGTTTGCGCGCGCCATAGCCCCGCATCATGCAGCGCCTTGATAGTGGATTCAGGAATACGCCGCAGCGCATCGGCTTCGGCCATGTTTTTTCGCAGTAGCGGGCGCAGTGCCAGAGCGGCCTCGACCAATTCTTGCTGGGGAACGCGGGAAGGGCGGGCTTCGACGAAATTCATGCGACTTATCCTGGATCGATGACGGAACCGGGAGATTACCGCAGCCGGTTGAATTGGACCGAGGTAGCAAAAACGTTTTTTACCTTTATTAGGCGCGCAAACGATAAGACCGCTAAAAGCCGACGCACAAACGACAAGACCGGCAAATGCCGGTCTTGAAGATATCGCGAAGAACTTCTACGCCGTTGCGAGTTCGCGATCCTTGGGCGCCTTGACCGGATCCTTCAAACCAAGAATACGACGCGCGTTGTCGTACATGACTTTTTGCTGGTCTTCTTTGGAAAGACCCACGTCCTTCAACACCTTCAGCGCGCTCTCCGGGTTCCAGCAAGGATAGTCACTGCCATACATAACATGATCCACGCCGTAGAACTCCAGGGCGAACTTCACGCCCATCGCATGTGGCGACACGGTGTCGGTGTACATGCGGCGCAGGTATTCGCTGGGGGCTTTGGGCAACTTCGCCGCCTTGGAGTTTTTATCCATACGGCCGGCCTGATAAGGCAGCGCGCCCCCGGTGTGCGACATGAAAATCTTGAGATTGGGGTGACGCTCCATGATGCCCGAGAGCACCATGCGATAGGCCGACACGCTCACATCAATTACGCGGCCCAGGCTGTTGTAGAGCGCACCATCGTAGCCATCGAGGATGTCTTCGAAGGCGGCATCAGTGGGGTGCATGAAGATAGGCACGCCCAGCTGCTCGACGCGATCATAAAAAGGCTCAAGACGCTCGGCGTCGATGCGGCCGGTTTTGCCGATGCTGCCGGGAATATTCACACCACAAAGACCGAGCTTGAGAACCGAACGCTCCAATTCGTCGATGGCAACCTTGGTGTCCTGCATAGGCACCACGCCACTGGCCCAAAGGTGACCGGCATGTTTATTCTGCGCCCAGGCCATCTCATCATTCCACGCTTGCGCGGAGGCCAGACCCTCGGCAGTGGAGACTTCGGAGAAATACGCAGAGAACGGCCCCAGCGAACACACCACATCCATCTCATGCCCTTGCGCATTCTGATGCGCCAAGAGACCGTCCAGATCAAACCACTCGGCCCACGCGCCACCGCGCTTCACACCATCGCTAGTCCAGATGTTGTAACCGCCATTCTTCGGATTGCGCTCGCCGCGCGGAAAACCGGTAGTGCGCTTGCACAGCGCTTCGAACACCGATTTGGGATACCAATGAAAGTGGGAATCAATGACGCGCATGCTGTACTCCTCCGGTTATGGTCTCCGCCGCAGCGGAACCTGTTAAATCAGCCGCAATCGAATAATTCGGTGCGACCGAATGAGTCATTGTAGGGGTGGGGAAATGTCCGGTCAACCAAGGCGAGACCAACCAGTGTGGAGCTCGCGTGCCCCCCTCAGGTCGGCGCATGAATTTGCCAATAAGGCGGATGGAGGTGGGGGGGGCTACTTCGCTGCCAGCGGCTCCCCTGAGACCGACTGCGTGTAGCCAAGCGTGGTCATGGCATTGGCGACATCGGTTTTGCCGAAGTCGCGTCCCTGGAAGTAAAGCGGCACATCCAAGGCAATGGCGAGAGCATAGGAAAACAAATCGCCGAAGTTCAGACCCGCCGGATCGATGCCTTTGCCAAAACGCTCGAAGCCACGCCGGAAATGCACCATCTGCCTGGCATCTGTCGGGCACGCCGAAACGCCGAGCGATGCAAGAATCTGGTCCATCAAAGCGACGCCACCCGCGCCCTTGCGGGCGCGCACCACGACAAACAATTCAGCGAGGGTTGCATCACTTGCGACTAAGCGGTCGCAACGCGCGAAGGCATCGAGAAAAACCGGCGCGGATGCTTCGTCATTAAGTACGGCGAGCACAGCAGAAGTATCAAGCACACCGAGGGTAAGCCGCGTCAAACCGGAAGCCCGTTCTCGTCGTATCCAAGAATTTCGACAGCGGTGCGGCGATCAAGGTCGGGCAGAGCACGAAATCGCGCCAGTAATCCTTCTACATCGCCCGCGTCGGCCTGCGGCGACCCGGCGCGCTGCGTGCGCGCGCTCGCCAAAAGCGCCAGCGCTTCCTTATTCATCGAACGATGATGCCGCCTGGCCTCGTCAGCGATCCAGATCTTAAGATCATCGGGCATCTGCTTGATTAACATGTTGGCAGGCATGGAACTATTCCTAAATATGGTGCTGAACTGGTACCTAAAAGGTACCGTTATTAGGGTAATTCGTCAATATTGCGAAACAACTCGTCCATGTGTGCCGCTTGACTTAGATATAATTTAGATATATCTTTATTGCATTGGTAGCTACATCACGAATGCACCCATTCGAGGTGTCAGACAGATATCGTAACGCAAGCAAAGAGACGAACTTGGCGGCAGCCTTAAGGGTGGAAACACAGTGAGAAGCGAACACCGCGGTGACTTGCATGACGTGCGCCCGATGCGCGGCAGCGGCCGGGTTTTCCGTCACGGCGGGCTGCGTTTCGTACTGCTGCAACTCATCGCTAACAAGCCCAGCCATGGCTACGAACTGATCAAGGCCATCGAGGAACGCCTGGGCGGCAGCTATGCCCCCAGCCCCGGTATCGTCTATCCCACACTCACGTTATTGGAGGAGCTGGGATACGTGAGCGTTGACACCGCCGAGGGCGGCAGCCGCAAACGCTACAGCATTACGGCGGGAGGCCGGGAGTTTCTCACCGCCAACCGCGACACCACCGACGAGATGATGGCCCGCATGAATGGCGGCACTGGTGGTGGTAACCACGGGGGCGCCGGCGCGCGCGCCGGCCGCCCGCCTCAGGTGGTGCGCGCCATTGAAAATCTCAAACTCGCAATGCGCATGCGCCTGTCGCGCCAACCTCTCACTGAACAACAAGCGCACGCATTCGCCGCGGTACTCGATAGCGCCGCTCAACAACTGGAACACATTTGACAAATAATTCCTCGGCCGCCCCACTCCCGAATACTGGCAAACCGGTGCGTTTCGCCGCGCTGCACCAACGCGAATTCCGTATCTACTTGATTGCTAGCGCGCTGGCGATGATGGGCGACAACATCGAACATGTGATTAGCTATTGGGTGTTGTACGAACGCTTTCAATCCCCGGCGCTGGGCGGGTTCGCGATTCTCAGCCACTGGCTACCGTTTCTGTTTTTCTCCGTGTATTTCGGCGCACTTGCGGATCGTTTCGACCCGCGGCGCATTATGCAAATCGCCATGTTGATGTTCATGGGTGTCTCGCTTGCGTGGGGATTGCTGCTCTTAACCGACACCTTGGAACTGTGGCATGCGGCGGTGTTATTGATGATCCACGGCATGGCCGGTGTGCTATGGGGGCCTGGTAGTCAGCTACTAATCCACCATCTGGTCGAACATGAACACCTGCAAAGTGCAATACGCCTTAATTCCACCAGCCGTACCTTGGGCCTGTTGTTTGGCCCTGCGGTGGGCGGTGGATTGATGCTGGTGTTGAGTCCGGCCATTGGACTCTTAGTCAACGCACTGGTGTATGTGCCGTTGCTCTTCTGGCTATGGAAAGCCCCCTACACCCCGCCGCGCCGCGAGGCACAGCCAGCCCGCGCCGTGGGGATGAGGGAAACGCTGTCGCAATTGAAGAATTACCCACATAGTAAAACGGTTTTTAGCATGATCCTACTGGCCGGCGCGACCTCGTTTTTCGTCGGCAGCGGCATTCAGCCGCAGATGCCCGAGTTCGCGCATGACCTGGGCGCGGGCGATGCCGACATGCGCTACAACATGCTGCTGGCTGCGGGCGCGGCAGGCGCGATCATCGGTAGCCTGATTCTCGAGAGCCGCGGGCTGCTACCGGCGAATCCGCGCTCAGCAATAGTGCTGGCCATACTGTGGTGCCTGGTGATGGCGGGTTTCGCGGTCTCCACCAATTACTTACTGTCGCTTGCGCTGATGCTGATCGCAGGATTTTTGAATCTGGCCTATGGCGCCATGGCGCAAACGCTGGTGCAGGTGCATGCGCCGCCTGAATTGCGCGGCCGGCTAATTGGCTTATATAACCTTTCCGCCAATGGGCTGCGCGCGTTTAGCGGCATCACCATCGGTGTGCTGGGCGGGCTAATCGGCATTCACTGGTCGTTGGCGCTCTCTTCCATGGTTTTGCTTGCGGTGTGCATCGCGCTGTTGGCTTTTGCGATGCGCACACGGTGAAACTCCGCACGTTTTTTCAAACCTAGGCGCCATGCCCCCAGTTCAATGCCTCAATTTCCAGTTTAGTGAAGATTAAGGGCTCCCAGCGGGCCCCATCCACCGTACTTGATACACTGCACCCCATGAAAATCCCGAAACGAATCCAACCGCTGGTCGAAGAAGGCCTGGTTGACGATGTGGTGCGGCAGTTGATGAGCGGCAAAGAGGCCTCGGTGTTCGTGGTGCGTTGCGGCGAGGAAATCCGTTGCGCCAAGGTGTACAAAGAGGCCGAGAAGCGCAATTTTCGCCAGAGCAGCGCCTACCAGGAAGGCCGCAAAACCAAGAACAGTCGCGACGCCCGTGCTCGCGGCAAGGGCACACGTTACGGCCGCAAGATGGATGAAGAGGCTTGGCAGAACGCCGAAGTCGATGCCTTGTATCGCCTGGCCGCGGCCGGTGTGCGCGTGCCCAAGCCGCATATCTGCATTGAGGGTGTGCTGCTGATGGAACTGGTGACCGACGCACAGGGTAACGCCGCGCCGCGCCTAAACGACGTAGAACTGACCCAAGCCCTGGCGCTCGAGTATCACGACATGTTGCTCGAACAGGTGATGCTGATGCTGCGCGCCGGCATGATCCACGGCGATCTCTCGGAATACAACATCCTGGTCGCCGCCGACGGGCCGGTGATCATCGATCTACCGCAGGCGGTGGATGCCGCGAGCAGCAGCAGCGCCGCAGTCATGCTGGAGCGTGACGTTTCCAACCTGGCCACCTACTTTGGCCGGTTCGCGCCGCAACTCGCGAATAGCCAATACGGCAAAGAGATCTGGGCGCTGTACGAGGCTGGGCTGCTGGTGCCCGGTGTCAAACTAAGCGGACGCGTTGCCGCGGACACACGTCCGGGTGACTCGGGGGCGGTGCTGCGCGAGCTTGAACTTGCGCGCAAGGAAGCCTTCGAAGAATTACGCAGCAGGCAGGAAGAGCAGATCTGATCGCGAGGAACAAATGGCGACCATAGAACCGCATACCTCCACCAGCAATCCCGTCGTTCCACGCGAAGGCATGATCACGCTGACCCACGTGATCTACGCGTTGCACGGATTCAGCGCGCTCACCGGCCTCCTCAGTTCAGCGCTGATCGTGACCGCCTTTCTCTCGGGCTGACCGTCGATCATCGCGGTGATCCTGAACTACGTGAAGCGCCCGCAGGTGCGTGGCATGTGGCTCGAATCGCACTTCCGCTGGCAGATCCGCACATTCTGGTTCGCGCTGGCGTGGCTCTTGGCAGGCGCAGTGCCGTTCATCACGCTGATTGGAATTCCGCTTGCATTGGGCATCTGGATAGTGACCGGCGTGTGGGTGGTGTATCGCATCGTGCGCGGCTGGATGGCGTTGGCGGAGAAAAAGGCGATGCCGTTGTAGTCCAATCGCACGCCCGCCTGATGGACATTTTTTGATCGGTTAAGCATCCCTATTAATCGACATTTCTCATGTTTTATCGATTTAATCTCGATTTTTGGGTGTCTTAATCGAAGCTCTGGCAGTTGCGGCTTCCTCTACCTGAAGCAAGCGGCTGATCCCCCCCGCCTTAGGCGCCAGGACGATTCTCGATTCTTTCAGTTTCCT
>JBJXEY010000173.1:0-12532 GCA_046153355.1 Burkholderiales bacterium
GTCTACCTACTTGCCTATAATCTGATTCGTCTGATGATGGCGCAGGCCGCCCTCGTGGCACAGTGTTTGCCACGCCAACTGAGCTTCAAGCATGCCGTGCAGATCTGGAACGCCTGGGACCATCAAGCGACGATCAATCCGTTATCCTTTGCTCACCGAACATCGCCAGGCTGCTCGATCCAAGGTCCGCAGATTTTGACACCCAAAAAAGGTAAAGTAAGTGCCAATCGAGCCTGGCCCCTTTTTGTACTACGCGCTTGGGTTGCTATCGCGCACGCCCAGCAATTCGTCGGATTCGAAAAACTTTCCGGCATGAAACAAAAGCGGGCTGATGGTCGAATAGGAGAAGGTCAACACTTCGCCCAAAAACACCATGTGGTCGCCGGCGGGCACGCGACTGGCCGTGCGGCAATTGAAAGTGGCAACCGCGCCAACTAACGTTGGCCCATGTTCGTTGCTAAGTATCCATCTGGCCGAATCGAAATTTCGCGGGCCCGATTTCGCGAACGAGCGCCCATCTTCCAGATGTTCCTCGGCGAGCAGGTTGACGGCGAAATTCTCCACATCGAGAAACACCGGCATCATGCTTGAGGCATTGCGCAACGACCAGAGAATCAAGGGCGGTTCGAGCGAGGCCGAGGTAAACGAATTGACCGTGAGCCCATGCAGGCCGCCTTGGGCATCGCGCGCGGTGACGATGGCGACGCCGGTGGGAAAGCGCCCCAGGGCATTGCGAAAGCCGCGTGCATCGAACTCAGGCGGAGAGGCAGCGGTTTCGCTCATGCTGGGTAGTCCTTTCTATCGGTGATGCGATCCATGCTGCTACACCTTGTGCGTGGTTAGCGTCGATTCGGCGAACAGTTCCTCCACCGCGACGCGCCGATGGCAGACGCCCTGCTCGTAGGCGTAATCAACGAAGGCCTGCAGCGTGACGCGATTGGGTTCGATGCCATAGGGCAGGTAATCGTCGCCAAAGATCGAGCGCATACGATCACCATAATTTGTCATCCACGGCAGCGGCACGCGCGATACACCAATCTCGCCCATGCGCTCGTAGGACAGGTGTTTGGCTTTTTCGAAAGCGCTATACACATTCATCGCTACCCAGGGATATTTCTTCAATAACTCGGTTTTCATCGAAATCACATGCATGATCGGGTAGATGCCGGTTTCTTTGTAATAACTCTCTTCCGCCTTCTGGTAGTCGGGAAAAAGGCGCACCACTCCTTGGCCGAAAGAATTGGGTTGTCGCGCCGAAAGAATCGCGTCGATCTTTCCGGCGAACAATAGTTCGGAGAGCGTGTGCTCGCGATCGATTTCGTACTTCATGCCTTTAGGAAGTTTGAGTTTTACTTTCTCCACGCGCCCCGGCTCATTGACGCCCGCCTGCACCCATTGCACTGAATTGAGCGGCACGCTGGCCGTGTGCGTAAGCAACCCGCGGCAATAGATCCCCGCGGTCTGCGCCCATTCGGGAATGCCGATGCGTTTGCCTTTGAGTTGTTCGGCGCGTTTTATCTTTCCATCATCGCGCACGTAAATCATTGAGTGGCGAAACACGCGCGAGACAAACACCGGGATGGCGGTGATGCTGGTATCGTTTTGCGAGCGTAGGGAAACGATTTTTCCCATCGACATTTCGGAGATATCCCACTCGCGATACATCGTAAAACGATAAAAAATCTCCTCGGGGGTGAGATCCAATGCGGTAAGCTCCACGCCCTCGATAGGCACCTTGCCGGTCACCACGTCGCGGGTATGATCGGCGTCGCTCACCGCCAATGTGAGTTCAATTTTTTTCATAGTTTGATTTCGCGCGTTTCTTTTCTGGTATTTCTGTATTTCGTTTCAATTCCCCGGCCAGCCCCAAGATTCCCACGGAAATCCCACTGATCCCACCGAGGGAAGCCGGATTCTAATGGAGGAGCAGTGACAATGAATACCCCTACGCCCATCGCAAACGCTCAAATGACGCCAGGCCCCAAACGCGCCGAGGTGGTCGGCAGCCTGTTGCGACCGGCGCGCCTCACCGACGCACGCGAGCGCCGCGCGAGTGGAACGCTCGACGCGGCGGGATTGCGCGCGGTGGAAGATGAATGCATTCGCGATGTCGTGGCCAAACAAGAAGGCATAGGTCTTCAAGTGGTGACCGATGGGGAGTTTCGCCGCACTTGGTGGAATCACGATTTCATGGGCAAAGTGGGTGGCGTTGAGGTGCGGGAAGATCCCAGTGCCTTACCCTTTGTTGGTTCGACCGATGTGCGCCTCACCTCGCGTGTGGTGGGCAAGGTGCATCACGCGCAACCCATCATGGTCGAGGATTTTAAGTTTCTTCATTCGGTGGCCAAGGTCACGGCGAAAAACTGTCTGCCCGCGCCCGCGATGTTGTATTACCGCGGCGGACGCGCCGCCATCAGCAAAGAGGCTTACCCGGATCTGGATCAACTGTGGATCGATGTCGGCCGCGCTTATGCGCAGGAGATTCGCCAATTGCATGCCGCCGGCTGCAACTACCTGCAAATCGACGATACCAGCCATGCGTTTCTGTGCGATGAGCGTTTCCGCGAATCGGTGCGTAAGCGCGGCGACAACCCCGACGCCATGCTTGGGCTGCTTGCCGATGCCTTGAACCTTGCTATCGCCGATCGCCCCGCGGGAATGACTATTGCCATGCACACCTGCCGCGGCAATTGGAAAAGCACCTGGATGGCCGAGGGCGGCTACGAGCCGGTGGCCGAGGTAGTGTTTAACCGCACCAAGGTGGATGCTTATTTTCTCGAATACGACACCGATCGAGCGGGTGGGTTCGAGCCATTGCGATTTGTGCCCAAGGGAAAGAGGGTGGTATTGGGCCTGGTTTCCACCAAAACCCCGCTGTTGGAGAAGAAAGACGACATCAAACGCCGCATCGACGAGGCGGCTAAATTTGTGCCCTTGGAAAATCTATCCCTTAGCGGTCAATGCGGATTCGCCAGCAGCGTGCATGGTAATTCTTTGACTGAAGATGAGCAGTGGCGAAAACTTGCGCTGATCGTCGAAGTCGCCGGCGAGGTTTGGAAATAGCGATTGACGCTCCGATTGGCTTTTCTCGACCTAGTTTTTCTCGACCTGGCTTTTCTCGACTAGGCTTTGCTCGACCATTCCGAAGCCAAGATCGTTATGGGTCCGAGTACCGTTTGGTGACCGCAAATGGCCTTAAGAGGTAATATCTCCCCTTGCGAAAGCATTTAACGAAAGAACGGAAATATGCCAATAAAAGAACCCAGTTTCGCAGAGCGTCAACAAACGGCGGCGAAGGCGAAGCAGGCTCAGTTGGAAAAATTAAAGGCCTTGGCGGAGGCTAACAGCGTGCAGCACGCAGAGCGCCTTGCCGCGCGCATAGAAGCGGAAAAAGCGCGCGAAATTCGCCTCGCCGAACGTAAAGCCGCCAACCGCATTTTGGCGGAAAAAAGAGAGGCCGAACGCAAGGCCGAGCAGGCCAGAATTGCGCAAGCCGCCGCCGAAGAAAAAGCTCGTAAGGAAGCCGAACGCGCGGCGTTTTTGGCCGCCGAAGCCGCGCGCACTAAAAATCGCAAGGAATTGCGCGATGCCAAATACGCTGCGCGCAAGGCGCGGCAGAAATAGGCGTTTGTCCGGCGTAACGACGGCATGGGGAAAATCGCCGTGTGGGGCAATTCTCTTAAGGGTCCGGCGCTTATTCGTCTTTGACGCCTGCCGCGCGCGCCAGATCGCGCCAGCGGCGCGCTTCGGCAAGCATGTATTTACCGAAGGCCTCTCCCTGCAAGGTCTCCGCGGGTTCTTGGCCTACCTCGATCAGGCGATTGCGAAAATCCGCCACGCCGGCGACCGCCGCGAGTTCCTTTTGCAGGCGGCCAATGGGCACTGCGGGCGTTCCCGCCGGAACATAAATACCGAATAAAGCGCCGAGTACAAAATCCTCCGCGCCGGCTTCGGCCATGGTGGGCACACCAGGCAGCAAGGGCGAGCGCGAACTGCCGGTAATGGCCAGAGTACGTAACTGGCCGGCCTTGACGCGCGGCGCGGCGGTGTTGATACCGGTGAGGATGACCTCGATCTCGCCCGACACCGCATCGACAATGCCATTGCCGCCTCCCTTGTAGGGTACATGGGTGATATCGGCCTTGAAGCGCGATTTGAATAGCTCGCCGATGAGATGCGGATTGGAGCCGATACCTGGCGTGCCATAGCGCAGCTTCCCTGGATTGGCACGCGCGAAGTCGATCAGTTCTTTCAAGGAATTGGCCTTCACCGACGGATGCACCGTGAAGGTATTGGGCGCGCGCGAAATCATGGTCACCGGGAGCAGATCCTTCTCCGGGTTGTAGTTGAGGCGCTTCAAAATGCCGTCGGTCATGCCAAAGCTCTCCGCCGAGGCAAGCAAAATGTTGTAGCCGTCGGGCTGCGAGCGCGCCGCGACTTCGGTGCCCACCACGCCGCCACCGCCGCCGCGATTCTCCACCACTACCGATTGACCAAGGCGTTCGCCCAGATCCTTGGCGATGAAGCGGCCGATGGTATCGGTGGTGCCGCCCGCGGCGAAAGGCACCACCATGCGGACCGGGCGCTGCGGATAGGGCTGTTGCGCGCTGACCGCGAGAGTGCCAATGCCCAGCAAAGCCGCGAGCAGCTTACTCACGCCTATTCGGGATAACTTGTCGGCATTGAACATCCCGTTCTCCTTGAAAAAATTGCGATTGGTCTGGCGTCGCGCCGACCTAAACGCATTTACGCCGCACCGCGCACCACACGCTGCACGTTTTTGTTCGCCGGTTCGCCGGCGGCAAGGATGGGCGTGGGGATAGGCGTTTTGTCAAAACGTGGCGCACCCTTATCGTCCTTAATGTCGATCCACTGCAGCCAATTTTTATCGTCGCGCGCGTCGTGATCCTCGCGAAAGTGACTCATGCGTGATTCGGTACGCAGCACCGACGCTTTGAGAATCAAATCGGCCGCGAGCAGCATGGCCTCGGTTTCTTTCATGCGCACCAGTTCGTGCGTATGGGGGGCTGAACAAGCGGCGAATTCGGCTTTGACCTCCTCCAACCGCGCCTGCGCTTTAGCGAGGCGCTCGCCACTTTTCCACACCGAAACGTCGTAGGCGAACATCAGTTGTTGCAGGCTCTTTAATGCATTGTCGCTGGTAGCCTTGGCGGCATCGTCACGCTCGCGATAGGTTTCCTCATGCAGCGCATGGACCTCCGCGATATCCAACTTTGGTGCCGCCAATTTTTGCAAGTCTTCGATGGCGCTCTTACCCGCGGCCCAACCGGTGCCAATGCACATGCCGATATGAAACCCGGCGAAGTGATTGCAGGCGCCAGCCTGCGCAAGACCGCCAACCAGAAGGCCGGGAACGCTTGATCGGCAGTCCGCGCCGGTGGCCACGCCGCCCTTGGTCATCTGGTTCAAAGCGTAGTAGGGCGCCGAGCCAAACATATCGGTGCGCGTTTCTTTACCGAGCTTGCGATAAAAATACTCCATCCACTTCACCTTGCTTTGGATGAAGTACTCGCGTTTTTCCTCGGGCACCCCCGACATATCCAGATACAGTGGGTCGTTGCCTTTTTGCCGCTCGATCGCCATGGCGCGCGCGATGCGCGGCACATCGGATTCATCGCCCCATTGCGGCTCGTAGGTGGGCATGAAGCGTTCGCCCTTGGCATTTTTAAAGCGCGCGCCTTCCTGAATGGCAAAGGCAATGCCTTCGAAATAAAAACGCGGCGTGCTAGGGCGGGTGTAGGAGAACTCCATATTTCTAAGCGTGGCGCCGGCTTTGTAGGCAAGCAAGGTGCCAGTACCGGTGAGGTCGCGCACGAAGCCTGAGCGAAAGGTGATGGCATTGGTGCAAATGATGGTGGTGCGCGCTTTCAAGACATGAAAGTCGCCACTACGGCTATTGATACCTACCGCACCGATCACGCCATCGCCGTTCTTGCCGCGCATCAGTCCGGTGACAAAAATGCGATCGAGAATTTGCACGCCCACTTTTTCCAATCCAAGGCGCATGCGCCAGGAAAATTCCAGACCGCCACCTTCGGGATATAACACCCGCGTCGCATCCAGGCCGCGTGTTGGGCGGCGGATATAGTGGCCTTTGTCATCCTTTGCGAACTTCATCTCAAAGGCTTCCATATCCTTCAAGCGATCGTAAGAGGCGGCAAGGGTATTCTTCACCAAAGTCTGATCGCACACCATGTCGTTGCCGGCGATGATTTCGCGGGTGATGAGATCCAGGTCATCGTCGGGCGTGACCACCACCGTCCAGGCATTGGAGAAGGCAGTGTGGCCGCAGCGCCCGGCTTGCCAGGCATCAAGCAGCGTCACACGGGTGCCCGGTGGCCCGTTGCGTTTGGCCGAAAGTGCGGCGAACAAGCCGCCCGCGCCCGCGCCGATTACCAGCACATCGGTGTCGATCAAAGTGCCATTGAAATTTGACATCGCTACCACGCCCGTGGGTGGCTTTTCACCACCGGATGCACATCGATTATTTTCTCCGGGCAAAAAATTTCGCAGTTAAAGCAGGTAATGCAATGCTCGCGAAATTTGATTACTGGTAATAGCTTGGTTTCTCTGAGGCCGGGGATTTCGGATTCCACGGGTGTTTCGATCATATGGATCACATCTGCCGGACAAACAATGTCGCAGATGCCGCAGCCAGTGCAGCGCGGCAGGTCTATGGTTTCAATCATGCGAGGGTGTCAATCATGGTTTTACTTATTAATCTTACTATTCGAAACCCTCGGGAAGCCCAAGCCCCATGCGGATCTTCAGGCCTTTGATTACTTCCTTGGTGGTGCCGGCCAGGGGCATGGAGAGGCGAACCATGTCAGCCTCACGCAGCAAAATGTTCATATCTTTTTCCGCCCAAGGCATGCCGCTATCCTCGGCGCGCCAATCCATGGCCCAGTTCTGCGCGCTGGAGTAATGCAACGCCGCGCGCATTTTTTCCGGGTCCACGCCCAGCGCCTTGCCCAGGTGCAGGCCTTCGTCGTTGGCCGACACGCAAGCCCATAGGATGAGGTTATTCACCATCTTGCCCACCTGCCCGCAACCGGCAGGCCCAAGGTGAAAGATATCGGAGGCAAACGCGGAGAATGCCGGCTTGCAGGCCTCGAACGCGCCCTCGTCACCGGCGCCCAGGATCAATAACTTCCCATTCACTGCCGCCTGCTCGCCGCGGGTCAAGGGGATATCAAGCAGCGTAATTTGTTTCTCTGCCAATCGCGTTGCGAGCATCTTGGTGTATTGCGGTGCCGCAGTTGAGCCGACTGCCACGATGAGCCCTGGCTTGGCGCCCTCGACGATGCCGTCCTTGCCATACACCACAGTCTCGATTTGATTGTCGAAACCCACCACCACGATGACCAAGTCGCACGCCGCGGCGACCTCGCGCGCGGTGGTGAACACGCGCACACCATCGGCCTTGGCTCTGTCACCAGCCGCCGGTACCGGGTCGTAACCCACGACGTTGAAACCTTTGGCGACCAGATGTTTCGCCATCGGCCCGCCCATTTTTCCCAGGCCCAGGATGCCTACCGTCTTGATCGTTTGCATTGCGTTATGCTCCTCCTTCTGGCGAATATACCTTAGGCGGCGCACGTCGCCGCGCAGATTTATTAGGGGACGTACCACGCTTTCTGGGAAGGAAACCGTGGTACGTCCCCGATTAATAACGGAGAACCACGGTGAAATTCGGCATTAACTTTTTTCCAGCGTTTCGCGAAAGCGACATCAGCACTTCCGATTTTTACGATCAAAGCCTGCGGCTGGCTGAGCGCGCCGACGCACTGGGGTACAACACCATCAAAACGGTGGAGCATTCGTTTTACGACTATGGTGGCCGCTCGCCTAATCCTGTGGTGTTTCTCTCCGCCGTCGCGCAACGTACTAAACGCATTCGGTTGATAACCGGTGCGGTGATCCCCTCATTTCATCATCCGGTGCATTTGGGCGCGGAACTGGCCATGCTTGATCAACTCTCCCACGGGCGACTCGAAGCAGGCTTTGGCCGCGCGTTTTTGCCCAAGGAGTTCGAGGTGTATGGCATCTCCATGGAGGAGAGCCGTGCGCGCATGGAAGAGTCGATCGGTGTGATCCGTCGTCTGTGGACCGAGGACCGCGTCACCCACGAGGGGCGTTTCTGGAAATTTAATGATGTACACCTGATGCCGCGCACGTATCAAAAACCCCATCCGCCGGTTTGGATCGCAGCGATTTCAAGCGAAGAATCCTTTGTCTATGCGGCGAAGAACGGCTTTAACGTGATGATCGTCCCCTACGCCGGCAAGCCAGGCGTATTGCAGGAGTTGATGAAAACCTATCGTCGCGTGTGGCGCGAATCGGGTCACCCGCCGGGTGCGGAGAAGGTGCAAGTTTCCATTTTTACCTGCGTGGCCGAAACCAACGACGAGGCGCGCCGCACCTTCCGGCGCATCATGGGCCGCTATATCGAAACTTTTGCCGAGGCCGCGAGTACTTGGCGCGATACTACTTCGCCGAACTATGTTGGCTACGAAAAAATGGTGCAGGGCATTGTCTCCACGAGTCCCGATGATGTGATCGAAAAGGGTGGTGCTTTTGTTGGCTCACCCGCGGAGGTGATTGCTCAAGTGAAGGCCAGCGTGGAGCGGTTCGGTGAGATCGAGCCTTCCATGCATATCAACATGGGCGGCCCGACCGAGGCCGAGGCGATGCGTACTTTGGAACTCTTCGGTACGCAGGTGATGCCGGCGTTTCCTGATTGAAATTTGTAACAATTTATTAGAAGAACGTCCAGCCGCCGCCGCTTATCTGATTATTTCAATCTAATAATGAAATATTTCAATCTACGGTTACGCCGGTTTCCTTGTTGATTCTGGTCCACAACGCCATTTCGCTCTTCACGTATTCTGCGATTGTAGGTGGCGGCAGCGGCGTAACATCCATGCCTAGCTCAACCAAAGCTTTATTGATATCGGGCAACACCAACACCTGATTGATCTCGCCATTCAAGCGATTGACTAGGGCAGAGGGCAGTTTCGACGGCCCGAAAAAAGCGATCCAGGAAATTTCCGCGAAACCAGGAAACCCTTGTTCCGCAACTGTCATCACATCAGGCAACGCCGCATCGCGCTTGGGCCCGGCGATACCCAGCGGCCGTAACTTGCCCGAGCGCGCATGCGGCAGTACGCTGCCCATGGAGCTATTCAATACCTCGACTTGATTGCCCAGCACCGCCGCCAGGGCTGGCGCGCCGCCTTTAAACGGCACGTGTTCCGCATCCAGTTTCGCCAAAATACGAAATAGATAGTCGGCTGCGACATGCGATGAAGTGCCGATCCCTGAGCCATGCGTGATGCGCTTGCCCTTCGCGTTCTGAATCAGTTCGCGCAGATTCTTCGCAGGATTGGAAGGATGCACCGCGAACACGCCCGGCGTGCCGCCGGCGATACCCACCGGCACCAAGTCATTGACGAGACTAAATCCTGGGTCCTTATAGAGCGTGGCATTTACCGCGATTTGCGCGGCAGTGCCCAAGAGCGTGTAGCCATCGGGCACTGATTCCGCAGTGGCTTTGCCGGCGATATTGCCACCGGCGCCGGCACGATTCTCCAAAACGAACGGCTGACCCATGCGCTGCGAAAGTTTGTCTGCCACCAGGCGCGAGGTGCGATCAACATAACCACCGGGGGTGGAGGCGACGAACATGCGTACTGGTTTAGCCGGATAGGATTGTGCTTGCGCCATGCCAGCCACGATCGCGGCCAAAGAGGTGGTAATCGCAGTAGTTCTCAATGTTGCAATAGACATGAAAAAACTCCTTGTTTACCTATGATTGAATGATCAAACAGCGCCACGAACTACTCCGGCTGAATCCCCGCACCCTTGGCAATTTTCTCCACGATAGCCAGACCCGTCCTCACGCTCTCCATCAACTCCTCGGGCGTACCCGTGCCCTGAAAGTAACCCAATTCATCGGCTTTGCTGCGCGCTTCGGCGGAGGTTGCGGCCTTCAAGTATTCATCGTACAGGCGTTGCACGATAGGTCGCGGCAGGCCGGCGGGGCCGTAGTAGCCGGTCCAAACCGGTGGTGGGATGTAGCCCGGCAGTTGTTCGGTGATGGTGGGGACATCCGGGTAACGCGGGTAGCGCTGGCCATTGTTGATGGCAATCATGCGGATCTTGCCACTGCTCAAAATCGGCGCGATGGTGGAGATGGTGCCAAAGCCCACTTGTATGCGACCGGCGATGAGGTCGGTGACTACCGGCGGCGCGCCTTTGTATGGCACGTGCACCCAATCGATGCCGGCCACCAGGCGTATTAGCTCCGCTGAGAGGTGATGCGAGGTCCCTATGCCCGAGGTGCCATAGGAAAGTTTGCCGGGATATTTTTTCGCGTAATCCACCAGGTCCTGCACGTTGTTGATGCCAACCGCTGGATTGACCATCATGTGTAGCACGGTTTCATTCAAACGAATGATGGGCGAGAAATCCTTTAAGGCGTCGTAGCGCGTGTTCTTGGCGACGAACTTGCGAATGATAAGCGCGCTCGCGCCGGTGTACATGATGGTGTAGCCATCGGGCGCGGCGTTTTTCACGGTTTCCGCGGCAAGCGAGCCGCCGGCCGCGGGCATCATCTCGATCACCATGGGTTGCCCGAGCGCCTCGGAAACTTTATTCGACATGATGCGTACCGTGACTTCCGCGCCGCCTTGCACGCTCATGATGACGCGGATGGGTTTGCTGGGGTAGGCCTGCGCCCCTGCGACAACGGCGGTGCTGAGGGCCGCGATGCCCAGGACTAGGTGACTGAAGAATTTGCATTTCGAGCGGGCTGGCCCGTTGTTTGGATCGTTTGAAAACATTCCACTACTCCTTGGCTTTAGATCTTAAAAATAATTGTGGACGGCAATACGTCGATATTGAAAAGATTGAGTCGGCAATACGCCGAATTTGCGATGGTCAAAGAATCTCGTCTATTCGGCCTCAATCTTCAACGCCTTGAAAACCTGCGCAGTGCGGTCGCGGTCGTTGCGCAACATTGCGCCCAGTTCTTCGGGCGTGCTGGGTAACGCCACCGAACCTTCGTCATCGAACTTGGCGCGTATCTCGGGGTGTGAGAGTGCCTTTTGCACCGCGCCATGAATTCGCATCACCACCGGCCGTGCCATGCCCGCCGGCCCGACCAGGGCAAACCAACTGGGTAGGCGATCAAACGCGGGCACGGTCTCGGCGACCGTCGGCGTATTGGGCAATCCGGGGTAGCGCTTGGCTTGGCTGTAGACCGCCAATATGCGCAGTTTTCCCGAGGCAGCCTGCGGTTTAATCAGAAATAACGGCGCCACGCCGATATCGACGCGCCCGGTGAGTAGCTCCGGCATGATCTGCGCGAAGCCCTTGAAGGGCACCGCCAGAATGTCGGTGTTGCCAAAGGCAATCTTCATCATTTCGCCATCCAGATGTTGTAGGGACCCCGCGCCGCTGTGCGCATAGGTGAGTTTGCCGGGGAATTTTCGTGCATGGTCGATGAGATCTTTCACCGTCTGAACGGGCAGTGAAGGATGTACCGTCAATACGCTGACCGTGGCCATGACCGTGCCGATTGGCGTGAAATCGCGGGTAGGGTCGAAGGGCGTGGCCTTGACGAGCAAGGGGCCGGTGACCAGGGTGCTTGCGGTGGTGTAGAGCAGGCTGTAACCATCGGGTGCCGAACGCGCAATATGCTCAGCGCCGATATTGCCATTGGCGCCGGCGCGGTTCTCAATAAACACGGTCTGGCCCAAATCCTCCTGCATTTTGGGCGCGAGCAGACGAATGGAGAGATCCACGCCGCCGGGAGGATTGGGCACCACGATACGTATGGGTTTGATTGGATAGTCTTGCGCGGTTGCTACCTGCGGCGCGAGCGCGGCGAGCATAAGGAGGTGGCACGCATCAGGGAAAAGCATTTTGCGGAGAGCCATTTGATCGAACGCCGTTTTATGGGGAGCCAATCCAATGCAAACCATTCGAAGGCGGCTACAAGACGCATGGCATTTCCTCCTATTTTCCCTGCACAACGATGCAAAACGGCGGTTAGACTACACGAACATGCATGGTGACGAAGAGAGGACAGTATGCGGTCGAAAATTATTTTTGCGTCGGTAGTTTGGGCGATATCCGGTGTCGCGTGCGCGCAAAGTTATCCGGTGAAACCGGTGAATCTGGTGACGCCATTTCCGCCCGGCGGCGCGGTGGATCTCACCGCGCGGCTCATGCAGCAACGTCTTTCTGCGTCGTTGGGGCAATCCATCGTTATCGACAATCGCGCCGGAGCGGGTGGGCGCATTGGCGCAACGTATGTCTCTAAAGCCGCGCCCGATGGTTACACCCTGTTGTTCTCCGTGGGGTCCGATTTGTCGATGAAGCAAGGCATGCCGGGCGCTTTGAATCTTCTCACTGACCTCACGCCCATCGCCACCGCCGTGGCCTCGGTGAGCGCGGTGTCGGTGCGCAGTGATCTGGGCGTGAATAATTTTCGCGAATTAATGGA
>JBJXEY010000174.1:0-4588 GCA_046153355.1 Burkholderiales bacterium
GGCACCGTGGTGGCGCCGTTTTCTAAAGGTGTGATCGCGATGGGACAGCGCGATTTTCATCCCTTGTCGGCGAACTTCCTGTTGGACAAGTGGCTACCCTCGCACTGGGCGAATTATTCCGAGGGCAAAGCCAAAGCCGGACAAACGGCGGATGTTTCCGATTGGCGCGTGGCACGCACCATTTTCGTGGCGGACGATGATAAGACTGCCGCTGCGTACGGCCGTTACGATACCAAAAGCCCTTACCGCTTTTATTACAACCAAATGCAGGCGAAGATGACCCGCGCGGGACGGCAGGCGATTTTCAAGTCGCATCGCGAGCAGCCCGATTCCGAAATCACCCACGACTGGGTGATGGATAACTTGGTCATGCACGGCTCGGTAAATAGTGTCGTTGACCAAATTCTAGCGATGCACGAACGCGTCGGCGATTTCGGCGAGTTGATCTATGGCAGCATGGATTGGGTCGATGCGAAGCTTGCCAAGCGCTCGATGGAGTTAATGGCCACCGAAGTCATGCCCCGGGTCAACGCGGCGCTTGCGCAAGCAAAACCCTCGGTGCCGGCGGCCTGAAAACTCGCCATTCGTTTGCCGCGCATTCGACGCGATGCGCGTGAGCGCGCCTTTACTCGCATCACACTGAAATAGGATCTGTCATGAGTTTGGAAACCATCCATAACGCCAGCATTGTCACCAAGGCAAACGTCTTCCACGAAGGCAAGTGCGTGAGCCACAGCGTCGTTCGTGCCGATGGCAGCAAGGTTTCGGTGGGCGTAATCCTTCCGGCAACGCTTAGCTTCAACACCGGCGCGCCCGAAGTCATGGAATGCGTGGCGGGGAGCTGCGAATACAAACTCGATGGCGGCAGTGCCTGGGTCGTCTCTAAAGCGGGTGAGAAATTCAGCGTGCCGGGCAACTCAAAGTTTGAGATTCGCGTAACCGAGGCGTATCACTACATCTGCCACTTCGGTTGAAGTTTATTGCCCTTTAATCGCGCCGCGGCGCATGAGGTCGTCCACCAGCCGGATATCGCGCTCCATTACACCGCGAAGTTCTTCGGGACTCGAAGCAGTCGTCACCACGCCGGTTGCCCCCAGGCGCTGCTTGACGTCGGCCTGATCCAGCACAAAGCGCACATCGGCGTTTACTTTGGCGAGAATGTCCCCCGGCGTGCGCGCCGGCGCGAGCACCGCGAACCACGTCGAGGCCTCAAGCGTCGGATAGCTTTGTTTAATCAAGGGCACCTCGGGCATCAAGGCGAGTGGCTGCGTTCCGGTCGCCGCCAGCGCCCGCAAGCGCGACGATTGCAGATGCGCGATGACCGAAGCGGGCGGCGTAAAAAATACTTGAATACGCCCGGCAACCAGATCGCTGATGAGATTGGCGATCGCGGTATAGGGCACCGACTGAATGCCAATGCCCGCAAGGCTATTTAATTGTTCGATACCCATGTGGCCTGAGGTACCCACCGAAGTCAGGCCGTAGTTCAGCTTTCCGGGGTTCGCCTTGGCATAGGCGACTAGCTCGGCGACATTTCTAGCGGGTACATCGGCATTCACCACTAGCATCAATTCTACAAACCCGGTGGTGCTGATTGGCGCGAGATCCTTCATCGGGTCGACCCCGGTTATGGGCGCAAGGCGCGCATTCACCGCAAGTGTCTGCGTGGGAAAAAACAGCGTGTAGCCATCAGGCGCCGCCTTGGCAGCGGCCTCGGTGCCCAGATTGCCATTGGCACCGACGCGATTCTCCACCACCACCGCTTGGTTCCAGCGCTCCGCCAGTTTCTGCGCCACCACGCGCGCCACCACGTCGCTCTGCCCGCCGGCACCAAAGGGCACCAACGCGCGTACTGGTTTGGTTGGGTACGACTGGGCAAGCGAGATGCTTGCAATGCCAAACACCGCAACTGCCAGCGCAATGCGCGAAGTGATATTCATTTCCGTGGTCGCCCTCATTGTTTAGGTAAATTAAAACGCCTGGCGAGCGCGCCGGCCGTCTCGCGCTGCCGCCTTAGGTAACTGTCAAATTCCTCCGGCGTCGTGGTGGCCGGCTCCATGAAGCGGCTCTCATGCAGGGCTACAAATTTCTCATCCAGATACAAACGCCGGATTTCACTGTTCATGCGATTGATGATCGCCTCAGGCGTGCCAGTCGGCGCCCCGATTCCCCAGAATACACCGCCAGGCGCGTCCCCCATGCCCAATTCGGTCATGGTGGGCACATTAGGCAGTTGCTTGATGCGCCGGGTCCCACCGACGGCAAACACCTTGATCTTGCCGCCATCCAACACCCCAGCAGCATTGCCCAGACCAATCTGCGCGATATCGACCTCCCCTGCAAGCAACGCGGTCATGACCGGCGCCCCTCCCTTGTAAGGGACCCCCACGATCTGCGTTTTCCAGTGATCGGCAAGCCATTGACGGAATACATCGGGTTGCGACCCGGGGCCAAGCGTACCGGCATTCAAGCTGCCTGGCTTCGCCACCGCCATCGCCTGCAGTTCCTGGATGCTGTTGGCGGCAAGCGTGCCTTTTGCCAGCACCGCTTCGATTTGAAAATACATGCGCGTGATCGGGCGAAAATCCTTGTCCGGGTCGTAGGGCAATTTGTTGAACACATGCGGATTCCACACCACGCCGTTGGGGGCGAACATACAAAGCGTATATCCGTCCGGCGGCGCCTTGGCGCACGCCTCCATGGCAATGATGCCATTGGCACCGGCGCGGTTCTCAAGGATCAGGGGTTGGCCGAGACGCGGCTGCATGTCGTTGCTCGCCTGGCGCAGGATGACGTCGGTGGTGCCGCCGGCGGCAACTTCAATCAATACCCGAATAGGTTTGGCAGGCCAGGATTGCGCCATGGCCTGATTGCCAAAACAAAACAAGGTGAACGCTGTAGCGATCAATGATTGCAAGTTATTCATGGATATGTTCCTCCCGAAATTTCCCGAACAGGATGACAGGCAGTCGTGGTGCTCGCCAACTGGTGAACAATTCGTAGCAGCGCACTGACCTTACTTCCTGTTTTCCGGCTCCGGAAAAATACTTGGCGGCAGGAAACTTAAACGATGCACCGGCCAGGAGTCTTCGATGTCATTGGTTTCCCATCCAAGGTCAGAGGGGATCACCGCCTCCATGCACGTCAACGCCATGTCATAGAGGCGCCGCTCCTCGGGGCGTAAAGCGTCAGGGTCATTGCCAGGGATTAGGTTGAGGAAAGCAACCATCTCATCCATCCTCGGAAACACTGCGGTGACGAATTGGTTCAGCTCGGTGGTGCCCGCAGATAAACGCTTAGCCAAACGCCCCGATTCATGCGCTATCGACCAATCTGCGACCCAGGGTTCTAGCGCCTTGAACGGCGCTGGTAGGGTGGTTTTATTCGTACTCATTTCGCCTCCGCCATCATGCGATCAGTAACGACGAAGTGCGCTCGCAAAGCCATTTCCTGGCGCGACAGCACCACATCGGTGATGGCGCCACTCGACAGGGCCACCTGCTGCGCTTCCAGCGTATTCAAATCCTCGCGAAACACATCGCGCACCCGGGCGCGAAAGTAGGAGCGGCTGATACGTTCGCCTAGATTCTTCGGCTTGTAGGTCCAGCCATGATTGATCACTAACGTGCGGCCAGCATCAATCGGCCAGAAGCTCATTTCGTTGTGCCAGCAATTGCCCATCAACATCACAAAATTGGGATAGAGACCCACTACGTCGAAGGCCCAGAAGTCATGCCCCGCCGAATTGATACCCGGTGGCAGACCGGTGCAATCGAAATCGAAGGCCGGAATGATCATACGACCGTGCTTCGCCGCCACCTTCTCGCCTGGCACGAATACCTTGTCGGGATTGCCGGGCGCGGAGTAGCGGTAATGACGCTCGAACACTTCGATGGTGGGGCGATGCCGCTCCGGGTTGCGTTTGCCGCCCTGGTAATCGCGCGCCGTGCTCTTATGCAGATAGAGCGTGTGATAACCCTCGCTGAAAGCGTTGATGCCTAAGTGCCAGTTGGTATTCACCTCGGTTTGATAAGCCGCGCCGATTTCCTGGGGTTCGAAATAACCATCGTATTTGTCATGAAGATCGCCCAGCCATTCGGTGAGCGTGCAATGCGGTTTGTCTTCGAAATTAACGAAGATAAACGTGTTCCAAACCTCGGAAGTCACCGGCACCAGGTCGAGATTCGATTTATCGCAATCCTGAAATTCTTTTTCATCGGTGATGAGACGCAGCTTGCCTTCAGCGGTATAGCTCCAGCCGTGAAAATTGCAACTGAAACCCGGCCGGGTACCAGCCATATCGCGCACCAGCTTGTTGCCACGATGACGGCACACGTTGTGGAATACCCGCACCACGTCATCCTGCCCACGCACTACCAGCAACGAATAGTTAAAAGTGGGAATGTCGTAGACGAAGTAGCTGCCCTTGTGCGGTAGTTCTTGCGTGTGGCCGATAGTCAACCACGCGCGGCGGAAAATGCGTTCGCGCTCCACGGCATAACGCGCAGGCGCAATGTGCGCGGCGATATTTACCCTGGAGGGCAGGCTATCGGTTGCGCCACGAAATAGGGATTCAGTACTTGCTGCC
>JBJXEY010000193.1:0-3207 GCA_046153355.1 Burkholderiales bacterium
AGGACCTGTATCCGTATTTCATCAGCATTGGCGGTGATTCTGGTTCATGGTCAAAACTGCTAAGGATTCCTCTGTCTGGCGACCAAGCGGAGCAAATGCAAAGCTGGCAGATGGGTGATTGGAAGGAATTTATCGAAACACGATGGAAGGCGGACATCGATGCCAGCTTAAGAGGTCCAGACGGCGTGCCAATTGATTTGGATGCTGAACTTCTACATTCGGTTAAATCTTTGCTTCCCCCTCAGCCCTGGCCAAAAGGAATCCATCGGGAGATTGGCGACAAACTAAACTTGACTGACAAGCAGATGTCACGTTATATCCGGGAGCTAATTCGTCGCGGTGACTTCATGGAACAACTGGACGGACAACTGTTTCCGTTTGGAACGCCGCCGCCAGAGATTCGAGTGGAACCTGCATCAAAGGTGGCTGAGTAGTTGCTGTTGCAGTTCAAGCTCAATTTTCTGCTAGTCCCACATCCCCATCCGGTGCGACCGCTGATCCGCCTGGACGCGGTCTAGCCACTCCTGCCGTTCGGGGCCGATGACGCGCTCTATCAGCTTCCAGTATTGCCGCGCGTTCTCCGACTTCCAGCCCGCGTAGGGTGCAATATGCTTAGCGCATTGCACTGCATGTGAGCTTCGTCGTCCGACACATTCGGCGCAGTGCGCTACGCTTACTGACGCCCTACAGATTGCGGGTTACGCGCGCTGCAGCTTCACGCCATTACTGCCAGAAGCGGAACGTCAGGCTAGCCGCGCGCAGCGCCTTGCCCTCCAGCGCCTTGATCAGCTCAGCCTTGGTCAGGCCGGGCGGCAGCGCATTGGGTTCGAGGTCGGTGGCGATGAGCGTCATCACGTAGTGCTGCGGCGCGTTGCCTTTGGGTGAGCACGGCCCGAGCCAGTGCATGCCGGCATTGTTTTTGCCCGGCACGAAGGCGCCGGTCGGCGCACCGCCCAGCGCGCCCTCGGCGAAGCCGCTGGTGCTCGCCGGGATGCCGTAAATCACCGCGTGCGACACGCCAAGGCCGGTGCGGCCAGCCTGATCGTCCCAGATGATGGCGTAGCTGCGCGTCTTGTCCGGCGCGTTGCTCCAGGCGAGCGCGGGCGAGACATTCTGCCCGGTGCAGTTCGGGTTTTTGGCAATGTTGCCTGCGGCCTTCGGCGGCAGCCTTGCGTTGTCCGGCATGCCGGGCGAGGTGAGGCGGAAAGCGGTCGGTGGCCCCTCGCTCTCCTGCGTTGTGGCGCACGCGGCAAGGGCAAGCAGGGATAGTAAGGCGGCGATGTTTCTCATGGTCCCGGGGTCCTTTTGGCATTCGATGGAAGGTCTCTTCCATCACTTCGTTCACCTTATAGCCGAGGGCGGTGGGAATTTCAAACGCCGGTTACGCATGCGCTCGCCATGTTACACCCTGCCTCCACCCCGGCCCTCCCCCGCGCGCTTGCGCGCAAGGGAGGGAGCGATTCGGTGGGTGTGCTGATGTCCATGCCTTAAAGGGGAAGGACGAGATGGGGATTGGGTAGCTTCATTGAACCCCATCCCCACCTTGTTCCTCTGCTCCGCTTCAAGTGTGCCCTTGCCCTTGAAGGGGAGGAGACTCAGCCCCTGCCAGTAAGGCTACTCCAGCTTGATACTGCCTTCGCGCATCACCTTGCGCCATTTGGCAATGGAGGTATGCAGCAGATTGCTGAACTCGTCCGCCGTGGTGAGGGTGGTTTCAGCACCCTCGCGGGCGAGCTTTTCGCGAATGTCGGCGGTTTGCAGCGCGGTGCGCATTTCGCGGTTCAGCCGTTCGACAATCGGGCGCGGTGTGTTGGCGGGTGCAAACAAACCCCACCAGATTTCGGATTCGAAGCCCGGCAGCCCCGATTCGGCCACGGTGGGCACGTTCGGGGCGAAGGGCGAACGCCTGGCGCTGGCCACGGCCATCAGGCGCACGCGCCCCGATTGCGCCAGCGGCCCCATCGATGAAAACGTGGTGAATACCAGTTGCGTCTGGCCCGCCACAAGGTCGGTCAGCGCGGGCACCATGCCCTTGTAGGGCACATGCACGATGTCGATGCGCGCGGCGTTCTTGAATGCCTCGCCAGACAAATGGTTGATGCTGCCGGCGCCGGAGCTGGCAAAGTTGATCTGCCCCGGCTTTGCCCTGGCGAGGGCGATCAGCGCCTGGGTGTCCTTGACCGGCAGCGAGGGGTGTACCACCAGCAGGATGGGGCTGATGCCGAACATGCCCACGGGCGCGAAAGCCTTCTCCGGGTCAAACGGCAGCTTGATGCCCGCAGCGGCATTGGTGGCGAATGAACTGGAGGTGAACATCAAGGTGTAGCCATTGGCGGCAGACTTTGCAACGAAGTCGGCGCCGATGGCGCCGCTCGCGCCGGCACGGTTTTCCACCACGATGTTCTGGCCGAGCGCCGACGCTATCTTTTGCGCGAGGTGGCGGCCCAGCACGTCGTTGCTCGCGCCGGGCGGATACGGCACCACGATGCGCAGCGGGCTGGTTGGCCACGCTTGCTGCGCCCATGCACAAGGCACGATGGCGGCATGCGCGATGGCCAGCAGTATGGGCAGGCCATATGTACCATATGTAACGTGGCGGAATTGGGAGCGGCGTGCATCAGTCGTTTGCAATTTTCGTCCGGGATGTGGGAAAGGTTTCATGGCGGTTAGTTTAGACTAACTCGATTGCCAACCATGCCAGAAAGGTGTTTTGTGAATATGGCTGTTTCCGATGTGCGTGCATTGATCTTTGACGTGTTCGGCACTTGTGTCGATTTTCGCGGCAGCATCATCAAGGACTGCCGTGCGTGGGGCAACGCACGCGGGCTCAAGGTGAACTGGGCGAAGTTTGCCGACGCGTGGCGCAATGGGTATCGGCCCGCAATGGACCGGGTGACGCGTGGCGAGCTGCCGTGGACCAAGATTGATGTGCTGCATCGCATGATCCTCGAAGACCTGCTGGTGAAATTCAAAATAGAGGGTTTGACCGAGGATGAGAAAAACCACCTCAACCGCGTGTGGCATCGCCTGAAGCCCTGGCCCGATACGGTGAAAGGCCTCAAACGCCTGAAGCAGCGCTACTGAGCGTGGTCACCTGATTTGATGTTGTGATGGTCAGGTTTGTTGATGGTGGATGCGGGAGGCGATGCGAATAGAAACGCCGTCAGCGGTGCAGGCTGACGGCGTTGTGCATTTTGGGGAGTGGAA
>JBJXEY010000201.1:0-6794 GCA_046153355.1 Burkholderiales bacterium
GGGGCCCGCGCCACCCATGGCCACCATGACGAAATCGCGCGGATCGTAGCCGCGCTCGACCGACACCTCGCGCACCGCGAGCGACATGGCGTTCTCCGCAATTCGTAACACGCCCAATGCGGTTTCGACGATGCCCAGTTCAAGCTTGCCAGCAACCTTGTCTTGCAGCCCTTTGCTCGCGCCCTCCAGGTCAAGCGGCATTTCACCGCCGAGAAAACGCTTGGGATTGATACGCCCTAAGAGCGCATCACAATCAGTAATGGTGGGCTCGGTGCCGCCCCAACCATAGGCGATTGGCCCTGGTTCGCCGCCCGCCGACTTGGGGCCCACGCGCAACGCCCCCACCGAATCGATCCACGCAATCGAGCCGCCACCCGTGCCCACTTCGACAATATCAACCACGGGCAACATGACTGGATGCCCAGTGGTTCTGCCACCGACGATGTAGCCTTGCGCAATCTCCGGCTTACCATCGCGTATCGCCGTGGTCTTGGCGGTGGTGCCACCCATATCGAAGGCAATTACATTTTTGTAGCCCAATGCCGCGCCCACTTCGGCGGCGGCAATCACCCCGCCGACGGGTCCTGACTCCATCATCGCCACCGGAAGTTTTTTCGCCACCTCCGGGCTCATCACGCCACCGTTGGATTGCATGATCAACAGGCGCCCCTTAAACCCGCCGCCCGCGAGGATGTTGTCTAGATCACCAAGATATTTCGACACGCGAGGGCCAACGTAAGAGTTCAGCACCGTGGTTGAGGTGCGCTCATATTCGCGGTACTCGCGCAATACGTCCGATGAAATCGTCACATACACGCCCGGCAACTCGGCTCGGATGATCTCCGCCATCTTTTTCTCATGCGCGGGATTAAGGTAGCTATGCAAAAAGCAGATCGCCACCGCCTCGACGTTTTGCGCGGCAATTTTTTTCGCGATTTCCTGGGCCTGCTTCTCATCGAATGCCCTGACCACTTCGCCTTGATGATCCAGCCGTTCCTCGACCTCGAAAATCAAATGCCGCGGCGTATAGGGCGCGAAGCGTTTAAAAAACAGGTTGTAGGCCTCCATGCGGTTGTCGCGCGCGATCTCGTACACATCGCGCATGCCGCGCGTGGTAATGAGCGCGGTGCGCGCCCCGGTGCGTTCGATGGCGGTGTTGATGGCCGTGGTCGAGCCGTGCACGAAGCTCTCGGCCATGCCCAGATCGAGGCCGCTCTTCTTGAGCGTCTCGCGAATGCCGATGGCGAGATCCTTGGGCGTGGTTGAACTCTTGGCCTGATGCACGCGACCCGTGGTTTCATCAAAGGCAGCTAGGTCGGTGAAGGTGCCGCCGATATCGAGGGCGATGGTGATGCCGGGCATGGGTTGGTTTCCTAGGGCAATTGACATGTGCAATGTCGCGATCGACTACACCACGCGCTACGCGGCATGCAATCGCGTCGAATGAAGCGCGGATCATAGCCGAGACACGACGGTCCCGAAACGGACGCGCGGCAACGGATCGCACCGGCGCGTTGCCAAACTTTCGCCTCGGCCACACTTTGGCTAACCGGGCGAACCTGGCCTCGCGCCGCCTATACCGCCCAAGGACGCATACAGATCGACGGTTCGAAACGGCTTGCTGACATAGCCGTTCATCCCTGCGTCCAGACAACGTTGCTTATCTTCGATCATGGCATCGGCGGTCAGGGCGATGATCGGAATCGAGCGCAGCGCGGGGTTTTGCCGGATACGGCGCGTTGCATCGATGCCATCCATGACCGGCATGTGAAGATCCATGAACACCGCGTCGAAAGCCTCCGGTGAGCCTTCCAACAACGTCAGCGCTTCCCGACCATTGCCTGCCTCGCTGACCACCACATCCGCGCCTTCCAATATTGCCCTGACAAGTTCGCGGTTCAAATCCAGATCGTCGACCACCAGCACGCGAAGTCCGGCTAGGGGCATGCCAAAGTCGTCCGCGACCGGTGCTTCTTCCAGCACGCCGGAATCGCCCAATCCCAGCCAAATGCTGAAATGGAAAGTACTGCCTTGGCCGACTTGGCTTTCTATACCAATCTCGCCATGCATCAATTCGACCAAGTTCTTGCTTATCGCCAAGCCCAGGCCAGTACCGCCGAAGCGGCGCGTAATTGAGGAGTCGGCCTGCGAGAAACGCTCGAACAACCCGGCTATCTGCTCTTGGTTCAATCCGATACCGGTGTCTGAAACTTCGAAACGAAGGCGTATTCGGCGAGCTTCCTCCTGTGTCTCAAGCACCACGATTCGCAAGATCACCCGGCCCATCGAGGTGAACTTGACCGCATTGCCAATGAGATTGGTCAATATCTGCCTGATCCGGGTAGGGTCGCCATTGAGACTACGCGGCACTTGCGCTCCGATGTCGAACTGAAGATTCAATCCACGCGCATGCGCGGTGGCGCCCATCATGCTTTTCAACGCCTCCACTTCCTTATCCAAATTAAAACCAAGATGTTCGATGGTCAATTTGCCCGCTTCGATCTTCGACAAATCGAGTATGTCATTGAGGATCGAAAGCAGCGATTCGGCGGAGGAATACACCGCGTCCAGATAGTGACGCTGGCCGGGATTGAGATCGCTATTGAGCGCCAGTTGCGTCATGCCCATGATGGCGTTCATCGGCGTTCTAATCTCGTGCGACATGCTGGCGAGAAACGCGCTCTTGGCCCTGTTCGCCGCCTCCGCGCTTGCCTTGACCACGGCCAGATCCTGCATCATTTGCTCGCGTTCGGTAATGTCGGTCGAAATGCCGACCAGAGCCCTGGGCACGCCGTTGACGTCGCGAAGCGCCACTTTTTGCGTATGCAGGACACGAGGGCCATGCGGGGTTTGCAGCAAGTTTTCGGTAACCTCGATGCCATCGGTCAGACGCAAGGAACGCCGATCCGCGACATTGACCATTTCGGCCTGTGACGCAGGAAACAGATCCAGGGCGCTCTTGCCAATAACACCGTCAGGCGGAAGAGCAAACAACTCGCCCCATGCCCTATTGACATATTCGAAGCGCAGATTCTCGGCGTCCTTGATAAACAGCATCGAAGGAAGATTGTCCAGAATGGTCACGTAATCTTGATTACGCTGCAGCAATTGGTCCGATGCCTCGGCCAGATCCATGATTCTTTTCCGGGATTCGAACAAATGTATGACCTGTGTCGCAAGTAACTTGAGCACCCCCATTTGCGCGTCATTCAATTGGCGTGGTTTCGAATCGATGACGCACAAGGTTCCCAGATTGAATCCATCCTCCGTGGTAAGCGGCGCCCCTGCATAAAACCGAACTGACGGCGCGGAGGTGACCAGCGGATTGTCATGAAAACGCTCATCCTGCAATGCATCCGGCACTATCAATATCTCGTCGCCAAGAATGGCGTGGGCGCAAAACGCATAATCGCGAGGTGTCTGGCTCGCCTCGACCCCCACTTTGGATTTGAACCACTGGCGATCGCCATCGACCAGGCTGATGAGCGCGATCGGCGAATCGCAGATCGTTGATGCGAGTTGCGTAATACCGTCGAACACCGCTTCGCGCGCCGAATCGAGAATGGCATACCGGGACAAAGCCGCGATTCGAGCCACTTCTTCTTTTGGGATACTGGCAATTTTCATTTGCGGCTCACGAACAAGAATTAGAATCCAGCGCAGTCTGCGAAAGCGCGACGATATTAGGCGTATCGAGACGATGTCTCGACATTCCCATGGTCAATTTCGTTAATTATTGTTAAATGGGACTATTCTCCATGCAATCGTGGCGATGATCGATTAGCAGGAAAACCGCAACACTATCGGTGATAGCTACGCGGTTTCAAGGTATCACTCGGCGTCGGTACGTGCGGCCCAGCGATAACCAATTCGATCTATGCAAGCGCCGGCCGCCAGCGCAACGCGCGCCGCTCGATCAGTTGCAGCGCATAGTTGATTACAAAGCCCATTAAGCCCAGCACTACGACGCCTGAATACAACTCGGCGCTACGATACGAGCGTTGCGCGAGCAGTATGTTCTGGCCCAGACCCGGTTGTGAGGCCTGCATCTCGGTGACCACGGCAAGAATCAGTGCGATGGCGAGGCTCACTTTGGCGCCGGCAAGAATATCGGGTACGGCTCCCGGAATCGCGATTTTCACCATGAACTGGGTGCGCGACAGGCGCAAGGCCGCGGCCACATCCACTAATTGTTGGCTCACCGAGGCAAAGCCGAAAACGCTGGCGAGCAACACCGGCCAGATGGCGCCAAAGGCAATCACCGACACCGACATGGTGTTGGATAAGCCCAAAAATAGGATGGCCGGCGGAATGATCGCCGACGCCGGCAAGGGGCGAACAAATTCGAGGATGGGGTTGAGATAGTCGCGCGCGGTGCGCGACGAACCGATCGCCGCACCCAGGATCACACCCAACAAAGATGCCAGCCCCCAACCGTAAAACATGCGAAGCGACGTCTCCGCCAAAGGCTTCCAGATAATCCCCTCGACAATCTGCCGATACAGCTCGGCCAGGGTTTTCGACGGCGGCGGAAAGAAAATCGGCGAAATGATTTTCAAGTCGGAGGCGATTTGCCACAGCACCAGCATGCCCAGGGCGAAGGCCAAAGCCTGAAGCCCGGTCCAATGGAGAAAACGCCTCATCGCCGCCTCCCCGAAAAAGGGGCCAGGCTCGATTTAATTAATTCGAGCCTGGCCCCTTTTACGCGTTGACTCACGACTGCCCGCCCAATTCGTTCATTCCCGGCCAGTAGGAAACCGCTTTCTGTAGCATCGCGTTAAGCGCCCATCCCAATGCGCCCAACCATAGCAACTGCGCGTACATTAATTCGGGCTTTAATGATTGTTGCGCCATGATCATTGAGTAGCCCAAACCGCGTGGATTGATAACGATCTCCACCGTCACCGCCACCACCAGCGAAATGCTGATGGCCACGCGCAACCCTACGGTGATGCGACCCAAGGCCGCTGGGAGAATGATCTTTCGCAAACGCGTGGCAAAGGGCATCTCCAGCACACGCGCCAACTCCAACAACCGCGGCTCAATGCCATGCACCGCGGCGATGGTCACCAGCAATATCGGCCACACGCAGGCAAAGGCCACCACCGCGGCTTCGAGGTTGAGGCCAAAACCGAAGAGCAACAAGCTCAGGGGTATCAATGCAACCGCAGGAATCGGGCGCAGCGCATCCACCGAAGGCCCAACAATCGCTTCCAGACGCCGGCTCAAACCGAGGATGACACCGCACAACACGCCAATCACCGTGGCGATGAGAAACCCAAACATTGCCGCCTCGATGGTTTGCCAGGTGGATTTTAGAATCGAGCCGTCAGCAAGCCCCTCATAACCAGCGCGCGCAATAAGCGAGGGACGCGAGGTGGTGTCCATGGGCAGAATCCCGGCATGGCTGAGCGTCTCCCATGCCACCACCATCAGCACGGGAATCGTTGCGCCACGTGCGACTCTCGACCAAGGCACCTTTCCGGCCATGCTCAGTGCCCCTGCAACAAGCCGAACAGATGGTGGCGATGCGCAAGGAATCGGCTGTCTTCGCGCGTCAGCAATTGATTGCGCGGCCGCGTGATACCCACCTCCACCATCTCGACGATGCGCCCAGGGTTGGTGCCCAGCGCAACCACCCGATCGCCCAGATAAATTGCCTCCTCCAGATCGTGAGTGATAAAAACCACCGTGGTTTTTTGTTCGCTGGCAAGTCGCGCAACCTCGTCTTGCAAGGTCTGGCGCGTCATCGCGTCGAGCGCGCCGAAAGGTTCATCCATTAACAAAAGCTTGGGCTCCTGCGCCAAACAGCGCGCAATCTGCACGCGTTGCTGCATGCCACCGGATAGCTCGCTGGGGTACTGCTTGGCCGAGCGTTGCAAATTCATTTTCGTAAGCAGCGCGTCGATACGCCCGGCGCGTTCGCCCTCGGGCACCTTGCAAGCTTCCAGACTCAAGGAAATGTTTCCTGTCACCGTGCGCCAGGGAAGCAAGGCCTTCGAATAGTCTTGAAACACGATGGCACGGTCGCGTCCAGGGCCGTTAATGGGGGCGCCATAGAAACCAATCTCACCGGCGGTAGGCTTGATAAGACCTGCCAGAAGCCGTAGCAGCGTGGTCTTACCGCAACCCGAAGGCCCGACGATGCAGAAGAACTCGCCCTCGCGTACCTCGAATGAAATATCGGCGAGAACTGGCGTCTCCGTGGCGAAGGACATGGAAACGCCGCGAACCGAAACGGCATTGTTAGGCGCGCCGGAATCCACTAGAACACCACCGCCATACAGATCACGCCCATGTCGCACTCAGGGTTTCAACACGTTGCGAAGATGATTCAACATGCGCGTGCGCACTGCGTTGGCAGATTCGGGCGTCCAGTCGTAAAAACCCTTGCCGGATTTCATTCCTAACTCGCCTTTTTTCACCTTGTCGCGCAAGATCGCCGCAGGTGCTTCGGAGCGATCCAGGTGTTTCAGGATCACGTCATGGATATCTTGGGTGAGATCCAATCCGACGAGATCGGCGTTTTCCAAAGGCGCGAGTACCGGTAAGCGTATGCCGAAGCTGTTCTTGATCACCTCATCCACCGTGGCTGCATCGCATACACCGGCGTCCACCAATGCTACCGCCTCGCGCCACAAGGCGTGCTGCAATCGATTGCCCACGAACCCCGGCACATCGCGTTTGACATGCACCGGTTTTTTGCCAATGCGCTGCAAAAGCCGCAAGGTTTTTTGAATCGGCTCGGACGCGGTGCGTACGGTCTGCACCACCTCCACCAAGGGAATCAGATA
>JBJXEY010000213.1:0-8900 GCA_046153355.1 Burkholderiales bacterium
CGGACCGGTGAGGTTGAGGTTGACTGTCGCCTGCCATTCAGCAAGCGGCATGCGTTCCACGGCGAAGGCCTTGCCGCCTCGCGCGGCGTTGTTGACCAGAATGTCCAAACGCCCTAAACGCTCGGTAGTGCGGCGCACGATCTCGGCGGATTGCTCGGGGTCGCTGACACTACCGGTTACCGAGAACGCATCCAATCCCTGGGATCTGATCCATTCAACGCAGCGCGACGCCGCATCGGGATCAACGTCGTTGACCGCCACGCGCGCGCCTTGACTCGCCATGCGTAACGCGATTTCGCTGCCGATTCCTGGCCCCTGCTCGGCCACGCCGCTGATGCCTTGACCCGCGCCCGACCCTGTGACCAGCGCCACCATCCCATCAAGAATTCCCGCCATAATCTTCTCCAAATTGATTCGCCTTATAGTGTAGTGCTAGAGCAACCATAGTAGAGCTAGAGCAACCATAGTAGAGCGAGAGCAACCATGATAAACGTGATCGCAAACGCGAACCCAAGCAGGACTTTAATCAAATAGTGAGGTGCCCGATGAAACGACAATTGAATTCGATGCGCTACGATGAATTGCGTCACTGCGATTGGATACCTATTGCGGCCCTTGTCGCGGCACTAGGCGCACCTTGCGTATCGATCGCGCAAACGGCATCCACTACTCGCCTTCTCACCGGTTTTGTGCCCGGTGCGAGTGGCGACGCCATGGCGCGCGCCATCGCGGAGAAGATGCGCGGCGCCCTGGGTGAAAACGTGATCGTTGAGGCCAAGCCTGGCGCTGGTGGGCGCATTGCTATGGAACAGTTAAAGGCCGCCAAGCCCGATGGCAAAACCATTAATCTAACTTCGCTCACGCCATTAACAGCATTCCCGTGGCTTTACGCCAAGCTCAATTACGACGCATTTAACGATTTCGAACCGGTGGCGCATGTCGCGCAATTCAAATACGTGTTCGCGGTCTCCATGGACGTCAAGGCCAACAATTTGGCGGAATTCGTCGCGCTGGTGAAGGCGAATAACCGCTTTGGTTTTTATTCCTCACCTTCGCAAGGTGGCGGCGCGCATATGGCGGCGGAGACCTTCGCGCGCGCCGCGGGAGTCAACATGAGTTACGTGGGCTACAAGGGTACGGCGAACGCTATTACCGATATGCTGGGCGGCCAGTTGCCTTCCATGATGGGCAATGCCGCCGATTTCATCGAGCTTACCAATCGCGGAAAACTAAAAGTTCTCGGCGTGGCGAACGCCGAGCGATCGCGCCACCTGCCGCAAGTTCCAACCTTCAAGGAGCAGGGCTTCGACATTGAGGCGAGCGGTTCGTTCGCCATGTATGTGCCAGCGAAAACCCCTGCGGCGACTATCGCGCGCCTTGCCAAGGCGATTACTGAGGGTGTGGTGGAAACAGACGTCAAGGCATTGGGTGATCGCCTCGGGCTGGAAGTCACCGGCTTGGGGCCGAAAGAACTCGCTGCCATGCAAAGGAAGGAATACGACTGGAGCGGCAGTCGTATCAAAGCGTTTGGATTTAAAGCCGAGGACTAGGGGCGGTTTCCTTATTTCTTCCAGCTCGTCCTGAAAGAGCGAGCACCTATGCGGTCACAAGCGTGACCGCATCGCACCGCACGGAATTAAACTTTATTCCGGTTTCAGCCCCGCAGCCTTGATCGCTTTGGCCACAACCTCGAGATCCTTGCGTCGCTGCGCGCCCATTTCCTCCAGCGCCATGCCATCGGGGAAAAACGATATCTCCTTCATACGCGCGCGGACCTCGGGCGTGGCCAGGGCCTTCTGCATTTCGGTTTCGATGCGTTTGGCAATCGCCGCCGGCACGCCCGCCGGTGCATACATATCCACACCACCGCCGACCTTTTCGTAATCCTGCACTTGTTCACCCATCGCGGGCAGATCGGGCAAATCGGCTAAGCGCTTTTTCTCCAGCGTGGCGATGATTTTTACCTTGCCCGAACGTATGTGGGGTTGTGCTGAGGCGCAGGGCGAATAGGCAATTGGCAGCGTGGCGGTGGCCGCAGCCAGCAGTGCATCCACGCCGCTCTTATAGGCGACATGGATCAAATCCAAACCATATTTCTGGCTCAACAAAGACATTTCCAAGTGATAGGTGCCGCCAATGCCATTGGTGCCATAGGCCAACTTGCCGGGGTTGGCCTTCGCGGCCTGGACAATTTCCGCAATCGTATTGGGCGCGAACGTCACTGAAGCAATCATGCAGGTCGCGGCGAGACTCACCACAACGATGGGCGTGAAGTCCTTCAATTCGAAGGGTTTGGCCTTCATTAACTGCGGCGTGGTGACGATGGTGCTCGCCAACGTATAGAGCAGGGTATAGCCGTCGGGCGCGGCGCGCGCCACGGTCTGACCGGCCAAGACGCCAGCGGCGCCCGCCTGCACTTCGACCACGACAGGATGGGCGATGGAATCGGATACTTTTTGCGCGGTCTGGCGCAGTAGCACATCGGCGGGGCTGCCCGCAGTTTGCGTTGACACCACGCGTATCAACTTCGCGGGATAGGCTTGTGCAAACGCCTGCAGAGAAATCGCCGGCAACATGGCTGCGGCCAAAATTGGCAAGAATCGTTTCGTCATGGTTGTGTCCCGTGGTGAATGAGTTGGCGATGCGCAAATATGCGCGGTCACCTGTCGCGCAATATAAAGGAGTGTTGCCTTCATGTCATCGGATGCACGGGGATTTGCCGCCGTTGCGCGAGGCGATCAATTATCATGGCGCCCGTTCAAGTAATCGAAAGTGCACACATCATGAAAAACACACGTCGCCAATTTTTTGCCATCACCGCGTTCGCGTCGCTTTGCCTTGCCGCAACCAATTGGCCCTTGGCCACGTTGGCGGCCGAACCACCCGCCGGAAAATTGAAAATCGGCGTCATCGGCGCCGGAAAAATCGGCAGCACTTTGGGTGAGGTGTGGATCAAGGCGGGGCACGAAGTAATGTTCTCCTCGCTTGACCTGGAAGCGGATAAGAAACTGGCGGCCAGCATGGGGCCTTCGGCGCGCGCCGGTACGCCCCGTGACGCGGCAGCTTATGGAGAGGTGCTGCTGGTCTCGGTTCCCTACAGCGCTATTCCGCAGCTGGGCAAGGAGTTGGGCGATTTAATCAAAGGGAAAACCATTCTCGATACCAGCAACCCGGTTGCCTCACGCGATGGCGAGGTGGTTAAGAAAGCGTTGGAAATCGGACCCGGCCTTGCGACCGCGCAATTTCTTCCGGGCGCGTTTGTGGTGAGAGGATTTAACGCCATTGGTTTTTCACAGTTGCAGGAGTTCACCCGCGGACAACGCGCGCCGGCAGGTATGCCCATCGCTGGAGATGACGCCAAAGCCATCGCTGTGGCATCGCGATTGGTGCGTGAGGCAGGATTGGAGCCGGTGTTGGTTGGGTCGCTCGCCATGGGACGATATCTACGCCCCGGCACGCCGTTGGCGGGTATTCAAACGCCTGAACAGATTCGGAAAATTATTCCAACATTAAATTAATATGTTCGGATAATCGTCTTCACCTGGCAATGCCGAAAAATAATTAATGAAATTCTTCGAAACATGAGATCTGCGGCGCAGACCAAGCTGTCGTCGATCTTGCAGGTGAGTTGCGCCACGTGGCCTGCTTCGCGGCATAGCCGCGTGAGTTGATACGTTATGCCGCTGCGGGGAGCGGTGTGCGTCCGCCGCGCTGAATGAGCAACACGCCCAGCGCGGCAACCGCGCACATCAGGCCTGCGATGAGGAACGCGCCGGTGTAGACACCGAAGGCGCTGCGCAGGGCGCCACCACCGAATGCCGCCATGCCCGCGCCCAATTGGTGACCGACGAATATCCAGCCAAAAACCACGGCGGCATCGCGCCGGCCGAATATTTCGGTGGTGATGCGCAGTGTCGGCGGCACGGTGGCAATCCAATCCAATCCGTAGAAGACCGAAAACACAATGAGCCCAGTGGGTGTGAGGTCGGCATAGGGCAGATACACCAATGACATGCCACGCAGTCCGTAATACCAAAATAGCAACCAACGCGGGTCATGGCGGTCTGAGAGCCACCCCGAGAGCGTGGTGCCGACAAGGTTAAAGATGCCCATCATCGCGAGTATCCCAGCGGCCTGCACCTCGGGCATGCCGCCGTCGTAACAAAAGGCAATGAAATGCGTGCCGATCAGGCCATTGGTGGAGAGGCCGCAAATAAAAAAGCTAAGAAACAACAACCAGAAATCACGCACCGGCAACGCACGCGAAAGCGCCTGCCACGCCATGGTGATCGGATTGCCGGTGGTGGCGTTTCCCGCGCCAGGTTCGGAGGAGCTGGCGCCGTAGGAATGCAGGCCCAGATCCTGAGGGCGATCAACCAACAACCAGGCGACCAACGGAATGATGGCGATAATCACCGCGGCGACCGTCCAGGTAACGGCTTGCCAGCCGGCGGCCTCCGCGATTGAGGCAAGCAAAGGAAGAAACACCAGTTGACCCGTCGCTGTGCTTGCGGTCAACAGACCCATCACCAAGCCGCGACGCTCGGTGAACCAGCGATTCACCACCGTGGCGGCAAGCACCGTCGCGGTCATGCCTGAACCAATGCCAACCATTAATCCCCAGGTGAGCATCAGATGCAAAGGTTGCGTCATCAGCGTGCTCGCGGCGACCCCCGACACCATTAAGGTAAGTGCCACCAGCACCGTACGTCGAATGCCAAAGCGCAACATCGCGGCGCCGGCGAACGGACCCATGAAGCCGAACAACACCAAGTTGAGCGCGATCGCCGATGAGATGGTGGCGCGATCCCACCCCAGGGCTTTTTCCAGAGGAACAATCAATACACCGGGCGCCGAACGCACGCCCGCGGCGCACATGAGCAATACAAACACCAAGCCGGCGATGATCCAGGCGTAATGCACGCGTCCTGATAAAAATTTGGCCAATGCGTTCATATTGTTATTGCCATAAGAAACCTATGGAGTATGCCATTCCTGTTAATGCCGGTGGCTTTACCGGCCCCCAAACTGAATGAAGGGGTGGTTCGCACGTGCCCTGGTCGATGCGCTGTGGCCCTTGAATATGCAGACCAAATATGCAGACCAAGAATGAGCCCGTCGTCACCATCGGAGTAAAATCAAGCATATGACGGACACAAAGCTTCGTGCCTTGGCGCAGAACTGGAATGAGGTGGGCCCTCTGCTGGATGCTATCAAGCGTCATGAACTCGAGGCGATGACGGATGCGGACGTGCGCGCGCATGTCGCGGCCTTGTTCGGTGGCAGCTATCCGTATGAAACGACGCAACGATCTGAATCGGGCTTGGTGGAGCAGCAGCGATGGTTCGCCAAGGCACACCGCAGACCTTAGCGCCAGTCTTTGGCGCCGCGCAGGAGGTGCAGATATTCCTGCGGCGTTCCGGGTACTCGTTTTGTTTCATCGGCGGTGTGGCACTGCAGCGATGGGGGCAGCCGCGATTTACGCTCGATGTGGACCTCACCTTGCTCGCTCCATTCGTCGAAGAACTCAAGCCGCTTCTTGGATTACGCGAGACGCCGGAGAACTTAAGCAAGCTTCGCGAGCCGAGAAGCAAAGCCGACCAAGACTCGCGACCGCCTTGATGTGCTCTTCGCGTCGTTAAAAATCAGTCAATCGGAAATGGAGAAAATGCAATGATAGTCATTGGAAAATTCGCCACGGTACTGATGGCCGGTTTCGCCGCAGCGGGCGCTTTTGCGCAGACCTATCCCAGCAAACCGCTGCGCCTCATCGTGCCCAATCCGCCGGGTGGTGGCATTAACAAGACCGAGGTCGAGAAGTGGGCGAAGGTGGTGAAGGTGGCGGGCATTAAGATGGAAGACTGATGTGTACACGTTTTGATCTTCCATGATTGCCTGGAGTGCAAATATGACCACCGCCTATGACCCCTCCGCGCGATACGACATCGATATCAGCGAAGTGGAATACCGGCGCACGCCGGCGGGCCGTGTCCTGATGGCGCGTATTTATCAACCGCGCGGCGAAGGTCCATTTCCTGCGTTGCTCGATCTGCACGGCGGCGCCTGGAACAACAAGGACCGCTTTGCCAACGAACCCATGGACCGCGCGCTGGCGGCAAGCGGCCTATTGGTGGTGGCCATCGATATGACCCTGGCGCCGGAAGCACCGTACCCCGCTTCGCTGCAGGATGCCAATTACGCCGTGCGCTGGCTCAAAGCAAACGCGGCGCAATGGCATGGCGACGCCACACACCTGGGTCTCGTAGGCAGCTCCACCGGTGGGCACATCGCCGAACTATTGAGCATGCGGCCGAACGATGCGCGCTATAACGCCATTGCATTGCCGGCCGCGCCGAGCGTGGATGCCAGCGTAGCCTTCATCGCGACGCGCTCGCCAATCAGCGACCCTTACGCCCGTTTCATGCACGCACAAGCCCGTGGGCGCGAGGCGATGATGAACAATCACAAGACCTGGTTCATTCCGTGGGAGTCGATTTTCGATGCCAATCCACAGCAGATCCTCGATCGCGGCGAGAAATTGGTGTTGCCGCCGCTACTCATCATGCAAGGCGGGTTGGATGACAACGTGTTGCCGGCAATGCAGGAGAAATTCGTCGCCGCATATCGCGCGGCCGGGGGCGAAGTGCAGTACCAACTCTATGAAGGGTGCGATCACGAGTGGATCGCGCAGCCGGGCCCGGAAACCGACCGTGCGCACGACATGGTGAGGGCTTTCATCGCGCGGCAGTTGAATCGGCTTGCCGCGGTGTAGGCGCGCCTGCGGGAAACGGGAAATCCGGCCTGCACAAGGTCAAGGCCAGAACAGCTCGAATGAAAGGCTGGTGAGTTACGCCAATTAAGAATGGGGCCAGAAGAAAAATGAAGGAAGCCACAGCCCGCATCAAGATCAACAAGCTGCTCGAAGCGGCTGGCTGGCGTTTCTTCGGCGATGCCGATTTGCCCGCGAATATTCGTCTCGAACCCAGCTTCTCAATCAAATCCGCCGAGCTAGATGCGCTTGGCGAAAACTTCGAGAAAACCACAAAAGGTTTCATCGATTTCCTCTTGCTCGATGCCAAGGGGTTCCCGCTACTCGCGACCCGCGCGACGCCGAGCGCCGCTTGCTGCTCGACACCTACCGCACCTTTGGCTGCGAAAACAGCCAGCCAACGTTCCGCTATTCCTTGCTTGATGGCGTGAAGGAGGGCTACCTGATCAACCCGACGGTAGTGGACGCCCGCACCGAGGTCACCACCACGCTATTGTCCGAAGAAGGCTTTATCGTCACATTCACGAATGACGCTGGCGATGATCAACAACAGGCCTTCAGTCAAAGCGAGTTCGAAAAGCGTTTCTTCTCGCCTGACACCAATCAACTGTTCTGCAAGACGTTCATCGAGAACGCGCTTCGCGATCCTGTTAGTAGCGAAATCGGTAAGTCGATTGTTTTTGCGGTGAGCCAGAATCATGCCGCGAAGCTGGCGCAGATATTTAACCAGATGGCCGACCGCATGTTCCCCGGTAAGTACCAGTCTGACTTCGCCGTGCAGGTTACCTCGCAGATACCCGACGCGCAGCAGTTCACCATCAACTTCAGCAATAACAACCTGCTCGGTTCGGGCAATTTCATTCCCGCCATCAAGACCCAATCAAGGCCTATGTCACTAGCGACCAGGTGCGTCATATCATCGATAGCAAGGATTTCACCGTGCTCGCGACCCATCCGATGTTTTCCACAAGCGACTTCAGGGCGGTTCCGGCGAAGTATCGGGCGCTGGTGCCGGAGTACGTCAAGGACTACGTCTCGTTGAATCAGTTCGCACTATAGGAGTTTTCATGCCCAAGGCCAGCAAAGCAACCATAGAAGTGAAGGGAACCACGGTTACGATTCTCAGCCAAGACAGTGACGACTATATTTCCCTGACGGATATTGCCAAGCACAAAGAACCGGATCGATCCGATCATGTGATCCAGAACTGGATGAGAAATCGCAATACCATCGAGTTTTTAGGCGTTTGGGAGCGGCTGAATAACGCCAGTTTTAAACCCCTCGAATTCGAGGGGTTTAAAACCAGGGCTGGACTCAATAGCTTTGTTTTGACGCCACGTCAATGGATAGACGCGACCCACGCCAGCGGCCTGGTCTCCAAATCTGGCCGTTACGGTGGAACCTACGCGCACAGAGACATCGCCTTTGAATTCGCCTCCTGGATTTCGGTCGAATTCAAGCTTTACCTCATCAAGGAATTCCAACGACTGAAAGAGGACGAAAGCCGGCGTTTATCTCTGGCCTGGAGCCTGAACCGTACTCTTTCCAAGCTTAATTACCGCATCCACACCGACGCCATTAAAGCGCACCTGATTCCAGCCGCAGTAACGCCAGCACAGGCCGCCATCACCTACGCCAGTGAGGCCGACCTGCTCAATGTTGCCCTATTCGGCCTGACCGCCAAACAATGGCGTGACGCCAACCCCAAGCTGGAAGGCAACATGCGCGAGTACGCCACCGTCGAGCAACTGCTGGTGCTCGCAAATATCGAGGGCATGAACGCCGAACTCATACACATGGGGCTGTCGCAGGGCGAGCGCCTCAAACGCTTAAACGAAATCGCCATTCGCCAGATGCAGGTGCTCACCGCTGTGCCGGCCATTAAGCAACTCAAGGGATAGCTCGTGCTCGACACCGATACCAAACGCCGCATCGACACCGCCCGCGACATCCCGCCGAAGTGCGCCTGTACTGCCATTCACCGGGACGCGAGCAAAAAGAGACCGCCATCGTTGCGCGACTGACCCAGCGATTTGAACAGGGCCTGGCCAAGCTGTGCCAGGGCATCGCCAAGCCGCGTGGCGAGCGGCGCTTAGTCAAGATCACCGAGCGCGTTGGACGGCTCAAGCAA
>JBJXEY010000224.1:0-9310 GCA_046153355.1 Burkholderiales bacterium
CTCTAAAAGAGTGATAAATTGGATTCAGGGTAACGGTAATCGAGCCTTGATTTGAAAAAACCAGCGCGGCGTTCCCTATAAAGGGTGATCGTACACAAGCGCCGCCCTGGACGGGTAATCGCAGGCCATGAGAATTTAGTAGTCAACGAGCAAAGGGAAATAAGATGAAACCATTGGCTTACATTGCATATCTTCTGACAGGGTTCGCGCTGTGCATGCCGGGCGCGGCTGCGCAGGATTACCCAAGCCGAGCGGTGAAAATCCTCGTGCCCTATGCCCCCGGAGGGCAACCTGACACGGCAATCCGTGTGCTCTCCCAGCATTTTGGCGCGTTGCTCGGTCAGCCGTTTATTGTCGAGAACATTGCCGGGTCAAGCGGCGTCGCGGCCATTAATACTTTGTTGAAGGCGCCCGCGGACGGCTACACGTTATTGAGCGCCGATGCTGGCCACTGGGCGATCAACCTCGCGCTCGATCCCAAGCACACTTATGACCCGGAGCGCGATTTCACCCCGATCGGTTTGTTCGGGGAGACCACCGGATTGTTCCTGGCGGTAAACGATTCTGTCTCGGTGAAATCGTTTCAAGAGTTGGCCACACTGGCCAGAGCAAAACCTGGCGCGCTGAGTTACGCGTCGGCGGGTGTCGGCAGTATTCATCACCTGATCATGGAGGATTTGAAGAGCAATCTCAAAATGGACATCCTTCATGTTCCGTATAAGGGTAGCGCGCAGGCTGTACCTGCATTGGTTGGCGGTCAGGTCAATATGGCGATTGCTTCGCTCGCGGTGATCTCGGGTTATGTCAAGGAAGGGCGGATTAAGCTTCTGGGTGTCGGCAATTTTAGGCGCTCTGGTCTGGCGCCGGATGTGCCAACCATGGCCGAGGCCGCGGGCATCCCCGATTTCGGCCACACCGGCGGGTCGGGGCTATTTGCCCGCGCGGGCACGCCGCGCCCGGCCCTGGACAAAATTGTCGCGGCGCTTGCCAAGGTGGCGCTGCAGCCCGAGGTGCTGGCCCGGTACGCCACGGTTGGCCTGGAGGCATCGCCAAATCTCACCCCGGAGTATCTGTCCAACCGGATTCGCCACGATCGCATCAAATACACGCGCATCGTAAAAGCGTTCACTACGACGACTCAGTAACTGCAAAAAGGGGCCAGGCTCGATTATTCGCTCACCCTTTCATCCCGCCGCGGCCTGCCGCGTGGTCTTGCAATGCGTCGATTGCCGGTGACTTGTTCGATCTTTTCATGAAATCTGGAATCTCCGATGGGTTGATTCTGTTGCAGCGATGTTCGAATATCGCTGATTGCCGATTGATGAAGCCCTTCATTAATCAACGCACGATAATTCGCGCGCCGGGACTGATCGTTTTCACCCAGGGCCATGTAGAGAGGATGCGGTGTCAGTATGGCGTCGAATTGTCCGAGTCCATTGGATCGGTAGCTGCTCCACGGGTAGTGCGCGGGATCGTGAACAATGGCGGCGCGCACCGGGTTGAGTTCGATGTAACGTTGGCAGGCGAGAAAGTAGGTCTCCTCCTGGACCAATGATGATTTATATCGGCTGTCCCAGAGCGTTCCGGTACGGTGATGGGCGTGATTGACATGTTGTACGTACCGCCGTCCCAATGAAATGATTAGCCGTGGAACTGCCTCGGCCTCAAGCGGAGTGAGCAACAGGTGCACGTGATTGGTCATCAACGCGTAGGCGTGTAGCTGACAACTGGTATCGACGAGTGCTTCCTCTAGCCACCGCAAGTAAAGGGCGTAGTCGTTGTCACTAAAGAAGCAGCGTTCTCGATTGTGCCCCCGCTGCACAATATGCAGGGGCACGCCGTCTAGATGGGTGCGGGGGCGTCGTGGCATGAATTGGGCGAGCAACTCTTGATGGATTGCTACCTCAACGCATGACTGGTCACATTGGTGGACATTCCGGAAAAATTTAATTCGAGCCTGGCCCCTTTTCACCTTTTCCGGGAAATCGAGCCTGGCCCCTTTATTTCAGCTTGAACAATTTCTGCGCGTTGGTGCGGCCAATCTTCGTGCGATCGGCCTCCGATAGCGGCGCCTTGTCGAACCACTCAGCCGCCTGCCCGAAGTCCTCAAAAGGGTAGTCGGCGGAGAACATGATGCGGTCGATGCCAATCTCGGAGATCGCCTGTATCAAGGTGGAGTCGTGGAAGTTGCCGCTGGTGGTGAGGTGGAAGTTGTTGCGGAAATATTCGCCCAAGGTTTTTTTGCACGGGGTTTTGTCACCACCCTTTTTAATCCGGTGATCCACGCGCCAGATGCTGCCGGGCAGGCTTTCTCCCAGGTGGCCGATGATGACTTGCAACTTGGGATAACGATCAAACACCCCGCCGCCCATCATGCGCAGCGAATGCGTCGCGGTTTCCACGCCAAACGCCCAGGCCGAGCCATACAGATAGGGATGCCCTTCGTAGGAACGCATCTGCGTGGCGATTGGATTTCTCGGATGCAGGTAAAACGGTACGTCCAGTTTCACATGCGCCTCCCACACCGGGTCGAATTGTGGCAGGTCGTAATACAGAGCCGAATCCGGATCGTGTAATTGCGTGAAGCCATTGACCATGCAGCCTTTGAAGCCCAGGTCTTTGATGGCGCGTTCCAGTTCCCGTGCCGCGGCCTGCGGGTCTTGCATGGGGATGGCGGCGAAACCAGAGAAACGCGTAGGGTTTTTTGCGCAACGCTCGGCGAGGAAATCATTGGTGCGTTGCGCAAGTTCCAGTGCATCCTTGGGATTGAGCACCTGCTGTACCGCGGGCGCGCCTAGCGATACCACGGTGTGCTCCACGCCGTTGGCGTCCATCTCGGCCAAGCCCACATCCCACATGGCCTCCTGGCGGCGAGCAAAATCGGGCCAATTGGGCAGGCGGCTGCCGAAGTAAACCAAGCGTTCATCGAACTTCGCCGGCGGCGAAAAATGTTCTTCCAGTGCGATCTTTCCCTGCATGATGCGTTCCCGTGGTTGAATTGCGAGGGCCGAAGCTTAGCCCGGGCGCGCGAAGCTTGCGCGAGGGCTTAGCCTTGATCGCGAGGCGTCAAGTCAATTTACTAAGATTAAATTTTAGTAGTTCCAGTTGATGTGCATGATGGGGCAGTATTAATACCAAAATTAGAATGCTCAGCAATGGGCGGATAGCAAAGGGAGCGAACAAAGCATGGAAGCACTGCCACCAGGCGCGAATTTCAAACGCTGCAAACTACTTTGGGAAATCGGCATCGACATGGCCGGCGATCCGGCCGAGCCGTATCACGGTGATCGTGACATGCTGATCGCGGTGGGCAAGGGCTCGGGGGATAATTTTCGCCCCAAGCTGCGCATGGCCACCGGCGCGCCGCATCTGGCTTATTCGGTGGCCAATGGCGAGCTCGATGTGGCCATCATCAATCCTTCGGGTCTCTTGACGCAGGCCTATCGCGGCACCGGCATGTTCAAGGCGCCGCTGCCGGTGCGCATTCTTGCAAATTACCCGTCGTGGGATCGTTTTGTGTTCCTCATTCACCCGCGCACCGGCTTGAAGTCGCTCGCGGAGATCAAGGAGAAACGCTATCCCTTGCGGCTCTCAATCCGCGAAGACCTCAACCACCCCACGCGGGTTCTGATCCAACAAACTTTTGCCCAATATGGTTTCTCAATCGAAGAACTTGTCGCCTGGGGCGGCAGTTTGCAATTGAATAAGGGGCCGGGCGACGAGCGCCGTTTGCGGGCCTTGAAAGACGGAACCATCGACGCGGTCATGGACGAGGGAATCATCGCTTATTTGGAAGAAGCCCTGGCCGCCGACATGAAACCCATGGCGCCCGAACCCATGGTGTTCGATGCACTGGTCGCGCTGGGCTGGCGCAAGGTGAGCATTCCACCAGGAATATACAAGGGGATTACCGCCGAATACCCCTGTATCGATTTCAGCGGCTGGCCGGTCTACACGCGGGAATCCCTGCCCGAAGAAATTGCGCACCGCATCTGCGCCGCGATCCACGCACGACAGGATGAAATTCCCTGGGAGAGCAGCAAACCCTGGACGCCTGTCATGGAATTCTCCCATCTAGGCATGGACACCCCAACCACGCCGCGCGACGTGCCCTTACACGCCGGGGCCGCGCGCTGGTACCGGGAACAGGGCATAGCCGTTTAAGCGCCTGTCGGGTAAGAACGTGGAATCGTCCCAACGGAGGGAATAAACCCCCGGGCAAAAGCGTACGCAATGGGGTCTATTCCCGGCGATGGGAAGCTGGTACCTTATGCGCCCGGACGATATTCCATCCGCCGATTTCGAAGATTTTTATCATTTTGCGAGAGGACAGTAATGAAAAATTTGAATTTACGCGTGGGCGTTCTTGCGGTTAGCGCCAGTTTCACGATTTTTGGCCTGCCAGCAATGGCGCAACAATACGAGGCGGCCGGTATATTGAAACGTGCCGCCAATAATTTGGGCGCCGGTGATCTTAATACTCTGGTCTACAGCGCCGCCGGCAACGCGTGGGGCGCCGGTCAGCCCTACACGGCGGGTAAGGCATTGCCCAAACAAAATTACCGCATTACCCGCACTATCGATTACGTCAATGCGGCGTTGTCGGACGATGTGACGCGCAGCCGCGCCGAGCCGCGTGGAGGCACGGGCGTGCCCTTGACGGGCGAGCAAAATGTGATTGAGGCCGTCGGCGGCAACTCGAGTTGGAACGTGGTCAATATGAACGTGGTGGCCAATAACCGTTGGGTTGCGGAGCGCATTCCGCAAGTTTGGCTCAATCCGCATGGTGTGATCAAAGCCGCGCTAAAGAACAACGCGACACTTACCTTCGTCACCGAAGGCAAAAAATCCCTGGGTGTGGTGTCGTTCACCGAGCCTGGTCGTTTCAACGCCAAGGCCTATATCAATGACGCCGCCGAGGTTGAGCGCATTGAAGCGGTGGTGCCCAATCCGGTGATGGGGGATATGTCCGTGGTGACGAAATTCTCCGAGTATCGCGATTTCGGTCGCGGCGTAAAATTTCCCAGTCGCATCGAGGAGAGCACCGCCGGAAATATGACGCTGCAATTGGTGGTGACCGATGTGCAGCCGAATTCTGGCAAGGTGGCGATTCAGGTTCCGCCGGCAGCGGCCAACTACAAGGAAACTGTTGCCTCGACCAAACTTGCCGACGGCGTATGGATGCTGGCGGGTGGTTCGCATAACAGCGTGGCCGTCGAGATGAAGGACCACGCCGTGGTGGTGGAAGGTCCGCTCAACGACGGGCGTTCGCAGGCGGTGATCGACGAAACCAAGAAACTGATCCCCAATAAGCCAATTCGGTTTGTGCTCAACACACACGTGCACTTTGACCACTCGGGTGGCGTGGGAACGTTTGCCGCCGAAGGCGCGACCATCGTCACGCATCAGACCAACAAGGCGTATTTTGATCGTGCCTTGTCTGTCAAGCGCACGGTGAGCCCAGATGCGTTGGCTAAATCGAAGAAGAAAGCCAATGTACGTGGCGTGGGCGATAAATTCGTGCATACCGATGGCAATCGTTCCATCGAAATGCATACCCTCAAGGGAAGCATCCACAACGATTCGTTGATGATGGTGTATTTGCCGAAGGAAAAAATTCTGATCCAGGCCGATGTATTCGCACCACTGGCGGCGGGTGCTAAACCGCCCGCCAAGCCGAATCCGGTTCAGGTGAATTTTGCCGAGAACATCGACCGCCTGAAATTAGCGGTTGATACAGTTGCGCCGATTCACGGTGCGCCGCATCCGTTCGCGGAAGTCAAGCGCGCGCTTGGCATGTAAATTGTCGCTGGCTTAAACACTCGCGCTGAAATAAAAAGGCCGGACCGTTTTGCGGTCCGGCCCTTTTTTATGGCAACACTTTGCGCGATGCGCGGCGGGTCAAGCCGCAATGTTATCTAGCCGGCGAAGCGCCTCCCGCTGCGCTGCCCTTGGCAATGCCCGGCGCGAATGCGGCATCCAACTTCGCCACTTGCGCAGCAGTGAGTTTGATATCAGCCGCCGCGGCGTTGTCCTTCAGATGTTTCAATTTTGTCGATCCAGGAATCGGCAACACATCCCAGGGTCGATGCAGGCACCAGGCCAGTGCCAGTTGCGCGCGCGTGCCGCCGCATTCGCCGCGCACCTCATCCAATGCAGCCAGCAATTTCAAATTGTGGGAAATATTCTCTTCAACGAATCGCGATTGGCGGCGGCGGAACATATCGTCTTGCGGCAGATCGCCGTGAGATTGCACTTCGCCAGAAAGAAACGCATAAGTGAGCGGTCCGTAGGCAACGAAGGTGATGCCCAATTCCTTGCACGCGGGCAGCACCTCTTTTTCCACGCTTCGTTCGAGCAATGAATATTCCATCTGCACCGAGGCGAGCGGATGCGTTTTATGCGCACGGGCGATGATGTCGGCCGAGGTGTTGCAAATGCCGATTTCCTTCACCTTGCCTGCCTTGATCAAATCGGCCATGCCACCGATCGATTCCTCCACCGGCACCTTGGCGTCGATGCGATGCAGGTAGTACAAATCGATACATTCCATCTCCAGGCGCTTCAAGCTCGCCTCGCAGGCCTCGCGCGCGTGTTTGGGCGAACCATCGACCACCACGCCGCCGTCAGGTTGGCGGATCATGCCGAACTTGGTGACAAGGGTGATTTCCTTGCGGCGTGGTTTGAGAATTTTGGCAAAGAATTCCTCGCACAGGCCATCGCCATAGACATTGGCCCCGTCGAATTGATTGATACCGATGTCGATGGCGGTATTGGCCACCGACACCATTTCGGCGTTGGTGGGGTCGAGCATTTTGTTGCAGCCCAGGCCCAGAGGGCCGCTGGTAAGAGAGGTTTTGCCAATTTTTCTCGATAACATGGTCGGCTCCGTTTGGGGAAAGCGCCGCATTCTAGTGCCATGGGGCGGATTCGGTTTGCCCTGCGCACCAAGTACAATTCCAGTCACGCTCTTCGCTACTTTCTCTCTTCGTTATTTTTTGGAAAATTCTCATGGCGACAATCGAAGCTTTCGTTTGCGATGCAATCCGTACCCCCGTTGGCCGTTACGGCGGCACTTTATCCACCATCCGCACCGATGATCTGGCTGCGCTGCCCTTGAAAGCCTTGATGGAGCGCAATCCTGGCGTCGATTGGAGCGCTATCGAGGATGTGATCTACGGCAACGTTAATCAGGCGGGAGAAGACAATCGCAACGTCGCGCGAATGGCTTTGCTGTTGGCGGGGCTGCCGATTGAGGTTCCTGCCGCGACGGTGAATCGCTTGTGCGGATCGGGGCTTAATGCAGTGGGCACTATCGCGCGCGCCATTAAGACCGGCGAAATATCGATCGCCATCGCCGGCGGCGTGGAGAGCATGACACGCGCGCCGTTCGTGATGTCCAAGGCCGATTCGGCATTTTCGCGCTCAGCCAAGATCGAAGACACCACCATCGGCTGGCGTTTTATCAATCCCTTGATGAAAGCCAAGTATGGCGTGGACGCCATGGCCGATACCGCCGAGAACGTCGCCGAGGAATGGAAAATTTCGCGCGCCGATCAGGATGCGTTCGCACTGCGCAGCCAGCAGCGTTGGGCGAAGGCCAATGCGGCGGGCTTCTTCAAGGGGGAAATAATCCCCGTGAAAGTGCCGCAAAAAAAGGGCGATGCAAAAATTTTCGATACTGACGAGCATCCGCGCCCGGACACCACGCTCGAGGGATTGGCCAAACTCAAAGGCATCGTGAAGGAGGGCGGCACGGTCACGGCCGGCAATGCCTCCGGCGTGAACGATGGTTCTGCTGCCATGCTGATCGCCAACGAAGCTGCGGCAAAGAAACACGGCTTGACACCACGCGCGCGCGTCATCGCCATGGCCACGGCGGGTGTCGCGCCGCGCATCATGGGCATCGGCCCGGTGCCGGCGACGCGCAAAGTCTTGTCGGTGGCGGGAATGAAGCTTGACCAAATGGATGTGATTGAACTCAACGAGGCGTTCGCCGCGCAGGGCATCGCGGTGATGCGCGATCTGGGGCTTGCCGATGACGCGTCGCATGTGAATCCGAATGGCGGCGCGATCGCCATCGGCCATCCGCTGGGCGCGTCAGGAGCACGGCTTGTCGCCACCGCCGTTTCGCAACTGCATGCCACCAAGGGGCGCTATGCGTTATGCACCATGTGCATAGGCGTGGGGCAGGGCATCGCTTTGATTCTGGAGCGGGTTTGACCGATCTGAGGCGACGGGTCAAGCGCGTACAATAGGCGCTTGCCCGCAGGTGTTTTTTTGTACTTGTTATAAGCGGCGTCGATCCGGCGCAACCATCCGTAAAGAGACGCCGCCCTCCCTGGCAAATTCGCGGCAATTGGAGTTCACCATGCATACCGAAGTTCACGTTCACGGCAATGTTTCCCTCAAATCGAGCGCTAATCAGGCGCAGATCGAGCAGGCGCTGGGCTCGTGGTTGAATTATGTGGATATCGAAAGCTTAGCTGAAGCCCGCAGCGCCCACCAGGACGAGCCCGGTATCGTGTTCGATCGCCGCAAGCGATCATTGGAAATCTGCTGGACCGGCTGGGTCGGGCGTAATTTTCAAAAGGCGTTGGAGCTGGCCTTCGAGGCGCTGTGCCCCTATACGGATGAAGCCGCCGCGATCGAAGTCAGTTACTACCATGAAGATGGTCGCGACGAACGCGGCATGGTGTTTGTCGGTCCTGAAGTAGAAGCCATCGAAGCGATGCAGCGCAGTTTTATGCTCGAAGATATTCAGGCATTGCTCAGCCGGCATTTCAGCGATGCCGAAATCGGCGAAGTCACTGGCTTAGTGAACCAATTGTTCGACAAACGCTGGACCGAACGTGGCGCCGAGCCAGTCACCGGCTCAACCGAACGTCCGCAACGGTCTTCGTCGGGCAAGCGCCACTTGCATTAAAAAAGGGGCCAGGCTCGAATTAAAACAAGGGGACATGCTCCATAAATCGAGCCTGGCCCCTTTTTCCTTTTTAATACCCTTTAACCCGATCCACCAGCCCCGGTTGTGGTTCGCCGTTCAGATAACGGCGTAAATTTTCAACAAACACCTCGGCCACCAAGCGCTCGCGATCAGGGTGACCGCCGCCCAGGTGCGATAGCACCCGAATTCCCTCGGTGGTCCAGAACGGATGTTCGGCCGGCAGCGGTTCGGTGCGAAACACATCCAACACGGCGCCGGCGATGGTTTTGGATTTCACTGCCGCGATCAGATCTTCATCGACGATGATATTGCCGCGTGCGAAATTAATGAGCCAGGCGCTTTTTTTCATCATCGCCAGGCGCT
>JBJXEY010000236.1:0-18890 GCA_046153355.1 Burkholderiales bacterium
GGTGCGCGCATTCGCTCGGAGGCCGAGAGCTACGCGCGCATCATCAAGTCGGCGAACATCAAGTTCGAATAGCGGGTAGCCGCGAAACCCAGGGTTTGAAGCAATCCGCAAATGTGCGGTGTTTTGAAGTCGTTTGAAAATGAAAGTTAATGGAACACGCAGTCGTCGACGCGAAAATCTCTCCCGAAGGCCAACTCGAAGTCCTGTCAAAACGTGAAGTCGCAAGGCTTCTGGATTCGAGCCAAGGCGGCCTGTACAAGCTGTTTCGCAATTGCGCGTTGGCAGTACTCAACAGCGGCAGCGACGTCGACGATGCCAAGGAGCTGCTCGAGCGCTTTCAGTCGTTCGAGATCAGCATCATCCAGCGCCAGCGCGGCATCCAGCTAGACCTCAAGGCTGCGCCGGGGCGCGCCTTCGTAGACGGCAGGATGATCAAGGGCATCAACGAGCATTTGTTTTCGGTGGTGCGCGACATCATTTACGTCAATGACGAGGTCATCGGCAACAGGCAATTCGACCTGACCACTTCGGAGGGCGTCACCGACGCGGTATTTCACATCCTTCGCAATGCGCAGGTTCTGCATCCGCTGCGTACGCCCAACCTCGTGGTGTGCTGGGGCGGGCATTCCATCTCGCGCGAGGAATACCAGTACACCAAGGACGTAGGGTACGAGTTGGGACTGCGCGGCATGGATATTTGCACCGGCTGCGGCCCCGGCGCCATGAAGGGACCGATGAAGGGCGCCACCATCGGCCACTCCAAGCAGCGCATCGGCAACGGCCGCTACCTGGGCCTGACCGAACCGGGGGTGATCGCGGCCGAATCGCCCAACCCGATAGTCAGGGAACTCGTGATTCTTCCCGACATCGAAAAGCGCCTCGAAGCGTTTGTGCGCGCTGGGCACGGCATCGTGGTATTTCCAGGCGGCGCGGGCACGGCGGAGGAGATCCTCTACATCCTTGGCATCCTTTTGCATCCGGGCAATGCAAAGCTGCCTTTCCCGCTGATATTTACCGGGCCGAAAAGTGCGGAGCCCTATTTCCGGCAGATCGAACAGTTCGTCGCTGCAACGCTAGGGGGCGAGGCCCTTCGCCGCTGCAAAATCATCATCGCCGATCCGCTGCGGGTCGCGCGGGAAATGGAAGCCGGCATCGCAGAGGTGCGCGAATTCCGCAAGGCAAACGGCGACGCCTACTATTTCAACTGGTCGCTTAAAATCGACCATGAATTTCAGGTTCCATTCATACCCACGCATGAAAACATGCTCGGCCTCAACCTCAAGCGAGATCAGCCGGCTCACCTGCTTGCGGCAAATCTGCGCCGGGCGTTTTCCGGCGTGGTCGCCGGGAACATCAAGGATTCCGGCATCCGTGCCATCGAGCAAAAGGGAAAGTTCGAGCTTCGCGGCGACCCGGAAATCATGACCCTCATGGACACGCTGCTCACGGCGTTCGTTCTCCAGCAGCGCATGAAACTGCCGGGGAAGCGGTATGAGCCCTGTTATCGGATTGTTGCTGGCGTTTGAGACCGCGGGAATAAACAGAAAACCCGTAACTCTCCCGTCCTATTTACGGGAGATCCGTTCCTGCGTGTCTAGAGAATTTCAATCACAGCATCACCAGCGGCCAGCATTTCGCGCAACGCCGGCAGTATTCGAGAAAATGCTTCAAGCAAGGTTGCCTTCCGGCAATTGCCGAGTCGAACCCAGACTACTTGAGGCGGAATGCTGCCTTGCTGATTGGCGAATGCCTGACCTCGATGAATGGTGCCAGCGATCTTGCGTTGCCCATCGACGTTTCGGCATCGCCAACTTCGCTTCGGCAAAACTTGAGGGATCACGTAAGCGTCCCATTTATTTTCCTCGGCGATTACATGGCTCAATACGCAAAAATCACAGAAGTCTTTATCACCATGCTGCAATTGTTCATGAGTCTGATGGCGGCATTCGCGGTCTCCGCCAACGCGCAAACCTGGCTGGTGGGCACCATCACATCGCTCGCGGTCAATCCGCACATTGTGGACTATCCGGAAAACCAGTTCTGATTATTACTTTCTATATACGGCGTGATGTTTAGTCTATTTTCTATTTCATTTTTAAGCTAGAGTTAATCGAGATCCGCCTTGATTCCCGCTGCCTGAATGATGTCGCGCCAGCGCTTGCGTTCACCCTCCAACAGCGTCACGAACTCTTTCGAACCGATTCCAACGGGACCAAAATCCAACTCTTTCACCTTCTGCGTGAACCCAGGATATTTTTGCATCGCCAACAGTTCCAGCTCAAGCCGCGTCTGAATCTCGCGCGGCACCTTGATTGGCGAAAACACCGCGAACCAGTTGACGATATTCAAGTTCGACAAACCCGCCTCGGCCAGCGTGGGCACGTCGGGAAAGGATTCCAAGCGAGTGGATTGCAAGGTGGCGAGCACCCGCATGCGCCCAGCCTGCACTTGCGAACGCACCGCGCCCGAAGCCGCTACCAGCACCTGCACCTCGCCCGCGATGGTCGCGGTTTGCGCCGGACCATTGCCTTTGTACGGAACCGCCACCATCTCGATTCCCGCCTGACGCGAAACGAGCTCCGTCAACATGTGAAATGCATGGCCATTACCCGAGGTGCCATAGAAAAACTTCTTCGGATTGGCTTTGGCGAGCGTTATGAATTCAGGAAGGGTACTAGCCGGCACCTTTGGGTTCACCAGAAATAGAGTGAAGTAACTCGCCACGGTGGCAATCGGCGCCAAATCGCGCGCCGGGTTGTAATCAGGATTCTTGGTGAAATTCTCGGCAATCGTAATGGTGGAAGGTACGCCGAACAAAATGGTGTAGCCATCGGGCACGGCACGCGCCACCGTCTGCGTGGCGATCAACCCACCCGCGCCGGCCTGCGACTCGATCACCACCGGCTGCCCCAGACGCACCGCCAAACTCTGCGCCGTTTGGCGCGCCACGATATCGGTGCCTCCTCCGGGTGGAAACGGCGACATCAATCTGATTGGCTTCACCGGGTATTGCGCCCCGGCGCTTCCCGCAATCAAGATCATCGAAAAGATCGCCATGCCAGAAGCAAGGCCGCCTGTAACCGTCGAAAACGCCACGCTGCGCGATTGGTGCATAACGACCTCTCTGGGCAAATTGGATGGAAGTGCCCAATGTACCTGAGCACAGCGCGTGGCGTGAAGGCATGATTGACCCGGACTCGTCCGCGCGGAGATACTTCGCGCCACGCTCTCGGCCGCCATCGAGAAAGATACTCGATGCGACGGAATTCAACCCATCCTTTGAAGAAATCGCACAACATGAAACGACTTGAAAACAAAGTGGCGATGGTATTTGGCGCCGGCCCCAACATTGGCGGTACTGTCGCGCACTTCATGGCGCGCGAGAGCGCGCGCGTTGCCGTCATCGATATCGATCGGGGCAGCGCCGAAAAAACGGTCGAGTTTCTACGCTCGCGTGGTGGCGACGCCATGGCGTTCACGGCCGATTCAACCAAGGAAGATGAGGTCACTGGCGTAGTCGCAGCAGCAGTTAAACATTTCGGCCAGATTGACGTGGTGTTCAACGCCTCGGGCACGCTGCACTGGAGCCCGGTCACCGAGATGGATGTCGCCAAGTGGCACGAATGCATCACCAGTTTTCCCACAGCGGGTCTGCTCACCACCAAACACGCCGCGCGCGCCATGATCGCCGCCAAACGCCCTGGCTCGATCATTCACCTCTTATCGAGTGCCGCGCATTTCGGCGAAGCTTCGGGCGCGGCCTACACCGCGGCGAAAGCAGCGCTGCTGAATCTTTCGCGCTCCGCTGCCATGGACCTCGCGCATGATGGCATTCGCGTCAACACCATCACCCCCTGCGGCATGGAGCACAACCTGTGGACACATATGCGCGATGAAGTCACCAACCCCGATTACGTCGCGCCCAAGCGACGCTCCTACTACTCGCGCGACGATTACCTGAAGATGATTCCCCTGGAGCGTTTCCCGCGCGCCTCGGACATCGCCTGGGCCGCCGTGTTCCTCGCCTCCGAGGAATCCAGTTTCATCACCGGCGCCGATATCCCAGTGGATGGTGGCCTGCGCTTCAAATACCCCACCTGGCGGCCCGGAGACTTCACCGGCGTTAATATAGACGACTATGTGAAGGATCTGCGTATTACGCGTTATGGCGAGTCGCAGGAAAAGTTCATTCCGTGACATGCGGTAATCCGGGCCTGACAAGGGAGGCAGCATGAGCATCGAAGAAATAAAACTACATCGCGCGTCGCAACTGGAGCACCTGCACCAATGCGGGCCGGACACCCCCATGGGCAAGCTGCTACGCCGCTTCTGGCAACCGGTATCGCGCTCCAAAGATGTCACTCACGCCCGCGCCAAACCGCTTCGCATCATGAACGAGGACCTCACCTTGTATCGCGGCGCTAGCGGCAAGCCTTATCTCGTTGCGGGGCGATGTGCGCATCGCGGCACGGTGTTGCACCCTGGTTGGGTCGATGGCGAAACCATACGGTGCGTGTATCACGGCTGGCGCTTCGATGGCGCCGGCCAATGTGTGGAACGACCCGCCGAGCGCGATACACGGCTGCCCAATGTAAAGATCGCCGGTTATCCCGCGCTCGATTACGGCGGATTGGTCTTTGCCTATATGGGCGAAGGCGCAGCGCCCGCCTTTGACCTGCCACGAAAGGAAATCTTCGAACGCCCCGAAGGCCAGGGTGTGGTGCGTGCCAAAGCGGAAAAGTGGCCGTGCAACTGGCTGCAAGGGGTGGAAAATTCCCTGGACGCAGTGCACGTCAGTTTCGTACACCAGTTAGGTACAGTGGGCGCGTTTGGCGAGGCGGTAACCGGCACCATCCCCGAGTTGTCCTATTCGGAAACCGAAGCCGGCATCGAGCAAGTAGCCACGCGCGGGAAGGACAACGTGCGCAAAAGCGACTGGACCTTCCCCAACAACAATCACGTCATCGTGCCCGGCGTGGCCAAGGGCGACCCATGGACAGACCTTGGCGTGTGGAACGTGCCGCACGATGATTTCAACACCACGCGCTTCGTGATCTACAGCACCGCTGCATCGGGCGACGCGGCGCAACGCTTCATCGATTATTTCGATCGACACGGCGAGTACAACCCCGCCGATCATCATGATGCGTTATTCCATCAGGGTATTTTCCCCGCCCACCCGATGCTTACCGCCGCGCAGGATTACGTCGCCACCTCGGGCCAGGGAACCGTCGCCGACCGCGCCCACGAGGTACTAGGCCGCTCGGATGCCGGAATCGTATTTTTGCGGAAAATATTTTTCCGTGAGCTGGAACTTCTCAACAATGGCCAGCCAACCAAGTCTTGGCGCAGAAGGCCAAAAGATGTGGCACTGCCGATTCAACATGGCATGGCGCAGACGGTTTAGCCAAGCGCAACGCCTGCCAGGAAGCAAGGGCCGCATCGCCCTTGCGTGTCATGGATCTCAATCAATCTTGAGATTGATTTCCTTTACAAGCTTTGCGTAATAAGCGCGCTCGCGATCGATACGCTCGGCATATTGCTCGGGTGTGCCCACCATCACCTCCATGCCGAAGCTCTGGGCAATGCGTGCTTCCATCTCGGGGGATTTCAAGACCTTGGCGAACGCGGCGTTCAACTTGTCGATCACCGGGCGCGGTGTGCCCACAGGCGCGGAGAAGCCCATGCTGGTGCCCACATCAAACCCCGGAAACCCCGATTCGGCCACCGTCGGCACCTCGCGCAGGAAAGTGGAGCGTTGCGCCGAACCCACCGCGATGGCGCGCAATTTGCCGGCTTTAACGTGCTGCGCCACCGCATCGAAAGCGACAAAAATCGCGGACACTTCGTTCGCGAGCAAGGCGGGAATAGCCTGCAATACTCCCTTGTAGGGCACATGCGTCAGATCGACGCCGGCCCGAAGCTTTAGCGCCTCCATGCTCAATTGATGCACCGTGGCGTTGCCTGGCGATCCATAGTTGATGCCGCCGGGCCGCGCGCGCGCCCGCGCCACCAGTTCCTGCACCGTCGCAACGCCCAGCGAGGGATGCACGATCAAAAATAGCGGCCCGTGTAGCGCCTGCGTTACTGGAGAAAAATCTTTCACCGGGTCATAAGGCAATTTGGCGTGTACCGCCGGCGTTACCGCATAGGAATTGGTGCTGGACAAAAACAAGGTATAGCCATCCGGCGGCGCACTCGCCACCGCCTGGGCACCGATGATGGTGTTTCCCCCGGCGCGATTCTCCACCAGCATCGATTGACCGATTTCGACAGACATCGCTTGCGCCACCAGCCGCGCCAATACATCGGGCAGGCCGCTGGGGGCATAGGGCACCACCAGACGGATGGGCTTGGCCGGATAACTCTGAGCGGTGGCGACACCGCAGAAGGCAAGCGCACCCGCGAGCAAGCATGCCGCCCAAGCGCGCTTGCTCAAAGTTTTTCCCGACACTGGGCTCATCTCCGCCTCAATCGATCTTCAAATTGATATCGCGCACCAGCTTGGCGTAATAAGCGCGCTTGACGCGAATCTGCTCGCCAAACTGTTCCGGCGAGGTGGCGACTACCTCCATGCCGAAGCTGTGCATTTTCGATACCACTTCGGGGGATCGCAAACTCTTTACCATGGCGCCGTATAGGCGCAGAACGATGTCGCGCGGCGTTCCCGCCGGGGCCGCAAAACCGATGGTGGTATCGAGTTCCAAATCGGGGAAACCCGATTCCACCAGGGTCGGCACTTCGGGCATCAGCGGCGTGCGCTGTGCCGACGCGGTTGCCAGAATGCGCAATTTTCCCGCCTTGACATGCTGGATCACCGAAGGCAGCGTGTTGAACATCACCGACACCTCGTTGGCCAGCAGGCCCGGCGTCACCTGTATCACCCCTTTATAGGGAACGTGCACCAGATCCAGTTTTGCCAACAGCTTCAAATGCTCCATGGTGATGTGGTGCACCGTGGCATTGCCCGGTGAGGCGTAATTGATTTCGCCGGGCCGCTTCCTTGCCAGCGTCAGAAACTCCTGCAGCGAGTTCACGCCTAGCGAAGTGTTGACGATCAGAAAGAATGGCCCGCGCACCCCCTGCGTAATCGGCGCGAAATCGCGCACTGGGTCGTAGGGCAATTTCGTGATCACTGCCGGCGTGATCGAGGAGGAGTTGTTATCCATGAGGAAAAGGGTGTAGCCGTCCGGCGGCGATTTGGCGGCGGCCTCCGCGCCAATGATGGTGCTGGCGCCCGCCTTATTATCAATCACCACCTGCTGGCCGATTTCCGGCGACATTGCCTGGGCCACGACCCGCGCCAATACATCGGGCAGGCCGTTTGGCGCATACGGCACGATGATTTTTATCGGTTTCGACGGAAAATTCTGGCCTATCGAGATTGCGGGAATGCCGGCCGCGAAGCCCGACACCAACAGCATTGAGAGTGTTGCTAGCGCGTCGCGCGCCGACATTGATTTGAGTGGAATCATTTTCGTGGAATCATTATCGTTACCCTTTCGACAACATCAGCCTGCGGCGCCACATTTGCCACGCACTCGTTCGCCGCAATTCCGCGCAAGGACTATCATAATCGCGAACCGTAAAGGGAGGATGTCATGTCAGCCGCCTTGAAAGACAGCTTTCACATGGAATTGGAGCGTCTGCAGTTGACGGCGCTATGGGAAACCGATGCGCATGCGGGTGGACGCAAAGCCGGCGAGCGTCCGCAAACCTGGCGCTGGCGCGACATGCTGCCGATGATCGATCAAGCGATTCGCGCCGCCAGCATGGAAAACACCGAACGGCGTGTGCTGGCGTTGCGCAATCCCCGCATGGCGGAAATGCCTGGCCCCTTGCCCACCATCAACGGCGCGCTGCAGATCCTGCTTCCCGGCGAACATGCGCCGCCGCACCGGCATTCCATGAATGCCTTGCGGTTCGTGATGGAAGGCCGCGGCGCAACCACCATCGTCGATGGCAAGCACTGCCTCATGGAAGAAGGCGATCTCATTCTCACGCCCGGCTGGACCTGGCATGAACACACCCACCAAGGAGAGGGACGCATGGTGTGGTTCGATTCCCTGGACGTGCCGCTGCTAAGTTATCTCAACGCGGCGGAATTCGAACCTGGTCCGCCCAAACAGATCGCCCCCTTGAGCGCCGACGATGCCTTCGCATCCGCGGGTATGGTTCCGGCATCGCCTCGGATGGGCGGACACAGTGGTTTCTCGCCGCTGTTTCGATACCCATGGCGCGAGGCCTGCGCCACCCTGTCACGCCTGCCGCGCGAGGCCGACGGCTCGCGCGTGCTGCACTACATCAACCCCCTGACCGGCGGCACGGTGATGTCGCTGATGGACTGCTATCTGGGCGAATACGCCACCGAGCGCGCCACCATTCCGCATTGGAGCACCGCGAGCAGCATTTGCCTCGCGGCCGAAGGCGATGGCGTGACGCGCGTGGGCGATTACGAAGTGGAATGGCAACGCAACGATATCTTCGTTCTACCGCGCCGTGCTTGGGTTTCGCATCGCGCCAGATCGCCGGGCGCGAAACTTTTCATCTCCACTGATCGCGGTGTGATGGAGCGCCTGGGGCTATTGCGCGAGCAGCTTGGCGCCGCGTGAATCGGGGCGCCTTCGATTGAAAACGATGATTCGATTGATTGCCTTGGCGCGCAGCCGCCTGCGCAACGCGGCATTGCTTGTTATTGCCGCGGCCCAAGGCGCAGCCGCATACGCCCAGGAATTTCCATCGCGACCGATTCGCATCATCGTTCCCTATGCGCCAAGCGGCCTGCCCGACGTGGTCGCGCGCCTGGTGGGCCAAGCGGTAGCGGCGGATCTCGGCCAGCAAGTGGTGATCGACAATCGGCCCGGCGGCAGTACGGTAATCGGCGCCAGCCTCGCCGCGAAAGCCGCGCCCGACGGCTACACCTTGTTTGTCTACGACGTGAATTCCTATGCGATCACGCCGCTCGCCATTGCCAATCTTCCCTACGATGTACTGCGCGATTTCGCGCCGATCGCCGAAGCCTCGCGCGGTCAGTTTTTTCTCGTCGCCAATCCGCAATTGGGCGTGGCCACGGTGCAGGAACTCGTCGCCTTGGCCAAATCTCAACCCGGCAAGATCAATTACGCATCGCCAGGCAATGCCACCGTGCATCACTTGGTGATGGAACAATTCAAAATCATGGCGGGCATTTCGCTCACCCATGTGCCGTACAAGGGCGTGATTCAGACCACGCCAGCGTTACTGACCAACGAAGCGTCGCTCATGTTTAACACCCTTCCTTCGATGACCGCCCACCTCAAGGCGGGCAAGCTGCGCTTATTGGCCGCGGGTTCCTTGCAACGCTCAGCAGTGATGCCCGATGTCCCCACGGTGGCCGAGTCGGGATATCCGGGGTTCGAAGTGAGCTCGGGCACCGGGTTCGCCTCGCCAGCAGGCACGCCGCGCGCGATCATCGACAAATTGAATACCGCGATCAATCGCGCCCTGAATACGCCCGACTTTCAGGGAAAAATGGCCGGCTTTGGGCAGCGCGTAGTGGGCGGCACGCCGGAACAATTCATGGAGCGCGTGCGCCGCGACCGGGAAATCTATGCGAAGCTGATGCGCGCCATCGATCTCAAGCTGGAGTAAAAAACGCTGCAACCAAGGCCGGTTCGATCAAACCGGTTAGCGCGATGGCGACGCGAACTAGACCTGCGGTATCGGCAATTGCTCGGCCTCGGGACGTTTAGTCCAGGGCTTGGTCGCTTGCCCCGCGGCGATCGAATCCAGTTCGCGAAGAAATATATTTCTCAAGAACACGATTCCCGCATCCGAGCGCCCCAGTACCTCGTTCGCGCGATCAGCGATATCGCCCTGCCCGCGCGTGGCCACGTAATCCTGCGCCGACACCAGCCGGGGATGCTCGGGAAATTTGCCTTCATAAAACAATTCGTCGTGATAATCGGCCGGGTTGTAATCGCCGAACTCTTCGTAATAACCAACGAAGCGTTCGGCCGCAGCGCCTGTGGCATGGGTGCAATTGAGCGAAAACCGCGTGGTGTGCAAATCGTCGTGCGGCACATTCCACTGCGCGATGTCGGTCCAAGGATCGTCCTTGCCCAATCCGGGAATCACGATGTGATTGTTGTTGGGAAAAGTCCAATCGCTTTTGCGCACGTTGCCCTTGCCACGCGTGGCCACCTGTTCGATGCCGGCTTCGGTTTCCGAATAGGACAACTCGGGAATCCGCTGTCCCACTGCCGAGCCAAAATCGCCGGGCGTCCCCAGTTGATGGACGAAGCTCACATGCGTTGCGTCCATGGAATTTTCGATCATCTGAAACCAGTTGCAGGGCCATTTCTCGGCACGCGTGATGATCACGGCACCGGCGGATTCGAACACGTCCTTGCGAGGCAATTCGAAGGCAGGCGCCGCGCCCTCGCCCAGGTAAGCGAATAGCAACCCGCCGTAATTGCGCACCGGATAGCCTGCAATTGCGGATGTGGCGTTCCCCGAGTCCTTTTCCGCAGGCCGCTCGACGCAGCGTCCGTTTGCCGCGTAACGCCAGCCGTGATAGGGACAACGTATGCTGTCGCCCTCGATCCAGCCCGGATACAGGAGCGTGCCGCGATGCGCGCAACGCGCCCCCACCAGGCAATAGGCGCCGCTCTCGCCTTGGAACAGGGTGAGATCTTCTGAAAGTATGCGAATCGCCATGGCGCGTTTGGGCGGCACATGCCGCGCCAAGGCCACCGGATGCCAGAAACGGCGCAGCAGCGTTCCCATGGGCGTGCCACGCGCGGTTTGCGGCAACAACTTCAATTTTTCGATGCGTTCCTGCCTGCTCGCAAGGGATTCCACTGTTCCTCCGATTTTTTATCGCCGTGTTAGCCCGCGCGCGCCACCAGTCTGTTGCGCTGCGCGCCCAAACCCTCGATCTGCGCCTCCACTATATCGCCCACTTTCAAGAAGCTCTCCGATTGCATGCCAAATCCCTCGGGCGTGCCAGTGGCAAACACATCACCGGGTTCGAGCATCACCTGGTTCGACACATGCGCGATCTGCTCCTCGGGCGAAAACACCATGTCGCGGCTGTTGCCATCCTGGCGCAATTGATCATTGACCTTGAGCGTTAGGCGCAGGTTGCGGCAATCCTTGACGAATTCGCGCGGCACCAGATAGGGCCCTAATGGCGCGAAGGTATCGTGGCATTTCGAGCCGAACCAGTCCGGCCCTGGAATCGGCAACTCGCCCTTTTGACGAAAACCGCGGCAGGTGATGTCGTTGGCGACCATGAACCCGGCCACATGATCCATGGCGCGTTCGGGCGCGATGCGCCGCCCGCCGCGCCCGATCACCAGCGCAAGCTCCACTTCCCAATCGATATCGTCAAAGTCATCCGGTTTAACGATGTCATCGTGCGGCCCGATCACGCAACGCGCGCTTTTCTCGAATAGATAAGGCCGGTGCGGTGCCGCCGGGTCGCGCGCCGGCCGTCCGGGACGCGGATAGTTCACTGCCGCGAAAAAAAGGCCAGGAGGCCTGGGAATGGGCGCGTGCCAATGCAACGACGCAATACTTGCGCGCAATGTCTGCCAACGCGGGCTATCCAGCCCTTCGCGCGTGACTAACGCGGCGAGATCGCCGAGAACCGCGAAACTATCGGACCAATTTCGCAATAGATCGAGCATCGACGCGGCCGCTAGCCGCGAGGAACCGCGGGCGCCCGAAGCGTTTTGAAACAGCGCGTAAAGCGGCGCCAGCGCGAATGCCTGATCTTCAATAACCAACGCGACGAAAGGCTGACTGCCCGCCGAGGATACCGTTGCCAACTTGAACATCATGACTCCTATCGTCTGGAATGCAGGCCGCACAGAAATGCCAAACCCGAAGGTTACAACGCCCGCGCGTCAATTGCGTCCCCCTCTCGCTTAAACGCAATGGTCATAGAGCGCAAGGCATACAGCAATCGGGCGATAATCGCGGCCCGCCAATCTCATCGGAGGTTCCCCATGGCAGCGCCATCATTGCAAGGAAAATTTGTTCTCATCACCGGCGCCGGCAGCCCCATCGGCCTCGGACGCCACATGACCATGGCCCTCATTGGCGCAGGAGCCCGTATCGCAATGATGGATAAGAATCCGGACTGGCTGGAACAGACATTGACCGAAGCGCGAACGATGGGTGGCGCGGCCTGCGCACATCCGATTTCGGGCGACATCACCAACCCAGCCGATGCCGAACGCGCCGTGGCAGAAACCCTCAAACACTTCGGCGCGCTGCATATGCTCATCAACAACGCCGGCACCAGCCCGACGGCGGAAGGCCTGATGCCCGATGTACGCGGCAAGACCACGCATTTCTGGGAACTCACCCCCGAGGCATGGCTGCGTGTGGTGGCCGTCAACTTTACTGGTGCGTTTTTAATGTCGCGCGCCGCCGTGAAACCCATGCTCGAACAGAAATGGGGACGCATCGTCAGCGTCACCACCAGTCTGGATACCATGTACCGCAAAGGCAACGCGCCCTACGGCCCCTCCAAAGCCGGCCACGAAGCCTTGGTAGCCACCATGGCGCAGGAATTGGAAGGTAGCGGCGTTACCGCCAACGTATTGACACCCGGCGGCGGCACCAACACCAACCTCATCCCCAAGAGCACACCGCAGAACTATCGCGATGCGCTGATCAAACCCGAAGTAATGCGCGCCCCGGCCGTGTGGCTCGCCTCGGACGAATCCAATGGCTTCAACGGCCAACGCATCATCGGCGCGCGCTGGGACGAAAAACTACCCATCAAGGAGCGCCTGGAAAAAGCCGCCGCCCCCGCCGCATGGCCGCAACTGGGCGCGCAGTCTGTGAGACCGGACGTGCCGCGCTAAACGACCCTTACAATTTGAAAGTGCCACTTTCAAGTTGTAAAATTGCTCATGCCCCAACTCACCCGAGACGCCACTCCCACGCTGCGCCGCCTGGCGCGAGGTTTTCCCGTGGTCGCGGTCACTGGACCGCGTCAGTCTGGCAAGACCACCCTGGTACGCGCGGCTTTTCCGCGCAAACCTTATGTATCCCTTGAGGACCCAGACGAAAGGGCATTCGCGCTCGCTGACCCGCGCGCGTTTCTTGATCGATTCGCGCGCGGTGCGCTCCTCGATGAAGTTCAGCGAGCGCCCGCGCTTTTCTCCTACCTGCAAACGCGCGTGGACGAACGGCGCTCCGCGGGCCAGTTCGTCCTGACCGGCTCGCAGCAATTCGGGTTGATGGCGAATATTACGCAGTCCCTCGCGGGCCGGGTGGGATTGCTGCACCTATTGCCCCTCTCTCTCGCGGAGCTACGAAGCAACGGCTTGCCGGGTGTATCCCTATCGAGCGCGCTCTTACGCGGGCACTACCCCGCGATATATTCGCGCAGGGTCGCTGCGCAACAGTGGTACGCAAGTTACGTCTCAACCTATATCGAGCGGGATGTGCGGCAAATCGCGGCGATCAACAATCTCACCTTGTTCAGCCGTTTCTTGAAAATGTGCGCCGCGCGCTGCGGGCAACTGCTTAACTTATCAGCGTTGGCAAACGATTGCGGTATTTCCCATGTGACGGCGCGCGCGTGGTTGACCGTGCTTGAGGCCAGCTACATCGTCCACCTGCTGCAGCCCTACCATGTCAATTTCGGCAAACGCTTGGTCAAGATGCCTAAGCTTTATTTTTACGACACGGGCCTTGCGAGCCACCTCCTGGATATCCGCGATCAGCGGCAGATGGAAACGCATCCCATGCGCGGCGGGCTGTTCGAGTCTTTGCTGGTAACCGAGTGGCTAAAACACCGCTTCAACCGCGCGCAGGCGGCAAACGTCTTTTTTTGGCGCGATAACACCGGCAACGAAATCGACCTATTGATCGAGCATGGGAGCAAATTGCAGCCTATCGAGATGAAATCCGGGCAAACCGTTAATGGAGACTATTTCACCCCGATGCGAAAGTGGCTTGAATGGGCCGGTTCGCGCGCTCGCCTGCCCATGGTGATCTATGGCGGCAATCGCGCCATGACACGTGAGGGCATCGCGCTTTGCCCATGGAGTCAATGGCTCGACAAATAGCCAGGCTACGTCATTGATCTAAACCCTATCCGGATTACGGGTCCGGATGCTGGTGACATTTCATCAGCGTGCAATTTGATGCCTAAACTACCCAAAGTAGAAGGCTAAATGACCTCCGTCCAGATCGATTTGTCAGACACAAGCGCTATTCCAAGCGATGCTTGCAACGGATGCAAATAACGCCGATGCGTGGGCGAGCCTGGGCGCGGTGGCCGGCGCAAGCGGCCGCCACGATTCCGCGGGGAAATATTTCGCACATGCCTTGCCGCGCGCCAGCCCGAGTTAATGCGGCTGTTAGCGGGCTTGGGGTCGGTGCGGTAGTCGATCGGCGCGAACCGCCGGGTCTAGTGCCGCCACTTTGCATGCCAGTGCGAGCAATGTTATATAATGGATATATACCACGCACTCGGACTATCCATGGCCCACGATCTGCTGCTGAAATTCCGCGATAAAGACTCCGCCTACGGCGTGACGCGCGACACCCTGCGCGCGCTCGCCCAGGCCACCAACACCAGCGAGACCGGCGTGGTTCACTTGGCGTTGTCGCGTTTTGCCATGGAGGTCTTGCCTACCTACGAGGCCGACGACGGGCCGCTGCCTGCGGCCGAGCTGAAGCGCATCGCCAACGCGGCACGCAAGCAATTGCCCAAGGGCAAGGTACTGCGCAAGAAAACACTGCTTTGACTCGCGCGGCTTGGCCCTCCCCCGAGCCCGGCGATATTCTCTGGTGCCGTTTTCCGCAACGCGCACGCGACCTCGCTGGCCCGAAGCCGCGCCCCGCGTTGGTGATGGAAGTCATCGAGGCCGAAGACGGCGTCGCGGTGCGGGTGGCCTACGGCACCTCGCAAAAGCTGGTTCAATTGGTAGCCGGCGAATTCGCCATCCGAAAAAATGATCATCCCGCTGCATACGCTCTGGCGGGTATTTCCTACGACACCAAGTTCGATTTGCGCCGTGCGGTGCTCTTATCTTGGAACGAGAACTTCTTCGCGGTGCCGCCACAACCTCGGTTTGGTCAAACGCCCAAACTGGGCACCTTACACGCATCGATGATCAAGGCGGTTAAAGCGGCGCTTGGCACCGCCCGCGCGCGAGGTTAATTCTTACAATTTGAATTACCGCCCGGAAAACACATCCACGCCAAACGGATTTACGGGCGCGATCACCTGCGTATCAACACCGTAGGCTTCGCGGAACGCGCGTCCGGCCGCGCGGCGGCTCGACCATTTCGCTTCGTAGGCGCGCAGGACACCCTCTCCGCGCGTCACCAGATCGATTTCTGATTGCGCCCGAGTGCGCCAGAAAAAAAGCTCCAAGGGCGATCCCAGTAATGCGTTGCGCTTGGCGACTTCGGCCGGTGAGGCTTTCGGCCGCTCTTTTGATCATGTTGATATACAAAATCACCGTTTGTTTTGTACATTACGATATACAACAATTGATGCGGAAGTAACCCGTTATTACTTGAATTGCGGAAACAACTTCGCTGCGTTGTCGTGATTGATCGCCGCCAGCTCCGCAGCGCCGAAACCATATTCCACCAATTGCCGGCCGATTTCTTTGGAGGTGCGATAGGGGAAATCGGTGCCGAACAAGATCTGATTCACCTTCACTAGCCGCGTCAGGGACGATAGAGCGCCGGGGTGCGCCGCCTGCGCCACTTCGTAGTAGAACCGCTGCAGTTCCGGCAGCACGCCCTTGGGAAACAATTTCTTGAAATCGCCGCGAGCCGCGAGGCGCGTGAAGCGTTCGACAATAAACGGCAAGGTGCCGCCGCCGTGCGAAAAGATGAATCGCACGCCTGGATAACGCGATGAGGTGCCGCCAAACACCACGCTCGCTATTGCACGCGTGGTGTCGGTGCAAAACTCAATTGTGGAACCTGGCACGCCGGGAATCGGGCTTTGCAAATTACGCGGCTCATGCGGATGGGAGTAGACGATGGCTTTGCGGCGATTGAGTTCTTCGTAGATCGGCGCGAACGCCGGATCGCCAAGATATTGATTGCCGTAACTGGTTCGCATATCCACGCCGTCGAGCTTCAACACGTCCAGGGCATAGTCGATTTCGCGCAGCGCCGCTTTCACATCGGGCATGGGCAACGTGGCGAAGTGGCCAAATCGGCCCGGATAGTCGCGCTTTAAGTTGGCGGCGTATTCGTTGCACTCGCGCGCGATGCGCACGCGGTGCGGATGCGCGGCGATCGCGGTGCCGGAGGTAATGGTGGTGATCGCCGTTTGCGTGCCGCCCTCGTCCATGGTCTCCACCGCGGCGGCAGGGCTCCAGCCTTTGTAGACCTCGTTCTGCCAATGGTTCTCGCCGGCGAGGCCCAGCGATTCCATGGCCTTGACATATACCGCGGGCGCGATGTGATGGTGCACATCAATCCGACGTGGCGAGGATTTGGCTGGCGCGCGTTTGGCCTTGGCCTTCGCTTTGGATTTTGCGGAGGCTTTGCTCGACGCGGCTGCGCGCTTAGCGGCGGCTTCGTGCACCGCGAACGCGGCGCGCGTGCCAGGCAGCGGCGGACAGCAGGAACACCACACGCCGCTAATCCAAGGATTGGATACTAAATTTGTCGTTATGTACGTCATGATTGCCTCTTTAATAAACAATGTTTGAAAATAATACGCAATATTAGTAGCACGCAGTCTTTCAAGTTATCTCATCAACGTTTTGCCCGGTGCTCATCCCACCAGCGCCGTAGCTGCTCGTCAATCGGCGCGGCCTTGTGTATTTGCGGAAAGGAATATTCCGGCTCACCGCCGCGCCGCGTTTGCTGGTGATCGCGCTGTTCCCATTGCCGCACCAGCACATCCGCCTTGCCAAAGGCCTCCTCGAATGAATTGCTCGATGGCAGCGACTCCTTAAAATACGCGCGTCCGAAATAAGTGAAATCGTTTTCATCCGCGCAGCCAAATGAAGCGCGATCATGGCGCGCCGCGGCAATCACCAGGGTGTGATCATCTTTCAGATGATCGACAAACCCGCCGCCGTAACAGGCCGAGACCACGACTACCTTCCAGCGTACGTTTGACTCACGCAGCATCTGACCCAGTTCCTTGGCCGGCAGCCCACGCAAACCCATGTTGTTCTGATTGAGCGCCAATTCATGGTCTTTCGATCCATGACTGGTGAGAAACAGAAAAAGAATGTCCTCATCGCGATTCATTTTCGCGGCAATCGCTTTCAACGACTCACGCAAGCTGGTGTGGGTGGCCATCGGCAGGGTAGCGACGGTGGTGCGGCTATTCACCAAGGCGAGCGAGCGCCCACGCGTGCCGAAATCGCGATCGAACTGTTCGCGCACATATTGCACTTCGCGGCGAAACACTTCTTCGGTGCCATCGCCACCCACGGCGAGCAGATACATATTGATGCGCCCGGCTTCACGCGTTGACAACGCACTGAGCGCGCGTTCGAGCAGTGGGCGCTGCGAATACAAGGCAAGCTCCACGTTTTCCTGCGCGAGGCGTCTTGCGGCTTCATCCTCGAAGCGCCCATCGCGCCATAGGCCGCGGTCTTCGCTGCGCCCATCGTCCTTGGGTTTGGCGTATTTAAGCGTGCCTTCACCTTGGTACTGACCATTGGCGAAATTACCGTTGTATTCGTCGCCATTAGCATGACGCAGCGCACCCTTGCCGTGAAAACGCCACGCTTTGAATTCGCCTTCGTACACGAACCCGGCTTTGCCGCTCAAACGTCCCTTGCCGCTTAGTTCGTTATGGGTGAATTCGCCTTCGAACACATTGCCTTCGTGATCGGTAAATACGCCGGCGCCGTGACTGCGCCAGCGCTCGAATTGCCCTTGGTGAAACGCGCCATCCGGGCGGGTGTAGCTCCCCTTCCCGGTGAACTGACCATCGACGAATTGACCTTCGAAACTTTCACCCGCACTGGTCTCGAACCTGCCTTCGCCTTGGTACTTGCCTTTGGCGAATTCGCCGCGATATTTGCGCCCGTCTTTATAGGTAACCGTTCCCCGTCCGTGATACTCGCCGTCGGTGAAATCGCCTTGATACACATCGCCATTGGCCCACTCCAGGCGGCCGCGCCCGTGGAAGCGATCACGTTCGAAATCGCCGACATACTCCGAGCCATCGCGCATTTGCAGTCGGCCCAGGCCCTGCATCAGGCCGTCACGAAACTCGCCCTCGTAGCTATCCCCATTGGCAAAACGCATCGTGCCCTGCCCGGATTTCAATCCGTCGGCGAATTGACCCTGATAGCGCGCGCCGTTCTTCCATTCGATGCGGCCGCTGCCGTTGAATCGGCCATTTTTCAAGGTGCCGAAATAATTACCGCCATCGGGGGTGGTGGCATTAGGCGGAGTCTCGGCGGCCCCAACCGCGCCGATCATCCCGTGACCCAACACTCCCGTGCCAAACGTTGCTAGCGCGGTCGCCGCAATCGCCCAAACACGTAGGCTCACCTCTGGCACGCTTATTCGCCCACCGGAATAAATAACGAGTCGATAGACGGCGCCTTGGCGATCAAACCCTGCTCGGCCATATAGGTCACCAACGCGGTGAGCGTGGTGCGATTGGGCTCCAAGCCATAGGGCCAATAATCCACGCCGAAAGTCTGGTTGATTTCCTCCACGTCATTGGCAAGCCACGGCAACATGTAGCGCAGTGTCCCTTCCCGGAGGCGCTGCACCGCTTTGTTCTTTGATGCATTGAACGCATCGAAAAGGCTCTTGGCAATAAACGGGTGCTGCTCATAAAGTGCTTTGCGAATCACCACCAAATGCATGATGGGGAAAATGCCGGTGCGTTGGTAATAATCTTTTTCCACGCTACGGTAATCGGGAAACAGGCG
>JBJXEY010000241.1:0-4908 GCA_046153355.1 Burkholderiales bacterium
GCTGCGCCACCTGGGCTCGGACCGGCGATCGAATGGGTTGGTTCAGCCTCACAAACATCTTGGTGGGGGCTGTCGCCGTATTGCTTGCCGGCGTTCAGATGGTCTTGACCACTCCCGGGCTGGTGACCTTCTGGGGCGTGTTCTGGATCGGACTGACCGTCGCGGTCGTGGCGTTGTGGGCAGCCCTTTATCCCCTGCCAACTGGCGGATCGGTTCGAAGGAAGTAAATCGAAGTGTTTCCATGGGAGATCACAAAATGAGAAGAGTCCACCAACATATGGCATTCGGACTGACCGCATTACTCCTGGCTGCATGCCAGGACAAGGATACTGGCGGGTCGGCGACGGGCGATTTCGGTCCGCCTGTGGGCGAGCCGATCCACGCCGTGTTGACCAGTCCGCCCGAGGTGCCGCCGCCGACCCGGCGGAACAAACCTGCCAAGGTCATTGTGGAACTGGAAGTCCGCGAGATCGAAAAACCCATGGCCGAAGGCGTGACCTACACCTTCTGGACTTTCGGCGGCACGGTTCCTGGCTCCTTCATCCGCGTGCGTCAGGGCGACACAGTGGAATTCCATCTCAAAAATCACCCCGATTCGAAAATGCCGCACAACATCGACTTGCATGCGGTAACCGGCCCGGGCGGCGGTGCAACTTCGAGTTTCACCGCGCCCGGTCACGCTTCGCAATTCACTTTCAAGGCGCTGAACCAGGGACTGTACATATATCACTGCGCCACCGCGCCGGTCGGCATGCATGTGGCCAATGGCATGTACGGGTTGATTCTGGTCGAACCGCCGGAAGGTCTGCCGCCGGTGGATCGGGAATTCCAGGTCGTGCAGGGTGATTTCTACACCGTGGGCAAATACCGCGAGAAAGGTTTGCAGCCTTTTGACATGCAGAAAGCCATCGACGAGAACGCCACCTATGTTGTACTCAACGGTTCCGAGGGCGCGATGGTGGGCGACAACGCGCTCAAGGCCAAGGTTGGCGAGCGGGTGCGCATGTTTGTCGGGAACGGCGGTCCGAACCTGATCTCGAGCTTCCATGTCATCGGTGAAATTTTCGACAAGGTTTACACTGAGGGCGGAACCCGGTTCCAGGAGAATGTGCAGACCACCTTGGTGCCTGCTGGTGGGTCGGCCATTGTCGAATTCAAGCTCGAAGTTCCCGGCACCTACATCCTGGTCGATCACGCCTTGCTGCGTGCATTCAACAAGGGCGCGCTGGGCATGCTCAAAGTGGAGGGCGCGGAGAACAAGGCGATCTATTCCGGCAAGGAGGTCGATTCCGTGTACCTCGCCGACAAGTCGCTCCCGTCGGGCACCATTGAACAGGCGACCGCCGCAGCAGCGACCGGCGCGCTGACGCGGGAACAGCAGATCAAGGCCGGCCAGACGCTGTTTGCCGGCACCTGTTCCGTATGTCATCAAGCCAATGGTGAAGGATTGCCTGGCGTGTTCCCGCCACTGGCCAAATCCGACTGGTTCGGCAAGGACTATCGCAAAGGAATTGCCGTCGTGCTGAACGGCATGAGCGGCCCGGTCAAAGTCAATGGTAAAGACTACAACTCGGTGATGCCGCCGATGAGCCAACTCAACGACGATGAGATTGCCAACATTCTGACCTACGTTGCCAACAGTTGGGGCAACGCCGGGGGACAGATTGATCGCGCGGACGTAGCCAAAGTGCGCGCCGCAACGCCGCGACCAAAAGGGGCCGCCGAGTAAGGACTCATGATTTTCAGAATCCTGGTTCTGCTGCTCGGATTTCTCGCCTGCAGCGCTTTCGCACAACCCGCTGCCTACCGGCGCATCGCCGGCACGGAATTGCGCAGTGTGCTGCCGCCGGACGGCCAAGCGGCAAGTGCCAGCGTTGCTGCTTTCGAAATGCGTGTGCGTCCAGTGACCAATGGCGAATTTCTCCGATTCGTAATGCGGCAGCCGCATTGGCAGCGTGGACGTGCACCGGCAGTATTCACGGACGAGAGATATCTCGGCCACTGGGCCGCGGCCGACGTCATTGGCAAAGCGGGGCGCAACAGCCCCGTGACTCATGTGAGCTGGTTCGCCGCGCAGGCGTTTTGCGAACACGAAGCGGCCAGACTGCCCACCTGGCACGAGTGGGAACTGGCTGCGGCCGCCGATGAACTTCGCAGGGATGCCCGTGACGATCCTGTCTGGCGTGAACGCATTCTCTCCTGGTATTCGCGCCCTTCGGTTGATCCGCTTCCTGCCGTGGGGAACTCACCGCCCAATATTTACGGCATCCGGGATCTGCACGGTTTGGTATGGGAGTGGGTGGACGACCATGCCGGCATGATGGTTTCCAGCGACAACCGGGAACAGGGCGATCCCGATCTACGCAAGTTCTGCGGCGCCGGGGCCCTCAGTGTTGCGGACCGGGAGAATTACGCGATTCTGATGCGCATCGCTCTGTTGTCGTCCTTGCAGGCAAAAAATACCACCGCCAATCTAGGCTTCCGGTGCGCGCGGGATCTCGTCAGCAGAATCCCTTGAGAATCCTCCCGCGACTGATTTTCCTGACGGCAGGTCTTTTGACTTGTGTCGCCTTTTCAATGGCACAAGACACTGCCCTGCCGGCAGACTCCGTTTACCACCTTCGCGCCCCGTTGATCAACCAGAACGGAAAACGCCAGAGTCTGGCCGCCACGCGAGGGCACATTTCGTTTGTGACCATGTTCTACACGGGCTGCACGTATGTCTGTCCGCTGATTGTTGAAACCCTCAAGAAAACCGAAGCGACGCTGGACGACGCGCAACGCAGCCAGTTGCGCGCCACCCTGGTTTCCCTGGATCCGGCGCACGATACGCCGTCACGTCTGAAACAATTTGTAGATGAAAAAGATATCGACGAATCGCGCTGGACTCTTCTGACGACGGATGCGAAAACTGTCCGCAAGATCGCAGGCGTGCTGGGGGTGCAATATCGGCAACTCAAGAACGGAGAATTCAATCATTCCAGCGTCCTGCTCTTGCTGGACGGCGAAGGACGAATACTGGCCCGTACGACGACGCTCGGGAAAGTGGACCCGGATTTTGTCGCGGCGGCGCGCAAGGCGCTGTCCCAACAGGGAAGATCCTGACTCATCCGCGCATCGCGATACCGGCTCACCCTGTCCAAAGGCCTGTTCTCGATGACCCGACCCATCTTTGTCTGCATCGCTATTTTCCTTGCAGTCATATCGGCCATCGCCACAGCTGCCGAGAACACCTTGTCAAAGGACGGCTTATTGCCAGGCGAGCCGATCCTCAATGTGCGGATTCGTCATGAATACGCGGATCAGGATGGAAAATATACCGGCCACGCCACGACATTGCGCACGCTGGCCGGGTGGCGCAGTGGGTCATGGCATAAATTCTCCGGCATCGTCGAACTCATTGACGTTGGCCGATTAAATAACGATTACAACGACAACCTGAATGGGAAGACCCGCTATCCGGTGATCGCCGATCCAGACAACACCGATATCAATCAGCTCTACCTGGATTACGGTGGGTGGCCTGACACGGTCATTCGCGCCGGCCGCCAGTCGATCAAACTGGACAACATGCGCTTCGTCGGCAACGTCGAATTCCGCCAGGTGATGCAAGTATTCAATGGCGTGACACTCGAAAACAAAGGCCTTCCCGACACTCGAATCTACGCTGGATATCTCGGTCGCATAAAAACTGTTAGTAACCGCCAGTTCGAAACCGACACCATCCTGCTCAATGTTCGCTATTCCTTTTCCCCGACCGAAACGCTGGCCGTCTATGGCTATTTTCAGGACCAACCCAACGCCATCGCCCCATCAGCGTTCGGTGGCACAGCACCGTCGGACACCTCGAACCGGATTATCGGAATACGCCTGGACGGAAACCGTCCGCTGGACGGGCAATGGCAATTTGTCTATACCGGCGAAGTCGCCAGACAGCGTCCCCATGCAAGTGGCGACGACCGTATCGACGCCATGTATCTGCGCATCGGCATCGGCGGACAATGGCGCGGGTATCTCCTGCGTATCGACGAGGAAATTCTTGACAGCAATCAGGGTCAGTACGCAGTTCAGTTTCCCTTGGCAACCAACCACCTGTTCCAGGGTTGGGCAGACCAGTTCTTGGTGACCCCGAGGCAGGGCATTCGGGATGTCTACTTTACCGGCGGCGCCAAAATCGGCAAATTCCAGTTTCTCGCCGAATATCATCATTTCAATTCGGATGTTGCAGACATCAACATTGGCAAAGAGTTTGATTTCTCTGCAGCGTATCCATTCACACCCAACTTGCTCGGAAAGGTTGAAATTGCGGATTTTCGTGCCCGGGACACCCCCGTGGGGAAGACAGATCTGCAGCGGACTTGGATGACCGTCGTCTTGAACTACTGAACACTGACCTGTGCGTTGGGGAAAAGTCATTGCCGTCTGCCTGTTGATTGTCCTCGTCGAGTCCGTTCACGGAACGCTTCGGCAGATTTTCCTCGCGCCCGTCATTGGCGATTTCCCCTCGCGTCAGAGCGGAGTCTTCACCGGCTCGGCCTTGATTCTGCTGATCTCCTGGCTCACTGCGCGCTGGCTGAATATCGATACCGTCAAGAACCAACTCCGGGCCGGGGCCCTTTGGGTGGTGTTGATCGCCGTTTTTGAATTCAGTCTGGGCCTGGCACTCGGATACTCGCGCGAGCGCATGTGGTCCGACTACGATCTAACGCAAGGCGGGTTGATGGGCCTGGGATTGTTGTTCTTGTTTTTCTCCCCGATGCTTGGCGCAAGAATGCGAAAGACACAGGATCGTCGTGATACCGCATAAGGATCTTCCAGACGACGGTCGCCGCAACGCGACACCCGGACCTCGTCAAATGCCTCGGCGCCTAGCGCGCAATAGACTTCACAGTGCAGGACTCCACGAAA
>JBJXEY010000246.1:0-6089 GCA_046153355.1 Burkholderiales bacterium
CATCTCTACACGTTGAATCACCATTGGCTACTGATGCTGGGCGTGGAGAAAAAGCTCCTGCCCAGTTCGGTGATTCGCCAACTCGCCAAGGAGCGCGCCGCGTTACTGGCCGCGCAGCAGACCTGGCCGGTGGGGCGCAAACAAATGCGCAACATCGTCGGTCAGGTCACCACGGAGCTCATGCCGCGAGCGCTGGCAAAACGTACTAGCACCAGATGCTGGATCGATCCGAAGAATTTTTTGCTCGCGGTGGATGCCGGCGCCGACAAGGCAGCGGAGGAGTTTCTCGAAGCGCTGCGCCGCGCCGACGAGGACCTGCCCTGTAAACGCCTGGATACGCAGCGCTCGCCAGGCATGGCAATGACGCAATGGCTGGCCAAGGGCGAAGCACCGGGGGAATTCAGTATCGATTCGGATTTGGAACTGATTTCGCCCGATGCCGGCAAAGCCACGGTTCGCTACACCCGACATACCCTGGATGGCAAGGACATACGCGACCATGTCGCCGCCGGGAAAACCGTGACGCGGTTAGGTCTTACTTGGAAGGATAGGCTCTCCTTCGTCTTGACCGACAAGCTGCATGTGAAGCGCTTGCAGTATCTGGATATCGTCAACGAAGATGCCAGCCACGAACCCGACGACGAAGAAGAAAAATTCGACATCGATTTCGCGTTGATGACGGGGGAATTGTCGTTGTTACTGGCGGATTTGGTGAAGGCTTTGGGTGGGGAGAAAGAGATCGGGGAGTAGGAGGCAGAAAGAGGCCGTGCCGAGGGCTGCTTACCTATTTAGCGAGCGCGAGTGTTCAAGTATTTTTCGCAGCCTGCCCCGGCGATTTGAGCTTACGATTGTCGCCCACGCGAATGGTAAATCCCGTTCGATCGAAGTATTCAAGGAATGGAATGACGTATTTGCGCGTCGAGCCGATCAGGTCGCGAAAACCTGCGGCGGTGATGGTGCCGTGTTGAATCAAATGACCGCGCAAGCTCTCGCGCACCTTTTCCACGGCGCTTGTCAAAAAGATCAATTCCGCGCCGACGCGCACCACGGCACCCTCGCGCTCCAAGAGCTTCATGGCTTCAATCAATTTGGGTTTGGTTGCTTGGGTTTCTTTTTCGATACCGGAGAGATCGGGCGGCGCCATGGGGTCGGCGCCAAGGATGGTTTTGATCTTGTCCATCAATACTTTTTCCGCGCCGCCGACGTTCACACTGTGACTGGGTAGGCGCAGGAGATTGCCTTCGCGCAACAAGGCTTTGGCTGCGACGCGTTGATCAATGAGGTAACGATACACGGCGGGCGTTAGGCCCGAGCGCAAACGCGCGCGCAGATCTTCCAGGTCCATGCCGGCGGCCAACGGCTGCGCCTTGTGAAAGCTGCCCACCAACTTTGCCGCGTTTTCACCCAGGGCCTGCCATCGTGCTTGCGAGACGAAAAGTTGCTCGCCTTCCAGATTGAGTTTTTGCGCGGATTTGATCTTCGACAGGCGCACCGCCGCGTCGTTGCTAGTCAAATTAAAGAATTGGCACAGGGTTTCAAGGGGTAGCGCCGGCGATTCGGCGTCCGAGAGCAATAGATCCACCAATGCGGCGAAGTCGCCACTTCTCAGCGTGGCAAGCTTCTCCAGGCGATTTTCTTCGCGCAGCTTGTGCCGCGCGGCCCAGGGGTGCAGCACCACGCCGCCGCCCAAGGTGCGCTTGGCGACTTCATCTCGCAGAATAAAGCGATCATTACGCATCACCAGTGCTGGCTCATCCAGGGTGATTTGGCAGTAGGCCGATTGGTTCGATTCGACTTTGTCCTTGCCGTCGAGAAACACCACGCGCGCTTCGATCTCGGCGGTGCCCAGGTGCACCCGCACGCGCTGGTGACTGCGCAGGCCGCGCGCGCCGGCGCGGGGGATTTCGACAAAGGCATCGAAACGCTCCGAGGTCCGGGAAAGCTTCTCGTGACACACCACTTGTCCGCGCGCAACTGACGCGGTCTCACTGCCGACGAGGTTCAACGCCACGCGTTGACCCCAGCCGGCATTGTCATGTGTCTTGCCGTGAACCTGAATGCTGCGCACGCGAAATCGCTCGCCGCCCGGCAGGCAGCGCAGGTGTTCTCCAACCACCACCGATCCGGTATGCGCTGTACCGGTCACCACTAGACCGTGCCCTTGCAGCGTGAATGCGCGATCCACCGGCATGCGAAAGTAGCTCTGCGTCTCGGGCTTGGTGCAGCGCTTGAGCCCCTCGACGATGGCGGCTTGAAGTTCAGGTAGTCCTTGCCGCGTAATCGCCGAAAACGCGAGTTTCGGCGCGCCCTCGAATGCGGTGCCGCTTGCCAACATGTCGATTTCTTCCTCGACGTCAGCAATGCGCTCAGGCGTGGCCAGATCGGCCTTGGTAATGACAAACAAACCTTGCGTCACACCGAGTAGGCGCACGATATCGAAATGTTCCTCGGTCTGCGGCATCACGCCGTCGTCGGCCGCGACGGTGAAGAGAACCAGATCGATGCCATGCGCACCGGCCAGCATATTGCGCACAAAACGTTCGTGCCCCGGCACATCCACCACACCGGCCTGCGTGCCATCCGGCAAATCCAGATGCGCGAAGCCCAGATCGATCGATATGCCGCGCTCCTTTTCCTCCTTCAGGCGGTCAGTGTCCTGACCGGTCAGTACTTTGACAAGACTCGTCTTACCGTGATCAATATGCCCAGCGGTACCGACAATAAAAGGCATCTGAGGAAAAAGGGGCCAGGCTCGATTAAATGACGCTAGCTACTGGCTGGCGAAACGCGGAAATAGACCTAACGCATTTTCTCGCTCGATGGCGCGCAATTCGGCGGGGCTAAAGCCCTGTTCCAGCAACCCCTTCAAAGTTTGCTGGACGGTCAAACGACCCCAGGGGTAGTCGGTACCGACCAGAATGTTTTTCGCGCTTACCATTTGCAGGAGTGGCAGAAAACATTCCGGGAAAGTCGAACCGGCGCATTCGAAATAGAGTTTTTTCAATTCGTGCAACGGGCCGTTGGGAATTAACGGTTCGAATAAGGCGCGGTCCATGCTCCAGCGCGAAGAGATGCGGTCTTTCAGGAGAGGCACCGCGCTGCCGTTGTGGCAAAAAATGAAGCGCGTTTCGGCGCAGCGGGAGAAGGTGCCGCTGTATAAAAGGCTGGTCACGGCGCGCACCGTGTCGAACAGAAACTCGATGGCCGAATCGGGCACATTGGTGATGAGATTCAGGCAACAATCCGGCGTGGTGGGGTGAAAAAACACCACCGCCTTGCGGCGATTCAATTCATCGAACACCGGGGCGAACTCTTTTTCGCCGGGCCAGCGATTGTCGTAACTGGTCATCAGCGCCACGCCGTCCACCTTCAATACGTCGAAGGCGTATTCGATTTCTTTCAGACTGCCCTCGACATCGGGCAAGGGCAAGGCCGCGAAAGTGCCGAAACGACCAGGAAAATCCACGGTCATTTTCGCCGCGTATTCATTGCATTCGCGCGACACGCGCCGGCCTTGCGCCACATCGCCGAACCAGGTGCCTGGCGCGGAAACCGAGGTCATCGCGGTGGCCACGCCGCATTCGTCCATCGCCTGTATGGCGCCTTCAGGCGACCAGGCGGCTATGGCGGGGGGGATGCGACCGGCGGACTGTCTAAAAATACGATCCGCGCCCACCAGGGAAATATAGTTAGGCGGAATGATGTGGTGATGTACATCGATGCGGTGCGGGCCTTTGTTGGCCGCGCCACGTAGACGTTTGGCGCGCGGGCCGGCGGAGGGTTTTAGGCGCGTTGCCAAACGGGTGGCGGAAAATTGGCGGGTAGGCAATTCCGTATTGGCCAGATCCGCGTGCATGGCGCTGGCAACACCATTGGGCTCGCAGCAAAGGCATGAACTAAAAGATATGTCCGGCGATTTCGAGTGATCGAGATTTAGCATCGTCATAGTGGTGAAGGTTCCTGGAATAGGTTCGAAACACGCAAATTCGATAGCGCCCACTGCCCGGCAGTCAGCGCCACTATTATCGCTGCATCTGCAATTTTCTTCGGAGTCCCAATTTTTTGTTGCGATGTCAGATGCGGTAAATGCGCGTTGCGTTGTCGTGAAACAGGGCCGCGCGTTCCGCAGGCGAAAACTTCGCCGAGAAGCGTTTGAAACCGTTCCATAGCAAGTGATAGGAAAATGAAGCCCGATCCACCGGGAAGTTGCTCTCGAACATGCAGCGCGACACGCCAAAGTTTTCGATACAGTGCATGAACCAGGGCTCCGAACCCTTGGCGATTTCTTCGGAGGAGGGCGGTTTGGGTAGATCGCTCCAACCCAAGCCACAACGCGCCGTGCCCAGGCCGCCAATTTTGCAAACGATATTGGGTAGCTTTGCGGCTTCGATAATGTTCTTTTTCCAGGTGGCGAAGTATTCATCGTGGCGCGCACCGTATTGGCCCACGCCCAATATCCCGCCCATGTGGTTGAGTACCAGGATCTGATCGGGATTGGCGCGGGCGATGTCGATGACCTCGGGCAATTGGGTCATCAATTGCCAGGCATCGTAAATCAGGTTGTAGCGCTTGAGCTGGGCGAAGCCTTGGCGGTATTTGGCATCGGCAAGCAACCCTTCAGGGGCGCCCACGCGCATGCCAACATCGGCCGCATCGGGAATCCAGGCTGCGGAGTGGCGAATGCCGCGAAAGCGCGGGCTGGCGGCGAGATGGCCTTCCAGGGTCTTCGCTACCTCGGCGCCTAAGAGCAGATCAGCGGAGGTAATAATGCCTGCGGCAATGCGCGTTTTGCCGTGTTTACCCGTTTCACTTTCAGTGGCGATGCGCTCAACAAACTCGGTTTCTCCGACACGTTTCAATTCCTCGGGCCCGTCGGTTCGATACTGAGTGCGAAATTCGATAAACACCGTCGAGACGATGTTGTGCCCGCAATCGACATCGCGCAGCACATCGGCTAGGAGGTACTTATCATCGGGCCCACGTTGCCACAGATGATGGTGCGGATCGCAAATCGGCAGATCGGGTTCGAGGGTGGGCTCGGTTGTGAGGGCGCGCCATTCAGCGGTATCGGGCATGGGTAACTCCAAAAAATGAATTGTGACGAAATTTAAAATTGACGCGAAAAAGAGAGGAGACCCTTCGCCGATATTGGATCGAATCCAAGGTTCCGAGTCGGCTTTTTAGTACACTTAGAGTAATTCAACAAGGAGATAGACATGGCAGAAGCAAAAAAAGACGCCGCTGCGGCAGCAACCAAACAGGTAGCCGAAGCAGACAACAAAAATATTGGGCTCAATGTTCGTTTGAATCCCAATGGCAATTCCGACCAACCGGTGTTCTCCAACTTCACCAACGTCAATGTGGCGCCGGGCACGGTATTCGTGGATTTCGGTTTTCTGGAGCCGGGCGTGCTGGCCGCTTTGCCGCAGATGGTGCGCGATGGCACTAAGTTGCCCGAATCCATCAATGGTCGTTTGAGCGTGCGCGTGGCGATGGGTTTAGACGCCATGGCCAATCTGCATCAACAGTTGACGCGCGTGATCACTGGTTTGAATGCCGCGGCGGCTGATGCGCAGAAAAAGGCGTCGGGAAAATAGAGACGGGAATTTAGGCGGGATGGATTAGTTCAAACACCTACCAGCCTAGATTTTTAATTTAAACAGGCTGATCGCATTCAGCCTGCCAATCTTTTCCCGATCAGCTTCGCTGATGGCGACCACGTCGAACCAATCCGCAGCATGGTCGATATTCTCGAAAGGCCAGTCGGTGGAGTACAAGAGGTGATCTGCGCCGACTTCAAGTAGCGCGTCAATCAACGTCTGTGTACGGAAATTGCCCGCCGTGGTGAGCCAAAAATTGGCACGAAAATAATCGCCCAGCTTTTTCTTCGCCGGATATTTCGGCGGCGTTTTCACCCAGGCATTGCGGTTATCCACGCGCCAGATGCTGTAGGGCAGGCCTTCGCCGAGATGCCCAAGAATAATTTTTAGTTTCGGGTGTTTGTCGAACACGCCGCAGGCCATTAGACGTAAGGCGTGCACCGCAGTCTCCTGCCCAAAGGCCCAAGTGGGGCCAAGCAGCCAGGGGTG
>JBJXEY010000247.1:0-11675 GCA_046153355.1 Burkholderiales bacterium
GACGTTGATATGGCTAAATGTTGTCAAGAGGCGTAGTCGTCCCCTGCTTTTTCCTGCCAAGCATTTTTTCTCAGCGGACCCGATAAGGGACGCGGCGGGCACTGCAAAGACGACGGTCGATCACGCTGATATTCGGGCGTTGGTTAGCCGCAAGACTGTGGTTCGTCACGGAGCTGCCTCGGTCTAGGGTCTGAGGTGCCTAGCCTGGGGCAACCTGCGTTGCCCCAGATTCGGTTCAATAACGTCATCGAGGATTCTCCACCGCGTGCGCACCGCGTCGCTTATCGGGTCCGGACTGCAACTACTTTTTAAGGTTGCTCATACCTCCTTTGTCGAGTGGAGGGGGATTTTCGCTATCGATGACATGGCATCGATTTCATTTCGATGTGGCCACCGCATCGGGCTTGACCTGCTGCCCCAGCGCCCACACAAAACCTGCCAACTCGCGCGCCAAGGCAACAATGATTTTGTTGCGATTGATCCCGCGCGCCGATAGCTTTCTGTAGCGTGCGCACAAGCGTAGCTGTGCCTTCCAGGCCAGATCGATGACTTGTTGCGCCAAACCGCTTTGCCGCCGGGCAATACCCACCGACACCCGCGCATCGAAGTGATAGGCCCACGCCGCCTCCACCAGAGCGCGCCGCGCCGAGGAGTTGCCCGTCTTGGTGATCGCCCCCTGGCGGCGCCGCCCCCCGGAGGAATTCTCCGAGGGCACCAGGCCCAGGTACCCCATGAGTTCGCGCGCGCTGGCAAAACGCGTCAGATCGCCCAGTTCGGCCACCAGGCGCACCGCGTGAATTTCGCGAATACCGCGAAACGCCTGCATCGCCAGTACCGCCGGTTTCCAGCGCCAGGTCTCCAATTCCTCGCGTATCGATTTCTCCAACCGCTGGATGCGCTCCTCGGCCTGCTGGATCGCGCTCACGTATTCCTCGAAGGCGATGTGCTGGGCGTGATGCGGAAATTTCAACTCGGCGATCCAACGCCGGTGCGCCTCGGTCCAGGCGGTCTTCTTGGTGTAGCGAATGTTGTTGCGTAGGAGTAACGCAGCCAGGCGCTGGCGGGCCTGGCGCAGCATGTCCACCGCGTCCTCGCGGGTGCGCACCAGATCCCTGATCGCCTCGTCGGCCTCATCGGGCACGTTGATCCCGCGCAACTCCCCGGCGCGCGCCAGGCGGCACAGTTTCATCGAATCGCGCCGGTCGGTCTTGATGCGATCACTATTGGCACGCGGTGTGAGCCCCGGGGAAACCACCCAACAGTCGTGCCCGCGAGTGCGAAGGTAGCGATAGATCCAAAACCCGCTGGGGCCGGCTTCGTAGACGAAGATCAACGCCTTGCCGGTGGATTCCATCGTCCTCACCAACTTTTTCACCGACTCCATGTCCCCGCCCACCTTGCCGTGGTGGCGTACCTCGGTTCCGGATTCATCACCCACCGCCACATCAATCGATTCTTTGTGCACATCCATTCCCACGTATAGCTTGCTAGACTTACCCATGGCCTGCCTCCTTTATGTGGTTGATACCAACGCGTTCAACGTGTGGCGCTGCGTGCGCGAGCACGTAATCCACGATACCCAGGAGGCGGGCCGCCCTTCAACTATGCATAGCCATTCTGTCTAGCCCACAAAAGATGAGTGCCGCCAATTTATTGGCCGTTGTAGAGGTACCGCGCGAAGACCGTGTGCGCTGTCAGGCTGTTGGCTGCAATCACTCCGTCTTTCGCAGAATCCATGTAATTCGCGACCCCTCGGGTATTCACGTTTATGGCTCCGAGTGCTTCAAGAAACTCTTCGCCGGCCTGCCCGTCGCATCTTCATCGCCCAAGTACTCATCATCTGACGGCCGCCAATTGACCGACGAAGAAAGGCAATGGCTCGCCGCAAACACCGAACGCCTGATAGAGCAATTTGAATCCCAGTACCAAGAGGAACTTAAGCGCCAAACCAGATTCGCGTCGCTCAATACGAAGCCAACGAAAACCTCGCAGCAAGAACGACCGCTTGAAAATCCCCCATCCCCAGTGCCAGCCAAGCCCGCTACATTGGTGAGCGAATCAGCCCGTCAAGCCGCCGAGGTGCAAGCGAAACAAATTATTCGTTCAACATACGGCGTCAATCCAGAACTACCTGGTTGGCGTGGTCTCGTGCTCATAGAAATGGAACGTATTCTTCGTGAAAATGTGGGCTGATCGGGTAAGGACCGGCTTCTAACCGGCCCTCCCCACACGACGAGAAACCATCTCCGTCAACGAAGTCATTGCGCGTCTTCGGCGAATAGCCTGAGCACGCTGATCTCACCGCTGGTTAGCTCGACGTTTCCCTAATTGGCTTGAGCAAAAACGATATGCACCCGAACTGGGTCGTTGCGCGGCGGTACCCATACTGAACCAGTTTATCGAGTCGGAGCTGAGCGGTGAGCCTAGAGAGGTTCCCAAAAAGTCGCATTCGCCTCAGGTCATTGGCCAGCTCAATGAATTGTTCCGCGCAGTCCTTCTAGAGTCGGTTTACCTCTCGCACCGGACAAGCTTCAGCCTCCGGTGAACGGGAACGATGTACGCCGCGCCAAAGGCCCGACGGCAAACTGGTAAAATGCGCACCTCAATGCCACGCCGCGCGAAACACAATTTAGCCTTCGCAACCCGGTATTCGGCGTTACCTCCCGTCTATTACCTAGTCAAGGATCCTGCCCATGGCACTGGATAAACCCTACAAGGATGTGCCCGGCACCACGGTGTTTGACGCCGAAATGGCGAGGAAGGGCTACCACCTCAATCAATTCTGCATGTCGTTGATGAAGGCTGCGAACCGTGAAAAATTCAAAGCCGGCGAGCGCGCCTATATCGACCAATGGCCGATGACCGAAGAACAGAAGCAAGGCGTGCTGGCGCGCGATTACAACCGCATGATCGCGGCGGGCGGCAACATATACTTCCTCTCCAAGATTTTTTCCTCCGATGGTCAATCCTTCGAATTTGCCGCTTCCAGCATGACCGGCATGCCAGCGCTTGAGTACCGCCAGATGATGCTAAGCGGCGGTCGCACCGTGGAAGGCAATCGCCGTGTCAGTGATCTCGTGGACGGCAAATTGAAAACTAACGCGACCATGGAGAAAAAATAATGGCGAAAGTCAGCGCAGCGGTATTCAGCTCGCATGTGCCCGCCATTGGCGCGGCGATCGATCTGGGTAAGACCGGGGACGCCTACTGGCAGCCCCTCTTTAAGGGTTTCGAATTTTCCAAGCAGTGGATCGCCAAGGCCAAGCCGGATGTGATTTTTCTCGTCTACAACGACCATGCCACTGCCTTCGATGCTTCCATCATCCCCACCTTTGCCATTGGCTGCGCTGATCGCTTCCCGCCCGCTGACGAAGGCTGGGGGCCGCGCAAGGTGCCCGATGTGATCGGCTACCCGGAACTCGCGGCGCATATCGCGCAGTCAGTAATCCTGGATGAATTCGACCTCACCATCATCAACGAGATGAAAGTGGATCACGGCCTGTCGGTGCCCTTGTCGTTGATGTTCGGTCAACCCGAGGCCTGGCCTTGCCGCATCATTCCTTTTCCTGTCAACGTGGTGCAGTACCCACCGCCCACCGGCAATCGTTGTTATCAACTGGGCACGGCGATCCGCCGCGCGATTGAGTCGTTCGATGAAGACTTGAACGTGCAGGTTTGGGGCACCGGCGGCATGAGCCACCAGATCCACGGGCCGCGCGCGGGGCTCATCAATCGCGATTTCGACAACAAGTTCCTCGACCGCATGGTGTCCGACCCCGAAAGCCTGGGAAAGATCCCGCACATCGAATATGTGCGTGAAGCCGGCGCCGAAGCCATTGAACTGGTGATGTGGCTGGTGGCGCTGGGAGCCATGGGCAAAGATTTCCGCCAGGTGCATCGCTTTCACCATGTGCCCGCCTCCAATACCGCCGTGGGACACCTAATTCTGGAAAATTAGATCGAGATGATGTCCAGTTGGCGCCAGTAACGAAAATATTTCAATATCAACTTTAAGCTATAACCAAGACAAGGAGAGTTTATGAAAATAGCAGTTGCAGGCGGCGGCGCATTCGGCATCAAGCACCTCGAAGGCCTGGCCAATATCAAGGGCGTGGAAGTGGTGTCGCTGGTTGGGCGGCGCATCGAGCCGACCAAGGAACTGGCGGCGAAATGGAAGATTCCCCACGCCACCATCGATTTGAATGAAACGCTTGCGATGAAGGACCTGGATGCGGTGATTCTTTGCACCCCCACCCAGATGCACGCAGAGCAAGCCAAGGCCTGCATGAAGGCCGGCAAACACGTGCAGGTGGAAATCCCACTGTGTGATGTCTTTGCCGACGGCGAGTCGGTGGTGAAGATGCAAAAGGAGACCGGCCTCGTCGCCATGTGCGGCCACACGCGCCGCTTCAATCCCAGCCATCAGTACGTGAACCAACGCATTAAAAAAGGCGAACTCAACATCCAGCACATGGATGTGCAGACCTTTTTCTTTCGCCGCACCAATATCAATGCCGCGGGCGGTCCGCGCAGTTGGACCGATCACCTTTTGTGGCACCACGCGGCGCACACCATCGATCTATTCCAATATCAGACCGGCGAACAGGTGGTCGCGGCCAATGCGTTGCAGGGGCCGATCCATCCCACCCTGGGCATTGCCATGGACATGTCGATTCAGATGAGAACTGGTTCCGGCAAGCTGTGTTCCCTGACCCTGTCGTTCAACAACGATGGCCCCCTGGGCACGTTCTTCCGTTACATCTGCGACAACGGCACCTTCATTGCCAGTTACGACGATTTGTATAACGGCAAGATGGAGAAGATCGATGTCTCCAAGGTGGCGGTGTCAATGAACGGGATCGAGTTGCAGGATCGCGAATTCATCTCCGCGATTCAGGAGAAACGCGAGCCCAATTCCAGCGTCGCGCAGGTGCTCTCCTGCTACAAGGTGATGCACGATCTGGAACAGCAGTTGATGAAGTAGGCGATTCGAAACACGGGTAGACAAAAGGGGCGCTTCGGCGCCCTTTTTTCGCGGCGCCGAAGCGCCTTCATCCGTGGTTCCCGCGGCGTTAGTCGACCTTCAGATCGAGAAGTTTCACGCCCCGCCTTATTCTATTTTCACATTGGCCGCCTTGATCACCTTCGCCCAGTACGGTGCTTCGCGTCGCATCAACTCGGCCAACTGCTCAGGCGTGTCTCCCACCGCGTCCAGGCCGCGGCTGGCGAGCCACTGCTGATTGAACGCGGGGTCGAAAGTGATGCGCGCCACTTCCTCTTGAATTTTCCCGAGAATCGCGCGCGGCGTTCCGGCCGGCGCCAGCAAACAAAACCACGAGGTGTTATCGAATTCGCCGAAACCCGCCTCGGCGAAGGTGGGCACATCGGGCAGCACGGGTGAGCGTTTGGCACCGGCATACGCCAGGGCACGCAGCTTACCCGATTTCACCGGGGGCGCCGAGGAGGAAACGGAGATCAACACCGTCGACAAGCGCCCCGCAACCAGATCGATCATCACCGGCGCGGAACCTTTGTACGGCACGTGAACGATATCCACGCCAAGGTGAAGTTTTAACGCCTCCATATTGAGATGGCCGCCTGAGCCGATGCCAAACGAGCCGAAATTCAAGGAACCCGGTTTGGCTTTTGCCAGGGCGACGAACTCGGCAAGATTCCTCGCTGGAATAGTTGGGTGTACCACCAGCACGGTTTTATAAGAGGTCAGCCGCGTGATCGGCGCAAAATCCTTCAAGGGATCGTAGGGCAATTTCTCGTACAGACTCGGATGCACGGTTACTAGGGACCCCTCGGCCACCAGCAACGAGTAGCCATCAGGCGCCGAGCGCGCGATATGCTCGGCGCCGATCAGACCATTGGCGCCGGCGCGATTCTCCACCACCACCGGCTGGCCCCAGCGCTCAGATAATTTTTGTGCGATGGCGCGCATGATGGTGTCGGATTGCCCGCCGGGCGCATAGGGCGCGACCACTCGCACTGGCTTGAGCGGATACGAAGCGGCGTCCTGCGCCATCGCGGCGCCAATTTGCATCAGACAAACCGTGACGGACGAAAAAACAAAAACTGCCAATATGCGTTTCATGAGAACCCTTCATAACGAGGCGTAAAGATACCGGATCGGCGTTGTAATCGGCAATAATTGCGTTGCGCCACAATTCTCGAAGGGCGCGATAAGGCAGGGAGCAACGCCATGGACAGAACGGAACTAAGACGCATCGGCCCCGGCACCGTAATGGGCCGCATGATGCGCGAATATTGGATTCCCGCCGCCTTATCCAGCGAACTGGTGGCCGGCGGCGCGCCGGTGCGTCTACTACTCATGGGCGAAAAGCTGATTGGCTTTCGCGATGCCGCGGGCCGCGTAGGTGTGATGGAGCATCGCTGCGCGCATCGGGGTACGTCCCTGTTTTTCGGGCGCAATGAAGGTGATGGCCTGCGCTGCGTGTATCACGGCTGGAAATTCGATGTCGAGGGTAAGTGCCTGGATCAACCCAATGTGGTGGATCGCGATAAGACCTTGGATAAAACGCCGGCGCGCGCTTACCGGGCAGCAGACCGCAATGGATTGATCTGGGTGTACATGGGGCCACGCGCGGTGCCACCACCGTTTCCCGAATTCGGCCCAATGGAATTTCCCGGTGAACAACTGGTGATCGCCGCCTCGCAGGCGCGTTGCAATTGGTTGCAGGCGATCGAGGGAGCTATCGATAATTCGCATACGGGTTTCCTGCATCGCACCGATCTGGAGAATCGCTTGAAGCGTGGCGGCGACGGGCCCGACACAGAATTGCTGCGTTATTTTCTCGCCTGCCCCAATCCCGAAATCGAGGCGCTCGATACCGAGTGGGGCACCATGTATGGCAATCGCCGCCCGGCGCGGCCCGGCACCGCCTATTGGCGCGTTGGACATTTTGTATTTCCCTTCTGGGCCATACCCACGCCTGGGCCTTTTGGCCGTGATCGGCAGATCCTGGGATGGATACCGATGGACGACACGCACGCCTTCCACATCAGCCTGCGCTGGAAGGGCAACGACAGCGGCCCGCGCGCACAGGAATCCGCCATCATCGAAACCCAACCCAACACCACCGATTGGTATGGGCGTTGGATACCGGTGGCAAATAATGAGAACGACTACGCCATGGATCGTGCCGCGCAACTACGCGGCGAGAGTTTCACCGGTATACAACGCATCCCCAATCAGGACCGCATGGCCTACGAGAGCATGGGCGAGATGTGCGATTACGACTTCGAACATCTCAAATCGAGTGATCTGATGATCAGCCGTACGCGGCGGCGCGTGTTTGCCGCGGCCGAAGCCTATGCGGAGCATGGCACCTTGCCGCCTGCGGTAGAGAACCCTTCCATTTGCGCCGGTGCACGCGGCGGGGATTACCTCGTGGCGGAGAGTTTAAGTTTTATCGATTCCTATCGCGAGCAGATGCGGAATATCGAGCAAAACGAAAACAAATAATCGTTCGCCATCAGCGGATAAAGGCAGCGGGCCTATCGCCAAAGCGCTGTGAAATATTACATATTGAAATTGCAAATACCCTGCTAAGCGCTATAGCCTTCAACTGGAACGAACACATCTTCCAGTTTCATTGGCTCCGGCAAATAACCATCGTCAACCAACGCCTGGTTGAAAGCATCGAGCATCTTGCGATTGGCGTCCAGCCCATACGGCCAGGGGTCGCCGCCAAAAAGCTCATCAATTTCCTCAAGCGATTCGGTCAGCCACGGCAGCATGAAACGCAGCGACCCGGTGAAATTGGTTTGGCGAAGTGAAATGGCTTTTGCCTGATTGCAGGCTTTAAATAGGCTCGTGGCCAACCAACGATTGGCGCGATACACCTCCTCCTTGATCACCAGCGCATGCATGCCAGGGAAAACACCGGTGCGCTGGTAGTAATCCACTTCGGCGCGGTGATAATCGGGAAACAGGCGCGCCACATCGGGTGAAGTAAATAGCGAATCCGGCCGCACCGCGCCGATGATGGCGTCCAACTCCCCTGCCGCCAGCATCTCGCTTAACGTCTTGTCCTTGCCGATATAGCGAATATTGAGTTTTTTGTTCGGCCGCATGCTGGTGGCCGCGCCGCCTGCGACGCCGCGCTCGTTGACGCCCCCTTCGATCCACTCCACTTCATCGAACGACACACCGTATTCGCGATGCAAGATGCCGCGTATCCACACCGCCGCGGTCATCTGGTAGCCCTGCACGCCGATGCGTTTGCCCTTCAAATCCTTGGGATCGTTAATGCCCGCGCGCTTGTTGATAAAGATAAAACCGTGGCGAAACATGCGCGAGGGAAACACCGGTAGCGTGACGAAACTCGCCTTGTTCGCGGCGCGCAGGGTAAAACAATGCGTGAGCGACATCTCGGCGATATCGAACTCCTGGTATTTCAGCATCCGGCTGAACACCTCCATCGGTTGCTCGATGGGAATGCAGCGCAGATCGACGCTCTCCACGCGAACGCTGCCGTCGTAGATCGCGGCCATACGGTCGTAGGGTCCGCAGGCAAGGGTCAAAGAAAGTTTGCTCATGATTTGTCCTTAGGTTCGTGACAAATGAATTTTCGCGTCATTTAGATAAAAGTTGTCCTGCCAGCAGCGCTCAATGGCGGCCATCGCTGCCGCATCCAACGGGCCCGCTAAGGCCGCGGGCAGGATTTCCTCCATTTGACCGAGATCGGAAAATCCGGAAAGCACGCTGCTCACGCCAGGATGCGCCAGGATGAATCGGTAGGCGGCCTGTGCCAACGTGTGTTTGCCCGGTTGGTTAAGAAATCCCAAGCTCTTCGCACGCGCAAGACTTTTCTCAACCAGCGCCGCTACCGCCTCGCGCCGCTGGGCCAGCGCATGACGCTCACCGCCACCAACGCGGTGGTCGGTGAGGAATCCTCCCGCCAGCGGGCTGTAGACGGCACAACCCACACCCATGGCTCGCGCATAGGAAATCACATCGCCGAAGTCGCGCTCCACCCGCAGACCTTCGGGCGTCTTCATGCCCGCGCTGGGATTTAACAGGGTATAGGGCACGTTGATCATGTGGAATAAGCCCAAATCGATCAGTTGGCGAACCTCGGCACCGTCGTTGCCGCGGCAAACAAAGCCGATACGCCGCGCCTTGCCATCACGCAGCACGCGTTGCAGGCCATCTAGCGCCCCGCCGGCGCCAAGATAGTAATTCATTCCAAGTTGGGTATAGCTACTGCCCTGTAATGCAGGCGGTGATTGGGCTGGACCATTATGAATTTGAAGAATATCGACCGCCTCCACCCCTAGGCGTGTGAGGCTCGCTTCGGTGGAACGCATTACATGCCCGGCGATATCACCCACATCCGCGGCCCGCACCTCGACCTTGGTCACCACCAACGGATGCGCCTTCAGCGCCTGCAAAACCTTGCCCAGATTCTCTTCGGCAAGCCCGTTGCCATAATCCGGCGCGTTGTCAAAATAATTGATTCCCAGATCGAGCGCACGGGCAACGATGCGCTGCTGATCATCCGCGCTGCCACGTAACATGAGGCCCGCGTTGCCGCCACAGCCAAAACCCACCTCGGAGACGGAAAGTCCCGCCACAGAGCGAAACTTCATATCAGACTCACGGCTTGGTTTTTTCGGGGCCGAGCGTTCTCGCCACCGGCCCCCACTTCTCGATTTCCGCGCGCACGAACGCAGTGTAGGCATCAGCATCCAGGTTATTGGGCTCGATGCCATCAGGCCCAAGCTTTTCTCTCACATCGGGCAGGTTCATTGCGTTGCGCACTTCACTATTCAAGCGCACCACAATATCGCGCGGCATCGCTGCGGGGCCAGACAGACCAAACCACGTGGCGGTGGTGAGCTCGCGCAGGCCAACTTCGGCAAAGGTGGGTACATCGGGCACTTCCGACATGCGTTTTTCGGAGGTGACAGCGAGCATGCGCGTTCTGCCCGCGCGCACCTGCGCCACTGCGACCGTACCGGTGAAGGTCGCTGCCAAATGCCCCGCGACCACGTCGGCGACCGCCGGCCCTGCGCCTTTGTATGGGATATGCACCATGTTGGCGCCGGTGCGCACGCGAAACAGCTCGCTCATCATATGCGAGTGCGTGGCATGCCCGGCCGAACCGTACGAGAGGCCGTTAGGCAACGACTTGGAGTAGGCGACCAATTCGGCGATATTGCGGGCCGGCACGCCAGGATGCACCATCAACCCCGAAGGCGGCCCGCCAATCAACGCAATATGCGAAAAACTTTTCATCGGATCAAAAGGCGCTGAGCCCATGGCGGGCGCGACAACATGGGAAGCAATACCCGAGATAACCAACATGTATCCGTCGGGTGGCGCCTTGGCCACCAGATCCGACCCCAGCATCCCGCCAACCCCGGCGCGATTTTCGATGACGAAGGATTGCCCGAGAGCGCGCCCGAGCTTGTCACCAACGATGCGCGCTAGACCGTCGCTTGCGCCACCCGGCGCAAAAGGCACGATAACGCGCACCGGTTTGACGGGAAAAGTTTGAGCGTTCGTTGAGTTCGGGAGCAAAAGAGCCATCGCACCGAACGACACCAGCGCGGCACTCAGAACGTTTGGCAAATGCGAAATTTTTGACTGGGTAATCATGCAGAGCACTCCTCGGGCCAGAATGCAATGTTTTTGTAGGCGTCTAGTCGCAATCGCGAGACCAGACAAAGTTCAATCAGAACAATGACTTACAAAATTGTCTTGACAGTCTGGGGGGCTATCGAGGCATGCTAGGCGCGTAGTCTTCGTCTAGTGGCAATCTCGACGAAAACGAGTGGCTACGGATCAGTTCTAGGTGTAGAAACTAAAGCTGTCCGTAGCCCATTCGTACCCACCTCGGCTTGGAATCGGATATGACCGCCTCGCGGCTTTCATGTCCGGTTTCCAAGCCGTTTTTTTTGGGGCTTCTTTTTAACCGCTATCACCATAAGCGGATTTATTCTTGGCCTCTTTTTATTCGTGGGATTTTCTAGCTAGGACCAACTACTTCTTTTTGGCTGGTTTCTTTTTGGCTTTTTTCTTCGTTGCCATGGCAATCTCCTTTAGGCGTTAATGGAAAAAAAACCCAACTCGTCCAAACAGGCACGAGCTATTCGATGATCGCGATAAATTGCGATCAAACGAATTCGATGCGCTTCTCCCCATCGCGGGCAGAAGCATGTGACCTAAAAATCGCCGATTTCCACTCTGAAACGGGATCGATGCCGCGGTCGCGATGTATCGCGTCGGCTTTTTGCAATTCACGCCAAAAACACTGGCGAATATTTTTTTTAGTAAATTTTGCAAAAAATAGTTGCATCGAAATATTGAACTGTGCAATTAAAACATTAGCAGACCGCAACATGCAAGATGCTTTTGCAATTTTTGTGCATTTATTCCATAAGATCTCGCCGAATCGAGCCTACACAAGATCTTGTTATTCGCCGACAGTCGAACACTACCAATAGGTCATGCACGGCGTTCCATCGCTGTCTGGCTTCCGCGGTGCAACTTGGCGGTGGAATCAAAATTTACAAAGGCGCACCGGGGTTGATAACCTACCGCGATAAATCTCGATCGGTGTTGTCAGACCGCCGCAATCACCTGGATCTCGACCAGAAGCCCGGGCCTGCTCAGGTGGTTGACCTCCACCATGGTGCTG
>JBJXEY010000254.1:0-7935 GCA_046153355.1 Burkholderiales bacterium
TGGACCAGGCAATGAAAATGTTGAACGGCGGCGAGGCCGCCAGCATTCTTCTAGTGTTTCTCGCCCTGGTGATGCTGGCCGATGCGCTGTCGAATTTCCTGCGTGGTCGTGTTGCCAGCGGTGGCACGCAGGGTGTGCGTACCGGGGTCGGGCCGCATGGCGCCAGCCTTGCCGCATTGGTTCTCGCCTGCGTGGCCGCGAGTTTCCTGTTCCTCGATGTGGGCATTGCTGCGATGTTCACACTGGAGGCCGCGCAACTCACCGTCGAATTCATCGCGCGCTTTTTGTCGCCGGATATGTCGCTCTCGTGGCTCGCGAAAATCGGCTGGGGATCGCTGGAAACGCTGGCAATATCTTTGTTCGGCACGGTACTCGCGGTAATCGCCGGATTGCTGCTGGCGCTGCCGGCATCGGGACGCTTTGGCTCGATGAGCAAAGTGAGCACGCGATTCCTGCTCAATGCGCTGCGCTCCGTACCGGAGCTGGTTTGGGCAACAATCACCGTGCTCGCCGCGGGCCTGGGGCCGTTTGCCGGCGCGCTGGCATTGGCGCTGCACACCTCAGGTGTATTGGGGCGCCTGTTTGCCGAAGCCCTGGAAAACGCCCCAACGGCTCCCGCCTTGGCATTGCGCGATGCAGGTTGCGGCCGAATCAGCGCTTGGCTCTACGGCACCTTGCCGGCGATTTCGCCACAGTTGCTCGCCTACAGCTTGTATCGGTGGGAGATGAACATTCGCATGGCCGCGGTGCTGGGTTTTGTTGGCGCTGGCGGCCTGGGGCAATTGCTTTACGTGGAGCTGTCGCTGTTCCATCACGCGCAGGCGAGCACGGTGATTGCCGCCATGCTGCTTTTGTCGATCGCCGTGGATGCGGCCAGCGCAACGCTGCGCAAGCGCATGGGATGAAACGCGGATGGTAAAGATGGGTAAACCGCAAACAGGTAGCCCAACGCCGTGCGGCCAAAGGATGAATTGGCGATGAAGCGCGAAAATATCGTCGCCATCGGCGAAATCGATCAATTCGATGAAATCATCGATGTGCGCACCTTGGCCGAATTTCATATCGACCACATTCCCGGCGCGGTTAGTTTCCCAGTGTTGAACGAGGAGGAGCGCGCCCGCGTCGGCACCTTGTATAAACAGGTGTCGCCCTTCGAGGCGCGCAAACTGGGCGCGGCACTCACCGCGCGCAATATCGCGCGCCACATCGAGGAAAGCTTTGCCTCGCGCCCGCGCGAATGGCGCCCGCTGGTGTATTGCTGGCGTGGCGGCCAGCGCTCAGGCGCCATGGCGCATATCCTCGGCGAAATCGGCTGGCGCGTGGCGCGCTTGGAAGGCGGCTACAAAGCCTATCGCGGCGAGGTGTTGGCGCAATTGGAGCGTTTGCCACCCTTGCTCACCTTTCGCGTGTTGTGCGGCCCCACCGGCAGCGGCAAGAGCCGCCTGTTGCAGGCCATTGCCGCAAAAGGCGCGCAGGTACTCGATCTTGAAGGTATTGCCCATCATCGTGGCTCCGTCCTGGGATCGATTCCCGGCGACCCACAACCCAGTCAAAAGTGGTTCGAAAGTAAATTGGTGCAATCCCTGCGTGGCTTCGATGTGGCGAGCCCGATATGGGTGGAATCCGAGAGCCGCAAGATCGGATCGATCCAGGTGCCCACGACTTTATTGGCGCGCATACGCGCATCAAACTGCGTCCGCGTCGAATCGCCGCTCGCCGAGCGCGTGCGATTCTTAATCGAAGAATATCCGCATATGTTGGCCGATCCGGCCACGCTCAAACAACGTCTTTTACAACTCGCGGATCTGCAATCACGGGAAACCATGGAAAGTTGGATGAAAACAATCGACACGGGCGACTGGGTAAGACTAGTGCACGATTTACTGGAATCGCACTACGACCCGCTTTATTTACGCTCCATGAGCAAAAGTTATCCCGACCTGGATTCGGCGCCGGTGGTGCATTTATCGTCTTTGGATGCCGCCTCGCTCACCGCGCAGGCCCAGGTGCTGGCCGCCAATTTCACCACATCAGCCTGACAGAATCGCCGCGAAGCGCGATGATCACGCATGACGCGGCGTTTGCCTTCCTGGCCGCGCAATCTACAAGGAGCCGCATCATGGGTAAATCTACGTTTCAGATTGTTTCGCTCGCGCTGGCCACCACCGTTGCGACGTTCTCCGGCGGGGTGCAAAGCCAGACGTACCCCTCCAAACCGATACGCGTGTTAATCCCGCAGACCCCCGGCGCCGGCGTGGATTTGATACTGCGCAAGGCCGGCGAAGACCTGGCGTCGCGCCTGGGGCAACCTTTGGTGGTCGATAACCAGCCCGCGGCCAATTCGATCATCGCAGCTGACATGTGCGCCCGTGCGGCGCCTGACGGCCACACCGTATGCATCTTGAATAACGATGCGTTGGCGATTAACCCCTACATTTTCGCCAAACTCCCCTACGACGCGGCAAAGGATTTTCGGCCCATCACCAACTTGTACTACATCCTGGGTGGCCTCCTGGTGAAGGCATCGATTCCGGCCAACAACATTAAAGAATTTCAGGCCTTCGCCCAATCTAAACCCGGCGCGCTCAACTGGGCGACCCTTTCCCCCAATTCGTCCACCGACCTCTCGCGCCGCTGGCTGGCCGAGTTATGGGGCGCCAATATTCCCGGCATCCCCTACAAGGGCGGACCACAGGTCTTCACCGCCCTTGCCTCGGGTGAGTCGGATGTCACCTGGATGGGCGTTTATGGCGCGTTATCGTTGCTCAAGGGCGGTAAAGTCAAATTATTCGCGGTCAATGGCAGCAAGCGGCTTGCCGCCTGGCCGGATGCGCCCACGCTGCGCGAAATCGGCGCCGAAAACATGCCCAGCGCGCAATCCTGGTGGGGCATGTTGACTGGAGCCGGTTCGCCCGACGCGGCGGTGCGAAGACTCAACATGGAGTTCGTGCAATTGTTTAAAGAGCCAAAGTTTGTCGCGTTTCTGGAGTCGTTGATCACCGAACCCAGCACCACAACGCCCGAAGAATTCGGCAATCTGATTCGCGACCGGCGTGAATTTTTTGGTAAATTGTTACGAGAATACAATGTTCCACGTACCTAATGGAGTGTTTTTCATATAAATATGGAATATTCATCAATTAAATTCCGGGATATCCGGCAATGACCGGCGCCGCAACCCGGGCATTAAAGGGCCTCTTCAAATTCGCCTTCGCCATCAGTATCCTTGCGGTCGGATTGTTGGCTTTGTTCGTGGCCTGGTGGATTGCCTTGGCGGTGGTGTTAATTGCCATCATTTACGCTGGCGTACACCGGCTGCTGCGCGGCAAACGCCCGACGCCCGCGACGCGCGCACCCGCCAATGTCATCGACGGCGAATTCCGCGTTGAAGACGGCACGCAAACCACCCGCCACGCAATCGACCTCGAACCGGATCGCACGGTCCGCAAAGATTGACGAAACACTAGGCCAAACCGGGTGCATCCCCCCGGTGGCCGCGATATCATTCGCCTCCCGGTCACGCGTCTTTTTTTGGCACGCGATAACAAGACCTTCCACCCCGGCCACACACGGCAAATACCAGCGGAGCAAGTCATATGAAAGGCAAGATCGCATTTGAAGAACATTGGAGTCTTTTGGAAACACTGGAAGACTCGCGAGGATTCGTCGGCGGCTCGGCGCAATGGGATACGTTCCAGCGCCGAATTTTGGATCTGGGTGATGAGCGCCTCTCGGAGATGGACAAGAACGGCATTGAATTCACCATCGTGTCGTTGAATGCACCCGCGGTGCAAGCGGTGGTCGATACCAAGGAAGCCATTGGCCTGGCCAAACGCGCCAACGACAAACTGGCCGAACTGGTGGCCAAGCGTCCTGATCGCTTTGCCGGATTCGCCGCGTTGCCCATGCAGGACCCCGATGCCGCCGCGAGGGAACTTGCCCGTTGCGTCAAAGATTTTGGCTTCAAAGGCGCGCTGGTGAATGGCTTCACGCAAAAAGACGTACCCGATTCCGGTATTTATTACGATGTGCCCGAGTATCGCGGTTTCTGGGGCGAAGTCGCGAAACTGGATGTGCCTTTCTACCTGCATCCGCGTTCGCAAATCAAGAGTCGCGCGGTGGAATATGACGGCCATCCCTGGTTGATGTCCTCCCCCTGGGGCTTCGCCGCCGATACCTCGGTGCATGCGCTGCGCCTGTGCGGTTCGGGTCTGTTCGATCAATACCCAAATTTGAAAATCATCATTGGTCACATGGGCGAAGGCATTCCCTTTGGCCTGTGGCGCATCGATGCGCGCATGCGCTTCTCGCCGCGCGGCTATACCGGCAAACGGCCATTAGGCGACTACTTCCTTGAGAATTTCTACATCACCACCAGCGGCAATTTCTGTACACCCTCTTTCCAATGCGCGTTATCGATGGTGGGCATCGACCGACTGCTGTTTTCGGTGGATTACCCCTTCGAAGTCACCAGCGACGCCACCAACTGGTTCGATAGCATTGAGATGGCAGCCTCGGATAAATTGAAAATTGGTCGCACCAATGCAATTAAGCTCTTCAATTTGAACTTGAAATAGGCATCGGGTATATTTTGTTGCGATAGTCCACGAGCGAAAGACTAGGCCACAAGCGAAAGGGCGGCGGTGAGCAGAACTGGCATCCTTGCAGGTTTGAGCTTGACCCTCTTCGCCGCTCAAGCGGGCGGCGAAGAAGCCGCCACCTTGGCCGAGTTTTCCCGCACCGGCGATCTCATTTGTGATATGCGAATCAGCGGCTCACCCGCTCCGGTTGGACGTCCGCGTTCCGATTTGATGTTAATTGTCGATGAGGTGGGCGCCAAACAAGGCGCCGCCCGAGTGGTCTCCAGCCGCACCGTGGGCGGTCGTGAGGTACGTGTTTATTCCGGTGAAACCGGCGTGCATCTGGTGGAAGATGTCAACGACAGCGTCAAGGTGACCACCTTGCTCGGCTGTGAATTGCGCGCGCGCGGCGGGCGCTGCCTGCGTTACGCAGCGGTCATGGCCTGGCATTTTGATCGCGGCGTGCATCTCAACGCGGATGCCGCGTTTCGCCGCCTGCCTGGCACTTCCTACGCCGGAACCTGCGAGGCTTGGCGTATGGACGGCATTCGTAGTGCTGAACGGTAAAACGTTAGCACCGTTCAGAAACCGCCCAACGTCTTAATGTGGGCCACCACGCTACGGCCTAAGGCTGATAAGGCATAACCGCCCTCCAGCATCGACACGATACGGCCCTTGCCGTGTCGCGCGGCAACTTCCATCATCTGTTTGGTTACCCAGGCATAATCGGCCTCGACGAATTTCAACCCGCCCATGTCGTCCTCGGCATGCGCATCGAATCCGGCGGAAATAAAGATCATTTCTGGCTTGAACGCATCCAGAGCGGGTAGCCATTTCTCCAACACCGCTTTCTTCAAGGCATCACCGCCGGCGCCGACACGCAAGGGCACATTGACCATATTTTCGGCTACATCATCAGTACCACTATATGGGTAGTACGGATGTTGAAAACTACCCACCATCAAGGCGCGCGGGTCGTTGGCGAAAAACTCCTCGGTGCCATTGCCGTGATGCACGTCGAAATCCACCAAGGCAACGCGCGAGAGGCGGTGATGTTCGAGGGCGTGCATGGCGGCGATGGCAATGTTGTTGAAGATGCAAAATCCCATTGATCGTCGTGGCAATGCATGGTGCCCTGGCGGCCGAACAGCACAAAAAGCGGCCTCGGCACGGCCTTCGATCACTAAATCCGTGGCGAGCACTCCGGCGCCGGCGGCACGCATCGCGGCGGCAAATGAATCGGGGCACATCGCGGTATCGGGGTCCAATTGCACCATACCTTCTTCGGGCGACGCGTCGCGAATCGCTTCGAAGTAATCCAGAGAATGCACCCGTGTGATGGGCTCAATGCCGGCCAAGGGTGCTTCGTGGTGCTGCAACAGCACGCCAAGCCCCGAAGCAAGCAATTGATCCTCGATCGCGCCCAAGCGTTCCGGACATTCGGGATGACGCCGGCCCATTTGATGCTTCCAGCAATCGGGGTGGGTGATATATGCGATTGTCATGGTGACTAGAGTACGGGGCTAAAGTACGTCGGTTGCACGAATAAACCAGTATAAACTCGCGCGTTCGCGAAATGTCGCATTGGCAGGGTAATCGTACACATGAGCACAACATCCCTGGATCGGGTGATCCAGCAGGCGGGAAAAATAATACTTGGCAAGGAAGGTCAAATACGCCTCGCCCTGGCCTGCATCCTTGCGCGCGGACATTTGCTGATCGAGGATTTACCCGGCGTCGGTAAAACCACACTTGCGCACGTGTTGGCGAAGTTGTTGGGCCTTAATTTCAATCGCGTCCAATTCACCAGTGATATGCTGCCCGCGGACATCATCGGCGTATCGGTGTACGACCGCGATACGGCTAGCTTCAAATTTCACCCCGGCCCCATTTTCGCGCAGTTGATTCTCGCCGACGAGGTCAATCGCGCCACGCCCAAAACGCAATCCGCGCTTCTCGAAGCCATGGAAGAACACCAGGTCACCGCCGAAGGCGAAACCAGGCGCCTGCCCGAGCCTTTTTTCGTCATTGCCACGCAGAACCCTTCCAATCAGGTGGGCACCTTTGCCTTACCCGAGTCGCAATTGGATCGATTCCTGATGCGCATCGAATTGGGTTATCCGGATCGCGATGCCGAGCGCGCGCTTCTTCAGGGCAGTGATCGGCGCGATATGATCGCCGGCATGGATGCGTGTCTTGCGCCCGGCGAGTTAATGGAACTGCAATCCACGGTTAGAAACGTGCATAGCGCGCCTGCATTGCTCGATTACGTTCAAGCACTGGTGGAGTATTCGAGGCGCTCGGCCGACTACGCAAGCGGCCTGTCGCCGCGCGCGGCCTTGTCGCTATTGCATGCAGCACGCGCCTGGGCGCTGCTCTCTGGCCGCGACAAAGTCATTCCTGAGGATATTCAAGCGGTGCTGCCCGGCATTGCCGGGCATCGGCTGCGCCCGGTGCACGATGGCGTGCGCCACACTAGCGCGGATACCGCGCGGCAACTGATCGAGGCGGTGGCTATTCCATGAGACTGGGCGTGTCACTGAGCAGATCGAAACCGAACGAATCACCGGCCGGCTCGAATTGCACAGACGTAACGAGTTCGACGCACGACTAATTCGCCCGCCTATGAATCTAGACACCGCCGTTAAATCTTCCCAGGTAGTTACATTCTGGAAGTGGGTAACGCGGCGGCATCAGCCGGAAAAAGGCCGCATCGTCCTCACGCAGCGACGCGTATATGTATTGCCAACGCGACATGGCATTTCCTTTGGCTTGGCCCTGGTTTTGATGTTGATCGGCTCGATCAACTACTCGTTGTCCTTAGGCTATGTGCTCACCTTTCTGCTTGCCGGCATGGCGATCGTCTCGATATTGCATACCTTTCGCAATATCGCGCATCTGGCGATTACCCCCGGAAAAACCGAACCGGTGTTTGCTGGCGATCTGGCGAAGTTCGACATCAATATCGAAAACGAACGGCGGGAACAGCGCCAAGTGATGCATTTTCGCTGCGAGAACCAAACCTTTGTCGTCACCTTACCGGGTAGCCAAGTAGCCACGGTACCCATCCCGGTACGCTCGCAACGCCGCGGCTGGCTGCAACTGCCGCGAGTGACTATCGAAACGTTTTACCCGCTGGGCATGTTTCGCGCTTGGAGTTATGTGCAACCGGAAATGCGAACGCTTGTATACCCTAAGCCGGATACCTCCAGCCTGCCGCCGCTTCGTCCACGCGCCGATAGCGGCGATTCGGTCAATGCCGGCGCGGGTAACGATGACTTCGCCAGCCTGCGTGGCTACCAGACCAGCGATTCACCCAAGCACATCGCATGGAAAGCCGTAGCACGCAGCGACA
>JBJXEY010000262.1:0-5665 GCA_046153355.1 Burkholderiales bacterium
CCCGACCGCGAATCTGCAAAATCCAGATCCAGCCTGCGATTTGGACTATGTCCCCAATAACGCCAGGCCCATGGTGATTCAGGCAGCCCTGTCCAATTCGTTTGGTTTTGGCGGCACCAACGGAACCCTGATTTTTACCCGTGTTTGAATTCCTAGTGGCATTGTCTCCGTGTGGCTGGCGAAGCTGCTCTCGGTTGAAGATTGTTCAGTAGGCATATTGCCGTGGAACGCTGGGTATTGGTTTTATTGAACTTTCCCAGAAATTGCTGGTCTGTCCTACAGGAAATCCCTGGTCGCGGGCCGAGCCATACTGCTAGCGCGGATATTGCAGGCGCCAGTTTTACTGGTACGTGCCAACGAAGGATATTCAGGGACGCGTGATGCGTGACCGGGAGCTTGACCGGCAGCTTGTAGAGCGCGCGCAGCGCGGCGACAAGCATGCGTTCGAACTGCTGGTGTCGAAGTATCAGCGCAGGTTGTTGAGGTTGCTATCGCGCTATATGCGCGATTCGGGCGAGGCTGAAGATGTTGCCCAGGAGGCATTTATCAAGGCCTATAGGGCGTTGCCCAGCTTTCGTGGGGAGAGTGCTTTCTACACATGGCTATACCGAATAGGAATCAATACCGCGAAGAACTTTTTGGTTGCCTCGGGCAGGCGTGTGCCCACGAGTACAGACCACGACATGGACGAAACCGAATCCACATCCGATGTCGAGCAACTGCACGACCTCAATACTCCGGAAAGTCTATTAGTTTCCCGGCAAGTTGCGGAGACCGTCAATGCGTCGATGGAAGCACTACCCGAGGAGATGCGCACCGCGATAGTGTTGCGGGAAATCGAAGGAATGAGCTATGAGGATATCGCCGCCATCATGAATTGCCCGATTGGTACGGTAAGGTCCAGAATATTCCGCGCTCGGGAAGAAATCGCCGCGCGACTCAAGCCCATTTTGGACATAAGTGAGGACCAACGATGGTAGTCAAATCAAGCGAAGAGATATCCGCGTTGAAGGACGGAGAGTTGCCGCAGGCCGAACTTGCGCGACATCTGGCGAATCTCAAAAACAATGCGGATCTGCGTGCTACCTGGGATACCTATCATCTAATTGGCGACGCGTTGCGTGGGCATATCGAGCCCGATATCTGCAAAAAAGTGAGCGCGCGACTCGACAAGGAAGTCACGGTTCTCGCCCCAAGGCGACCAATAGTGGAGAGCCACAGTTTCGGCAAATGGGCGATGTCCTTGGCTGCGGGTGCCGCGGCGCTCGCCCTGGTGGTCTGGACAGTTCTTCCGGGCATGCGCGGAGATCTTCAGGTAGCGCAGAAAACCGCGCCGCAGCAAATGCCATCGGCGGCCGTGCCAGCCGCTACCCAGGTGGCCGATTATTTGTTGGCGCACCAGCGATATTCTTCAACTAGCGCGATGCAAGGTGTCGCGCCTTATGTACGTACCGTGACCGATGAGCGCGGAGGCGGGCGATGAATTTCGCTGCCTTTGGCACCCTGTTAGGTTTGCTGACGGTTTTCTCCTCCGTGGCGATAGCCGCTGACCCTCACGCGGAAGCCATGAACGTGCTCAATCGCGTGTATGCGGCCACGCAACGGCTTTCCTATACCGGAACATTCGTTTATCAACATGGCGCGCAAAGCGAAACGTCACGGATCACACGCATCGTCGAAGGCGGCACTACGCGTGAGAAACTGGAAACTCTAGATGGAGAACCGCGCGAGGTAATGAGAAATGGCGACGAGGTGGTGTGTTATTTGCCGGCGCTCGCGACGGTGCGGATCGATAAACATTCCACGCAACGCAGTTTCCCCGCCGTTTTACCGGCGCAATTGAAGGAGTTACTGGAAAATTACGAAATCAAACGTGGCGGTATCGAACGCGTCGCGGGTTTCGATTGTCAGGTGTTACACCTGGAGCCTAGGGACAACATGCGTTATGGGCACAAACTGTGGGTGGATACGCAGTCGGGCATGTTGGTACGTGCCAAAACCTTCAATACGCGCGACGAACTCATGGAGCAATTCGCGTTTACCCAACTGCAAATTGGGGGAAGTATTGATCGCGAGCTGGTGCGTTCCCGTTTTGCCGGAAAGACCGCAACATGGCGTGTGGAAGACTCGTCAGCCGCCAGCGTCGATTTGGCTAAAGTGGGCTGGATTTTGCGCGCCCAGCCACCTGGATTTCGAAAAATCGTCGAAATGACGCGCAATCTAGGGGGAACCTCGGGCGTCGGCCATATGGTTCTCTCCGACGGATTGGCGGCGATTTCGGTGTTTATCGAGGCATCCGCGCAGCGTTCGCCCAACCCGGAACTAAGCCGGCAGGGAGCAATTAACGTTTTTGTTCGTCAAATCGGGGCCCATCGCATAACCGTGGTGGGTGAGGCGCCTGCCGAGAGCGTTCGCTACGTTGGGCGAGCAATTGAATATCGGCCTTCAAGGTGAATGTCAGGGACGTTGGATGCAAAAACCTTTAGGATTGGGAATTGAAAAGGTTTCGATTTGAGCTAGCAGTAGAGTCCTAGTGACCCAACTCGGTACGCATCGCCCTGGCGATCTCGGCAACCAATAACTACGGAGAGCATCACCATGATGAAAATAAAATCGATATTTGTTGCGATCCTTTTAGCTGTGCCGGCCCTGGCGGTTGCGCAAGTCAGGGACCTGCCTGATTTCACCGTTCTAGTGGAAAAACAGGGCGCTTCAGTGGTCAACATCAGCACCACCAGCGAACGGCGCGCAGCCACCGGCACGCCGCAGATACCGGGGCAGAATGAAAACGATCCGCTCAACGATTTTTTTCGCCGATTCATTCCTCGGCAACCAGAGCCTGGTCAGGGGCAAGGTCCGCGTCAATTCGAAAGCCGGTCATTAGGCTCGGGATTTGTCATTAGCGGCGATGGCTATATTTTGACCAACGCCCATGTGGTCAATAATGCCGACGAAATCACTGTCAAGCTAAACGACAAACGGGAATTCAAGGCCCGTGTCATCGGTGCGGATGCGCGCACCGATGTGGCCCTGCTGAAAATCGATGCCACAGGACTTTCTGCGGTTCGTTTTGGCGACGCCAACAAATTAAAAGTCGGCGAATGGGTGTTGGCCATTGGGTCTCCTTTTGGGTTCGATAACACCGTGACTGCTGGCATTGTCTCTGCAAAAGGCCGAAATCTGCCGCAAGAAAATTTTGTGCCGTTCATCCAAACCGATGTGGCGATTAATCCGGGCAATTCTGGCGGACCCTTATTCAATATGCGTGGCGAGGTGATCGGCATCAATTCGCAGATATACAGCCGCACTGGCACGTTCATGGGGTTATCGTTTGCCATACCTATTGACGTGGCAATGGATATTCAGAGCCAATTGCGCAGTGTCGGCCGGGTGCAACGCGGTCGCATTGGCGTGGTGATTCAAGAGGTGTCGCGCGAATTGGCCGAGTCGTTTGGGCTCTCCAAGCCGGGGGGGGCACGGGTCAATGGCGTTGAAAAAGGCGGGCCGGCGGAAAAGGCAGGGATCGAGTCCGGCGACATCATCACAAAATTCAATGGCAAGCCTGTCGAGAACTCGAGCGACTTACCCAGAATCGTCGGCTCCACCCGCCCGGGGGTGAGCGTGTCGATGGAGATATTCAGAAAAGGAGCCTCGCGCGATGTCAACGTCGTGGTCGGCGAGCTGCCCGAGGATCGTGTTGCCAGTCGAGCGCCGGCGCGCGGGCGTCCTGTCGAGCAAGCCGCTAATCGCCTGGGTCTAGTAGTTAATGATCTGACCCCTGAGCAACGGCGCGATATGAAGCTCAATGGAGGAGTAATTGTCGAAGAGGTGCGTCAAACCGCTCGCGGTGATGTACGAAGCGGGGATGTAATTACAGCTGTGACCAGCCGAGGGCAGACCACCGACATTGCTTCGATCGAGCAACTCAATAAACTGCTGACGCAAATCGACCGCAATGCAGTAATGACGCTCCATGTACGGCGCGGTGAGAGCAATTTATTTGTGACAATCCGCGGTGAGATTCCCAGGGGATGAGGGCGAATGCCGAACTAATAACGCCCGGTGACGTGGAATCCAACCTTGATTCGCGGGACAAGTTGGAACCAGCGAAACTTAGCCTGACCCTATACAGTCGCCAGTACTGCCATCTATGCCACGAGATGCTCGCCCAAGTTAAGATACTTCTCCGGTCTTTGGAGTTTCAGTCTTTGGCGTCGCAGTCTTTCACTTCGAAATATTTCGAGTTCGAAATTCAAGTTATCGATGTGGATACGGATCCGGTATTGGAAGATCGATATGGTGAATTGGTGCCAGTGTTGATACATGAGGGGAAAGAATTGGCTCGCTATAGGCTCGATGTCCAGTCTTTTGAACGCTATTTGAATGCCCTGGGTAACGAGGGTCGTCAATAGCGGGACAGATATAGACTCTTTTACGCTATCAATTGGGCAGTTTCCCTTGGAAACCCGCTAAAATCAACGCTCCAGCCAATGCAAAGGGTGCCCGCGAGGCACCTTTTTTTTGATGCAAAATATCCGCAATTTTTCCATCATCGCCCACATCGATCACGGTAAATCGACGCTCGCCGACCGCTTTATCCAGCGCTGCGGCGGCCTGGCGGACCGAGAAATGGAAAGCCAGGTGTTGGACTCAATGGATATCGAACGCGAGCGCGGCATTACCATCAAGGCGCAAACTGCGGCGTTGCGTTATCGCGCCAAAGACGGTATCACCTATCAGTTGAACCTCATCGACACCCCGGGTCATGTGGATTTCTCCTATGAAGTGAGCCGCTCCTTGTCGGCCTGCGAAGGCGCGCTATTGGTGGTGGATGCCACGCAAGGGGTGGAGGCGCAGACCGTCGCCAACTGTTACACCGCCATTGAACTGGGTGTGGAAGTGGTCCCGGTGCTCAATAAGATCGATTTGCCCTCGGCCGATTGCGAAGCGGCCATCGGCCAGATCGAGGATGTCATTGGTATCGCCGCGCAAGACGCCATCAGAGCCAGCGCCAAGACCGGCGTAGGTATTGACGACATACTCGAGGCCGTGGTGGCGCGCATTCCGGCGCCGCGTGGTGACCCCAATGGCGCGCTTAAGGCCTTGGTGATCGATTCATGGTTCGATAACTACGTAGGCGTGGTGATGCTGGTGCGCGTCGTCGATGGTGTGCTGCGAACCAAAGAAAAGCTATTGTTCATGGCCACCGGCTCGGTGCATTTATGCGAACAGGTAGGCGTATTTACCCCAAAGTCGCAAGCACGCGTTGAGTTGATCGCCGGTGAGGTGGGCTTTGTCATATCCGGTGTCAAGGAATTGACTGAGGCCAAAGTGGGCGACACCATCACCACCGCTGAGCGCCCCGCCAAGGCGGCGCTTCCCGGCTTCAAGGAGATCAAGCCACAGGTGTTCGCCGGCCTGTACCCGATCGAGGCGAATCAGTACGAGGGATTGCGCGAGGCTTTGACCAAGTTGAAGCTTAATGACGCCTCCTTGCACTTTGAGCCGGAGGTATCGCAAGCGCTGGGTTTTGGTTTCCGTTGCGGATTCCTGGGTCTTTTGCACATGGATATCGTGCAAGAACGCCTGGAGCGCGAATATTCCATGGATCTGATTACTACCGCGCCCACCGTGGTGTATGAGGTGTTACAGCGCGATGGTTCGA
>JBJXEY010000255.1:0-5481 GCA_046153355.1 Burkholderiales bacterium
CTTGAACAACGGATTGAGAACGACCCTGCGGGTCGTGTCAATCGTTAAGGTTTATAGGGCATTTCGCTATTTGTACAATTCACGGCGATTGCGTACTACGCTGATGTCAACAAGCTTTTCTTTGTCATCAATACGGTACACAACCCGCCAGTCACCAATGCGGATTCGCCACTGATCTTTTGAACCTTCGAGTTTAGTGACGCCGGATGGTCGTGGCTCATCAATTAATGACTCGATGTGCTTAAGAATTCGTTCCGCAACCGGCGGATCTAGCGCTTCGATTTCTTTCCTCGCTGATCGCGCCATTTGAACCGCGTATTTAGGCGCGCGATCTGCGTTTGGTTTTTGAGGTAATTAATCGTCTCACTTCGGCCAATGATTCTCGAGGTTCATTGCGGCGCTGATGCACTAGATACGCATCAAAGAGGTCTTCCCAAAGGTCTTTGTGTTTTTTGAGATTAATCATCACCGCCTTCTTGCGACCATGACGATCGGTCAAAAATTCGATTCCGGGCATGTTCACGACTATCTCCAAATGGGTGCGCTCGAAATTATAGCGCGGTGCTTGCTACTGCCCTATAACGTTCACGTGCACCGGCGCGCGCGTGATGCCAGTTGAGAAAACATGAGGACCGCTTTCGCGCGTCCAAGTGCCACGTGCTGTTATGTCGCACTTCGTGTACGACGCGCTGCGTGTTTGTTGACGTACTCACTTAACACACCGTCCATTCGTCCTTGCCAGCCGTCGCCAGTACTACGAAAATATGCGATGACTTCCGGGCTATAGCGAACAGACACAAGCAGCTTTTTAGTCTCGGACTTTGGCCGCCCGCGCACCGATTTTAAAGGGACCATAGCCGCAAGTTGCCTCTTAGTCAGTGGCTGTGCGTCGGGATCTGACTTAGCGGCCGCAAGAATCTTTGCGTTCTCCGCCGGCGTTGGCATACGAATGACGCGCCTAGGTGTAATTTTCGGCATAGTGTTTGATCTCTTTGCGCTCGGCACATCGAAGGCTAATGATTCTGCGTACTTCGCCGCGATCTACAAAGGCAACGTAATAAAGATCGTTCCCTTCCGGTACGAGTCCGATCATTCTGGTCTCGTCGTACTCGTATCGATTGTCGATCCAGACGAGTGCCTCATCCCAAACCAAATTTTCTGCGAACGCCAATGACAGGCCGTGCTGAGCGCGGTTCAGACTGTCTTTGGCGGGGTCAAATTCGATGAGCACACAATACTGTAGCTACCGAAAAGTAGTTCGTCAAGCCTGAAATCCGGCGAAATCTACGGGCGCGACATAACGTGATAATGAACGGCGGGCGCGCGTGGTGGAAAAAGAGAAAGTCATGGCCGCTTTCGCCCGTCCGTTCCATTTAAAGTTATACGACCTTTGCTAAGCCTATAGATGTAGTGACCATCTTGCCAAGTATCCTCAATGAACACGCCACGACGGCGAAATCCTAGGGAGCGGACAAGGCGAAGGCTCGCTCGGTTTTCCGGATGCACAATGCTAATCAGGGATTTTGCTTCTAGATCGTTAAAGGCGGTCGCTACGAGTAGCTTTGCAACCTTTGTTCCAAGACCTTGCCCCCAGAATGCTTTGCTGATAACTACCGCGAGTTCGGCATGCCCTTTTCGTTTCGCACGAGTAAGGGAAGCCCTACCTGCCAATGTGCCATTATCATCAACGACGGCCCATCCGGTTGCGGTATCGGGGTTAAATGTTTTGATCCATTCGTCTTTGCTTAATTTCGGAATTGCAAGGTATCGCTTTACTTGCGGATCAAACTCAATATCTGCGAGCGCACGAATATCCGCCGCGACGTAATCGCGAAGAGAAAAACCGTTGCCCTCTATCGGTAGTGTGATCGGCATGGTAGTTCTAGGGCGTATAACGTTCAATCATCAGCAAAAATTGCCGGATAAAACAATACAAATCCGGCGCCCCTGTGTCAACCAGGCCTGAATTCAATGCGTTATAGAACTGTACATGTGTACAGTTACCGAAAAACCCGGCGCAAAATGAGTCAAGCATCTGATTTTCCAAAAGTTTCCGCGAATTCCTTGGATAAACCACGTCTTTTGGACCAAGTACGCCATGTGCTTCGTCTCAAGCACTACAGCCGGCGCACGGAGAAATCCTACATCTATTGGATCAAGTATTTCATATTTCACCACGGAAGGCGCCATCCCACGCACGTAGGTGGGGCGGAGATTACGCAGTTATTATCGTTTCTTGCCTCGGATCGGGATGTCGTGGCGGCAACGCAGAATCAGGCGTTGTCGGCGCCTTTGTAAGGGCTGCGTTCTTATGCCGCAAAAAATCAGAGATCTGATCGCTTTGCTTGAGCACGCGGGTTTCCTGGACCGTGGTGGAAAGGGGAGTCATCGCAATTTCGTTCACCCGAAGGCAAAAAAACCCATCACAATATCGGGCGGTTTGGGAGAGGACGCCAAGCAGTATCAGGTTCGCGCCGTTAAACGCTGCATTGAGGAATCCAAGTCATGAAGGAAAGCGCGCGTTACGCGAAGATCGTCGAGTGGTCCGAGGAGGATCGGTGTTTCGTTGGCAGTTCTCCCGGGTTGATCGAAGGCGGTTGTCACGGTTTGGATGAAAAGCAGGTGTTCGACGAGCTTTGCCGCATTGTTGAAGAGGCCATCCGCTTGTATAAGCAGGATGGGCGTCCACTTCCTCCGCCGACATCCGGTCGCGATTACGCGAACAAGATGCAAGACGTGGTTTAGCGTCTCTGCGCATCATCGGCTTTCTTTGAATTATTCTCCGCGAGCCTCTATATTCGGGGTTCGCTTTTTTTCGGAATTTCCCCATGAGTGAAGCTGCCACCTCCACTGGCATTGGCCAGCCGGTACGCCGCAAGGAAGACTTGCGCCTATTGACCGGCCGCGGCCGCTACAGCGACGATTTGATTCTGCCCAATCAGGCCTATGCGGCGATGTTGCGCTCGCCGCATGCGCATGCGCGCATTCGCGCTATCGACACGTCTGTGGCGTTGAAGATGCCCGGGGTGTTGGCGATCTACACTGGCGCCGATCTTGCCGCCGAGGGCATTGGCGCCATCGAGCCGGATTACAACTTCATGGGCACCATTGAGCAGCAGCGCGAGATGCCTGATGTGGTGTTGGTGAATCGCGATGGCTCGGATTTTTTTGCCTCGCCTTATCATCTGCTCGCGCAGGATCGCGCGCGCTTTAACGGGCAGACGGTGGCGATGGTGGTGGCTGAGTCGGTGGGCGCGGCGAAAGATGCCGCCGATGCGATCGAAGTGGATTACGAACCCTTGCCGTCGGTAACGGTGACGCGTGATGCGGCCAAGTCCGATGCGCCGCGCTTGTGGGAGGCCGCATCGTCTAACGTTTGTGTCGATGCCGAGCATGGCGATGCGGCGGCAGTGGCGGCGGCGTTTGCCAAGGCTAAACATGTGGCTAAATTGTCGACTTGGATTTCGCGGGTCACCGGTGTGCCGATGGAGCCGCGCACCGCGGTGGGCAACTACGATGCGGCAACCGGCCGCTATACCTTGCATGCGGGCAGCGGCGGGGTGCATCGCCAGAAGCGCGAGTTGTCGATGATTTTGAATGTACCGCTGGAGTCGGTGCGTGTGGTTACACACGATATCGGTGGCAATTTTGGCACCAAGAATTCGCTGTTTCCTGAGTTTCCTTTGGTGGTGTGGGCGTCGAAAAAGCTTGGCCGTCCAGTGAAATGGACTTGCGAGCGCAGCGAGGCTTTTCTTTCTGACTACCAGGGCCGCGATCTGGTTGCGGAAGTCGAGTTGGCATTGGATGGCGAGGGAAACTTTCTTGCTTTGCGGGGCGATATGCTCTCCAACTTGGGCGCGCATGCTGCGTCCATCGTGCCGCTGCGTAAGGGCGTGTCGATCATCACGGGGCTTTATCGAGTGCCGGTGATACACGTCAACGCGCGCGCGGTGCTCTCCAATACGCCTTCGACCATTCCGTATCGCAGCGCGGGGCGTCCCGAGGCGATGTATTTGATCGAGAGGTTGATCGAAATCGCGGCGCGAGATTTTGGTTTTGATGCGATCGAGCTGCGGCGTAAGAACATTATTCCCGCCGCCGCATTGCCGTATAAAAATGCCTCGGGGGTGACCTACGACAGTGGCGAATACGAGAAGGGCATGGACATCGCACTGGTTCTTGCCGATAAAAATGGCTTTGCCGCGCGCCGCGCCGAGGCGAAATCGCGCGGCAAACTGCGTGGCTTTGGTTTCGCCAACTACATCGAACTCACCATGGGTTTTCCGCGCGAGTGGGGCGAGGTCACGGTGAAACCCGAGGGCTCGGTCGAGGTAGCGGTGGGCACGCTCGCCAGTGGTCAGGGTCATGAGACCAGTTTCACGCAATGCGTGAGCGAGTGGTTGGGCGTGCCGTTCGGGGATGTGCACCTGGTGCAAGGCGATACTGATCGCATTCCCGTGGGCGGCGGTTCGCATTCGGGGCGCTCGATGCGCATGGCCGGTTTTGTGATGGGCAAAGCCACCGACGCGGTGATCGAGCGTGGCAAGCGCATCAGCGCGCAGTTGATGGAGGTGGCGGTGGCTGACATCGATTTTGCGCACGGGCAGTTTTCGGTCAAGGGCACCGATCGCAAGCAAAGTATTTTTGATGTCGCACGTGCCGCGCAAACGCGCACGGATTTGCCCGCGGAGTTGCGTGGGCCCTTGTCCGCCGCCCATGAGCAGTTATTCAAGGATGGCGGTTATCCCTATGGCGGGCAGGTATGCGAAGTGGAGATCGACCCCGACACCGGCGTGGTGCAAATCGTGCGCCACGCAGCGGTGGATGATGTGGGGCGCGCGGTCAATCCGCTCATCCTGCATGGCCAGACGCATGGCGCCATTGTGCAAGGCGCGGGGCAGATCATCGGCGAGCACGCTTATTACGATGCCGAGTCGGGCCAATTGCTCGCGGGCTCGTTCATGGATTACCCGATGCCGCGCGCCGATCAGTATCCCAATTTTGATACCGAGTTGATGGAGGTACCGTCGCCCTCTAATCCCTTGGGTGTGCGTGCGGGCGGTGAAGGCGGCACCACACCGGCGCTGGCGGCGGTCACCAATGCCATCGTCGACGCGCTGGCCGAGTTTGGAGTAAAACATATCGAGATGCCGGCCAATCCAGAGCGGGTGTGGCGAGCGATTCGAGGTCAGTAAGGAGAGCGATATGTTTCTACGCAATACCTGGTATGTGGCGGCATCCTCCGATGAGGTGACGCGCAAACCCATGGGCCGCGTGCTGCTTGGCGAACCGGTGGTGCTGTATCGCAAGGAAGATGGTAGCGTGGTTGCGTTGGAGGACCGCTGTTGCCATCGCCGCGCGCCTTTGCATCGCGGCGAAGTGGTGGGCGACGCCTTGCAATGCGGTTATCACGGTTTTACCTTCGATGAGAGCGGCGCCTGTATCAAAATTCCCGGCATGACCACGGTGCCCAAGACCGCG
>JBJXEY010000260.1:0-6720 GCA_046153355.1 Burkholderiales bacterium
GCGCAACAGTTGCGCACCTTGCAGGTGAATGTTTTTCGCGAAGACCCTTCTCTGGCGATCGGCCGAATAAAAGGTTTTTTTGCCGCTGAAGGTTTGGACGTCAAAGTGAGCCCCACACCCAACTCAACCGAACAAATGCGCGGTTTGAGCAACGGCAAGTTTCAAGTGGTAGCCACGGCTTTCGATAACGTCTTAGCCTGGTCGGGACGCGAAGGCGCGGAACTGGTTGCCGTTTCGCAAATCATCGACACCACTATTTATCCGGTTTTCGTGCGACCGGAAATAAAATCCTGGAGCGATCTACGCGGCAAAAAGCTAGCAGTCGATGCCGCCGATACAGCGTTTGCCTTGGTATTGCGGCGCGTGTTATTGGATAAAGGTCTTGATTTGACCAAGGGCGACTACACCTTCGATGCGGTAGGCGCCACCCAGCAACGTCTCGACTCGATGAAAAAAGGCGACACCTTTGCCGGCGTCCTCACCGCACCGCAAGACAGCATGGCGCTCGCCGATGGCATGGTTCGACTAGGCGACTCAAAAGAATCCTTGCCAAATTTTCCGCACACGGTTTTTGCCACCAACCGCTCTTGGGCGGAAAAGGAACGCGCGCAGATGGTTGGATTCCTTCGCGCCTGGCTCGCCGCGTCACGTTGGATACGCGCTAACCGCGACGAAGCGTTGAAGATTGTTACCGCTGAGATTAAGGTGAATCCAAAAATAGCTGGCGTGATGATCGATGAAATGGCCACTACCGGTGCGATGAATCCCGCCGCCCTTGAAATGGTGTTGCAACTTCGCAATCAATTCAAACTCACCCCGCCGATGGGACCAAATATCTCGCGGTATTTCGACACTCAGTACTACAACACGGCGGCAGGACGGTAACGCCATTCACTTCGCTAAAGGCATTGGGCGGCAATGCGCCGCCTGCCTTTTGAACTACTGCGGCTGAATATTCAATTCCTTGACGATCTTTCCAGTAGCTGCGATCGAGTCGCGAATCGTGGCCGATAGCGCTTCGGGCGTGCCCGCCACACCCACCACCCCAATGTCGTTCAATCGACCCGCAACTGTTTTGTCGGTGATGCCTTTCACAATCTCGGCGTGGATTCTGCCCACGATCGGCTGCGGCAATCCCACCGGCCCCACCATCGCAAACCACGAAGGCGGCGGCTGGTAACCGGGCAAGGCTTCGCCAATAGCCGAAACATTGGGCAGTTGATTGACGCGCTTGTCGCTGAACACCGCCAGCACCCTCATTTTTCCGCCAGTGAGATTGCCGCCCGCCAAGGCGATGGTCGGGAAAAAGATATCGAGGCGCCCCGAGAGCAAATCATTCAAGGGCAGCGCCATGTTGCCGCCAGTGTAGGGAATATGCAGGGCATCGATTCCTGCCGCAGTGGTAAAGGTTTGGCCGGCCATATGAAAGAATGAACCCACCCCGTTGCTGCCGTAGGACAGCTTGCCCGGATTTCGCTTGGCATGGTCGGCGAGTTCCTTAACCGAATTGGCGGGCACATTGACATTCACCACTAACAAACTGGGGGCGAACGACACCAGGCTGATGTGGGTGAAATCTTTGGTGGGGTCGTACCCCAGATCCTTGGAAAGGTAGACGCTCGAGGCCAGCGCGCCGCTGCTCGAATGCAGCAAGGTATAGCCATCCGGCGGTGATTTGATTATTGTCCTCGCGCCCACCAATCCGCCTGCAGCACCGTTAGTTTCGATGAGGATAGGTTGTCCCATCGACTCGCTCATCTTGGCGCCCGCCATGCGCATGGCGACATCGCCGCTGCCTCCAAGAGGAATGGTGCTGATGATTTTAATGGGCTTGGTGGGATAGGCTTGAGCGTTGACCGCAATGCTCGCGGACATAAACAGCGCTGCGGCGCACGCCATTGCAATGATTTGGTTTCGTCCGTCCATGGCGTTCCACCTCATAAAAGTCGATGCCGGGTATTATCCACAGATGGGCAGACGCCCGCTCGCTTGGAGAATCCAATGAGAATTCACGCATTAGCTTTCATGACAATGTTGGCGGCTGGCATTGCCGACAAGATTGATGCTCAAACGTACCCAAGCAAACCCATTCGTGTCGTATCGCAATTCACTCCAGGCGGCCCAGGCGACGTGTTGACGCGCGCTATCACCCAAATCGTCACCCAATCTCTCGGTCAGCCATTTGTCATCGAGTCGCGTCCTGGCGCCGAAGGTTTAATCGCGGCAGAACAATGCCGTACTTCAACGCCCGATGGCTACAACCTGTGCGCGGCGGACTCGTTCACGGTATCCCTGCTGCCGGTGATCAGTAACAACATGAAATTCGACCCCTTGAAGGAAATGTCACCAATCGTTCATTTTGGGTTTTTAAGTTCCCTGCTCCTCGTGCATCCAACAGTGGCCGCCAATACGCTTGAAGAATTGTTCGCCCAGGTGAAAGCCAAACCGGGCTCAATTACCTGGGGTTCCTGGGGGCCGGCTTCCAGCCCGCACATTTACATGGAATGGCTGAAGAAAGAACGCGGCATCAACTTTCTTGAAGTGCCCTACAAATCGGCGCCATTCGCGTGGCAGGGATTGCAGGCCGGCGAGATTCAAGTCGCTATTTTTGCCTCGGGACCCTCGCGCGGTGTCGTCAATGCGGGCAAGGCGAAAGCGTTGGCTTTAGTCAATCCGGCGCGATCTACTTTTGTTCCAAACATACCGACGCTGCGCGAAGCCGGACTGCCGGTTGATGTGCTCACCTGGTTTGCGCTATTCGCGCCCAATGGCACACCGCGCGACATGATTCAACGCATCAATGCCGAAGCCGTGAAGGGATTTTTCAGCAATGCCGCATTGGTGGAAAAATTTCTTACCTCGCAAGGGTACTCTACCGCCGCGCCCACCGGCGGGACGCCGGAAACTTTTGCGGCGTTCCTCAGGCAAGATCGTGAGTCCAATGAAAAGTTAGCGAAACTTACCGGAGTTCGGGTCGATCATTAATGTTGGACTGGTTTAGCGGTGTATTCGGACGGCGACGAAAATCGCCGCCCGACACTAACAAAGCCGACACTGCGAAATTGGTCGCGGCGAACGCGCTACTCAAGTCGGGCAAACTCGAAGCCGCAGAGCGCGAGGTCAGGACATTCCTCGGAGATTTTCCGCTAAACATAGCCGCGCAATCCCTACTTGCCGGCATCTTGTCGGAGCGGGATAAGCATGAAGAGGCCTGTGCGCTCTGCGAGCGAATCCTCAACGACACCCCACAAGACACGAACCAATTGTGCGCGACCGCGCAAATTCACTGGCGAGCAGGTCGCTACACCCGTGCATTGCAATTCTGCGACCAGGCCTTGCGTCTTGATCCTTCTTATATCCAGGCATGGCTAGTCAGGGCGAATAGTTTTCAAAGCCTTGGACGCCAACCCGAGGCATTGCAAGCTTTCAATCGCATCCTCGAACTCAATCCAGATGATCGCGACTTCCACTCCAGCGTATTGTTCTTTTTGTACCGCAGCGACGTATTGCCTGCGTATGAAATTCGCGCGGCGCACGAACGTTGGGCCACCTTGCACGCCAATACTCTTACACAGTTGAGATCGCATTGGAACAATCAACCCAATCCGACGCGACGACTCAAAATCGGTTACGTGTCCGGGGACTTTCGCACGCACGTGGTGTCATTTTTTATCGAACCATTGCTCCGCGCGCACGACAAAACCGAATTCGATGTGTATTGCTACTCGAACGGCAAAATGAGCGATGCCACCACCGAGCGGCTGCTCGCGCTTGCCGGGCATTGGCGCGACATTCATCTCCTCGACGATGAATCCGTCGCGAAGTTGATACGCGATGATTGCATCGACATCCTGGTTGATTTATCGGGCCATACCTTTGGCAATCGCTTGCTGGTGTTCGCGCGCAAGCCCGCGCCATTGCAGGTAACGTGGCTTGGTTACATTGGAACCACGGGCCTAAAAGCCATGGACTACATCATTGGCGATCCCAACGCCGATCTGCCGGGGAAAGCCGATGCCGATTTCAGCGAAAAAATTCTGCGCCTGCCGGTCTCACGTTGGTGCTTTACCGCTCCTCGCGATGCCCCGGCAGTAACGCCATTGCCCGCATCGCGAAGCGGTACGCTAGTTTTCGGCTCATTCACAAATTTTTCGCGCCTCAACGACGACATTTTTTCCATTTGGTCGAAGATTCTGGCCGCCCTGCCGAGTTCGAAATTGAAATTGATCGGCGTCACGCCCGGCGAGTCACTGGATCGCATGTTGGAAATATTCGAGTTGGCAGGTGTCACGGCAAGTCGGCTCGAGTTACACGCACGCCTTGGCTACGCGCAATGCCTGGAACAAATGGGCAACTGCGATATTGCGTTGGATTCCTATCCATTGAATGGCGGAACCACGACCTTCGAAGCTCTGTGGATGGGCGTGCCGGTCATCAGTCGCGCCGGAGAATTTAGGGCGGCTCGTTCGTCGCTGAGTATTCTTGGCGCAATTGGCTTGGGCAATCTGTGCTCTCGATCACCTGAAGAATATATATCGATCGCCATTGACCTCGCGCAGGATCAAATACGGTTGAGCGAACTACGGATGGGTTTGCGCGATCAAATGCGCGCCTCACCGCTCATGGACGCTGCCAAATTTACATCGGATCTGGAACGCGCTTATCGAAGTATCTGGCGCGAGTATTGCGCTACTCGAAGTAGTGCCCACGCCGCGTGGTCTTGATGCGCCATAGGCGCCAGGGCAATGCCGAGTTGGCGTAGAGCGAACTCGCATCCGCTCCACGGCCAAACCCGACATTGGTCGCCAATGCGTTGCCTGGCAGGGGAATCTGCGCCAGTTCCTCCCCCGAGGGTGAAATCACTACGATATTGGAGCGCGGCTCCTTGGGATTGCCGTTATGCATTGAGACGTAAATATTGCCATCGGTATCCAGCGCCATGCCGTCAGTGACCATCACCTCACCGCTGCGATAGATCACGTTGCCATTGGAAATATTTCCATTCGTGTCCAGGTCGAAAGCGATCACGCCACCACCCACCACGCCAAACGCATCCTTGGCAGGGCCATGGGGATTGCGCGTGAAACGCGGCAAGTTCGATACGGAAACATAGAGTTTTTTGCCATCGGGGGAGACCTCAACACCATTCGGGCGCTCGACACCAGGGCGCAAATCGGTAACGCGTCCGTCCAAATCGACACGATAGACACTGTTGGGTAGATCCATACGATCATTACCGCCAAAACGCGAATCGGTGAAATAAATTCGACCTCGCGAGTCACTGGTGACATCGTTGACCGCATTGAAACTCTTGCCTTCGAAATTGGCCGCCACCGGCGTCATCACGCCAGTGCTTAGATTGCGGCGAACCACGCCTCGTCCACCGCCATCGGCGCCTTGCGCTATGAGCAGATCGCCGTTTTTGTCCACATGTAATCCATTGGACATGCGACTTGGTTGCAAGAAACGCTCGGTTTGCCCGCTGCGCGGGTCATAGCGATAGATCACGCCGCCGGGATTATTTTCTTTGATCGCGAGCGTCGAGGTGATGTCGCTCGCGTATATGCGGCCTTCTTTGTCCGCTACCACGCCCTCGCCGAAAATCTGACCGGCGCGCGATACCTCTTCCCATTTAATGCCTTCACCGATCACCGGACCCATCGCGCAACCGGCCATGCCGAGCACGCATACGATGATCGCCAGCTTGATTCCTTGCAGCATTGTAGTGCCATGAATTTGCTTCATTGACGCCTCCATTGTTCAATGTCTATTGACCTGATAAAACATCAGCACATATTGATCGAACGAAAATTTCGGGTCGAGCAACGCACTCCATGTGGCCAAGACCGCGATAAAACCAGCGATCAACGCGCCGGTTTCGCACCTTGCGATAACTGCCGTGCGATTTCAGGTTCGAGCTTGGCCAATGCGGCTAGCGCCTCCTCCAGTTCGTCTTTGGGGCCGGTTCGCGCCAGTACACCCACGAGCCCGGTCCAAGCAGGACTGAATTCGGCATCGATTCTAATCGCATCGCGATAGGCATCTTTGGCGCGCTCCAGCCGGTTGTCGTCGCGATAGGCCTCCCCCAACAAAAACCGCGTAGCCGCGGTATTGGAGTTAATGGAAATGGCACGCTCTAAGACCTGCGCGGCGCGCACGGGATCGCCGGATTGGCGCAAGGCTTCGCCCAGTAAATTGCGCGGATCGATGTCTTCTGGGCTGCGGGCAATGGCGCGATTCAAAAGATCGATAGCCGGTTTGAATTGCTTATTCTGAATTTGGGCAAACGCAAGAATCACCCACCAATCAATATCCTCGGGACTCTGCGCGATGTGCGTCTGCGCGTATTTGGCGAGACCGGCCCAATCTTTCTTGACTTCCAGTTCAACGATGTCCTTCGCGGTGGCATCGTCGTTGACTTTGGAGGACAGCGCGGTTGATAAAAGTGGCGTGACAGGAATGAAACTCAACGCCGTGGCAGTGCATGCCGCAGCAAAAATTGCGAGCAATAACGGGACGAAAATTCGCCGCAACGCGTCTACCCCTTGGTCTGATAGACGTAGGGTTGTTGTTTGACCCGAGACTCCTTGGCGCGTTTCAAGGTATCCGGATCCTGCTGGTGATCCCACCAAAGGGAACGCCCCTTGCGTTGCTCTTCGACAATATGCGGTTTTTCTACCAGCAGATCGCGCATCATTTTGGTGATGTCGGATTCGTAGT
>JBJXEY010000268.1:0-5318 GCA_046153355.1 Burkholderiales bacterium
TCACCCCCGACGCACCCGGCCGGTAGTCAATGACAAACGGCTGGCCAAGCTCCTTCTCCAGTGTGGGCATGAGCAATCGCGCCGTGATGTCCACTCCTCCGGGCGGATACGGGATGACCAGGCGAATCGGCTTGTTGGGGTACTGCTGGGCGCTTGTGGCGAATGGGAACGCGAACGACAGTGCGAGCAAAGCAACGCCTGCGGCGAATTTCATGGTCTTCCTCCTTGTTAACCTGCTGTGACAAGAGTAGCACCGGCGCGCCGGAATGGCAGCGGGAGGGCTAATCTGGGCGTACCCGTCGGGGGGAAGGTGCTACGCGCGCGTGCGAACTTCGCGCCGATAAACTATGTACCTACGAACTGCACGACAGCATCGAACATCCGGCCTTGTGGCGCGCCCAATCGGGGCGTTTTTTGGCGAAACGTTCGCGGCCGGGTTGTTCATCGTAAGGGTGACGCATGACCTCGAGCAACTCATGAATGAGCGAGTCATTCCCTTCATGTGCCGCGTCGATGGCTTCCTGGGCGAGATAGTTGCGCAGTACGTATTTCGGGTTGACGGCATTCATCCGCGATCGGCGTATTTCGTTTGATTCGCCATCCTCGCGCACGCGCGCGGCGTAGCGCGACAACCAATGCTCCAGCGCGCTTTCATGGCGGCCACGCAGGTCTTCACGGTAAAAGCATTCGCTCAGCGTATCGACTGAAGGGTGGTCAATATTCAGCCGTGCCAGCGCACGATAAAAAATTGTCATGTCCATTTCACTGTCGCGCAACAGACGCATGCACTCGGCGATTAAGTCGTCATCTTCCGCGCGCCAGGTTTTGAAGCCAAATTTTGCCGCCGTCATGGTTTGCTGTGTCTCGGTATAGACCGTGGCAAATCGCTCCAGCGCTGCTTCCAGCGGTTCGGGCGAAGGGAAAAGATCCAACATTGCGCTCGCCAAGCGAGAAAGATTCCACTGCGCGATCTGCGGCTGATGGCCGAAGCGATATCGCCGGTGGCTGGCGTCGGTGGTGTTGGGCGTCCAATCTGGATCAAAGTTATCCACCCAACCGTAGGGGCCGTAGTCGATAGTGAGGCCCAAAATCGACATGTTGTCGGTGTTCATCACCCCATGTACGAAGCCGACGCGCATCCAGTGCGCGATCATGATGGCGGTGCGCTCGCAAACTTCTTCGAAAAAGCGGCGGCGTTTTTCGCTGGGATCGCCGCCAAGGTGCGGGTAATCGCGTGCAATAGTGAAGTCGACGAGCTTTTCCAGGAGCGTGTTGTCTTGCCTAGAGGCGAGAATTTCGAAATTGCCAAAACGAATGAAGGAGGGCGACACGCGGCATACCACCGCGCCGGGTTCGTCCGCGGCATTGCCGTCGTAGAACATATCGCGCATCACCGGTTCACCCGTGGCGATTAGCGACAGGGCGCGGGTAGTGGGCACGCCCAAGTGAAACATCGCCTCGGAACATAAAAATTCGCGAATCGAGGAGCGCAGCACCGCGCGGCCGTCGGCGGTGCGTGAGTAGGGCGTGAGGCCCGCGCCTTTGAGTTGTAACTCCCATCGATCGCCCTTGGCATTGATGGTTTCACCCAAGGTAATCGCCCGGCCATCGCCCAATTGCCCAGCCCAGTTGCCGAACTGGTGTCCGCCGTAGCAGGCGGCATAAGGCTGCATCTCGGGATGCAGGCTGTTGCCGGCGAATATTTTCGCGAACGCGGGGGAGGCGATATCCGCATCTTTTAGGCCAAGCAAAGAGGCGACCTCACGCGAGTGCGCGATCAGGCGCGGCGCGCGCACCGGCGTAGGCGCTACATGCGACCAGCAGGCATTTCGTACCTGGCGCGGGTGAGGTGCGTCCAGCGAATCGCCCGGCAATTCGCGCACGAAGCGGTTGTCGAACTTCAGGGCGGCAAGCGCCTCGGGTGGAGCGAGGTCCAGACCAGCGGAAAGGGGATGATTCATGCAGCGATTATGTCATGCGGAATTGAGAGTCTTCGTATCGTGGGGCGTATTTCATGCTGCGATGGAATGCCCGATCGCTAACGCGCGTTCCCGTTCAACAATTGCGCCCAATTCGCGGGCAGTTTTATCGCCTTGGAAACGCGCAATCCCTGGTGCCCAAATTGCGCGGCGATGAAGCTGCGATTGCGATCCGGCGAGCCGGTCACCACGATGTTGATTTCTCCGGCATGGTGAACCACAGGCACACGACGATCCGGGTCGTCATTTTTCGCGAACGCCGCGGGCAATCGGCCCAGACGCACCGATTCCTTCAGAGTGAGACCCAATTGATGTCGATTGAGATTCACATCGGCATCGCGCGCGCTCACCGTGGCATGTTCGAACACATAACGCCGGACATCATCCTTCGTATAACCATCACGGGCGATGATGCCGGCCACCAGCGGTGTGAGGCCGATGACGGGCGTGACCTCGCCGCCAAAATGTTCCATGGGCACGAACATCTGCCCACCCAATTCGCGGCCCAATTCATGCGCGATCACGCGCAGGTGGTCTTCGCCGTGGCCCTCGGAGAGGAAGCTATGACTGGTGCTGTCGGCCGATTGCACGGTGACGACGTTTTCACCACGCGCGAAACCCAGATCCATGGAGAAAGGTTGCCAGGGGCTCGCTTCTTCGGCCTCGGCGATCACCGGGTAATAGTTGCGCCCGAAGGTTGCCATGTCGGTTTCTCCCAGGCGATAACCGGCGATGTTCATCAATGCCAAGCGGAGGAAGCGGCTGACCGTAATGTTGGCTTGCGCTTCTGGGCGTAACACGCCTTGCCCGGAATTGAAGGCCAATTGTTTGGCACTGGGCCCGTTGAGAATAATAAGCGGCGTCCAACCGACGGTACTACCTGCCTGTTGCACGCCGAAGCGCTCATCGGTAATCGCTTCAATAAGCGCGATCAGCACCGGCAGGTATTCGGGCCGGCAGCCAGCCATCACGCCATTCACGGCGATTTTCCATACTGTCGCGGCAAGCCGCCTGGGCGCGAGAATACCGATCACCTCATCGCCGCGCCGATCAGTAAAGCGCAGCATCGCCGCAACTTTTTCAATGGTGGGCGGAATGATGGGCAGGCCATCGCACCAGATATGGGTTCGGAAATAGTCATTGACCGCATCCAGATCGCCGGAGAAAACAATGTGCCCCGGTTCGCCCGAGGCCGAACGCGCGGATTGCGCCCCATGTTTCGCCGCTAGGTCTGACGCGACAGCACCTTCGGCGCAGTGGGTCAAAGCGGTAATTACCTGGTCAACGATTTTTCCCGCGCACTCATGCAATTCCGTTGGGTTCTGCACCGCGATATTGGGTGGCGGGCACTCCACCAGGCGAATCTGCGCGAGGCCCTCGGCACGCGCCACCAGCCGAGTCGATGTCGCAAAACCGCGGCACACCACGCCCACAGCCGGAATCCCTGCAATTTCAGTCCATGCCGTGGCCCGCGCAACTGCGGGCGCGCAGGTGCCTCAACCGCCGGCGGTGACAATCACCGCATCCACCCCCATTTCGCGCACCAACTCGGGTAAGGATAGATCCGGGTAGTCACCCCATTGCAGACCTCGACCCGGCATGAGTTTTACGCATTGCAGCGACGGATAACGCTGCGCGATCCAGATGGCGAGCGCGTCGAGCAAGATGTCGCCGTGGGTGAACACCGTCCACAGCAGGCCGATTTTTTTGCGGTCGAGATTGGCCAATGGCGGCGCCGCGGAAATCTTTTCTTTTCCCTGGCGGGTGGTGGGCTCTGCCTCGCCAACAGGGCTTACTACGTCATAGCGCGGTTCGTTCATGAAGCATCCTTGAATTGTGCGCGAGGTTTTAGCATGCCGCGCAGGAGCCCGCAAACTGGGTACCATTGCAGTGTGGGTACCAATGCAGGTGGATAACGTTACAAAATTTCATCTGCGTGGCGGCGCCAAGGCGTGGCGATATTTCGAACCCATGGACCCGAACGAAACAAAGGCCTAAGACAATGTTGCTGTTATTTATATTCATTGGGGTACTCGCCATCGGCTTGCCGCTGATGCTGATGTTCTTCGGCGATCCACCCGCGCCGCCTGAGCCGCCGAAAAAACCGGTGGTGGTTATTACGCAACCGGCCAATCCTCCCTTGGGCGAAACCGCGGCGGAGGGAACCGAGGCTGCAGCCTTGCCGACGGTGTCAGACGCCGCCACACCTGCGACAACGAACACCGTAGCGGCGCCAAGCGCGGGCACGTCGGTTCAAGGATCGTCATCGGGAGTCAAGCTTCCCGAGAAATCCGATATTGCCCGTGAATTGCAACGCATCATGCCCGAGGGCGGCAAGCCGCCAACACAGGCAGAAATCATTTCACAAATGCAGCGCCTTTTACCCGAGGGTGCGCAAATGCCCTCGGAAGCCGAACTGATGAAACAGGTGCAAAGCCAATTGGCCGCAGGTGGCCAATTTTCTTCGCCAGCGGATTTCATCAAGCAATTGCAGCAGATCCTGCCCGAAGGCAGCAAAATGCCAACGCAGGCCGAGTTGCAAAAGCAACTGCAACTGGCCAATGAAAAAATGCAGGCGCGCAAGCCTAATTAGGCGGGACTCTTCACCAGCCTCACACGCAAAACCACGGGTATGCGTGGGTTCCCGGTAATACGACCCGTCAGAGTACCGAGGACGGTCACGGGGCGATTTTCGGCAACCTTGTTTAGCAAGTCGGGAGGCAATACGAGTTGCACCGAGGCGACACCCTCGCGGCGAACATAGACACGGTCGCTTCCTTGGCCTTCGGTGCATACGGCCGTATTGAGATAAAGGTTAGGTACGCGCTCAACCCGATCACCCACTGTCGCGCGTTCGAAGCGCACCACACCCGTGAGAGTCGCCTCGCGCTCGTAACTCAGGCAATTTGCGATCGCCATCAGCGGAGCAAGGGCAAGGGCGGTACCGATTAATAGTCGCATAGCGTTGACACGTTCATATTAAGTAAACAATGGTGGCAGGCCATGCGTAAGGCCGGGATTCTTCGGCGTGCTGCACACCTGGGGCCGACAACTGCAAACACCGCGCATCGGTCGGGCATCTTGAACAACGGATTGAGAACGACCCTGCGGGTCGTGTCAATCGTTAAGGTTTATAGGGCATTTCGCTATTTGTACACTTCACGGCGATTGCGTACTACGCTGATGTCGATAAGCTTTTCTTTGTCATCGATACGGTACACAACGCGCCAGTCACCAATGCGGATTCGCCACTGATCTGTTGAGCCTTCGAGTTTTGCGACGCCGGATGGTCTCGGCTCATTAATTAATGAGTCGATCCGTTTAAGAATTCGTTCTGCA
>JBJXEY010000275.1:0-8147 GCA_046153355.1 Burkholderiales bacterium
GTGCATATCGCCTGCGATGTGTACCGCCCGAAGAACCCCGGGAAATACCCGGTGTTGTTCGCCTCATCCCCGTACATCAAGGATTCCATCGACCTGCCTTCCACCTCGATGTACCGCTATCGCGAAACCGGCCAAGTGGGGCGCTGGGTGGAGCGCGGTTATGTTTACCTGCATGCCGACGTGCGCGGCAGCGGCAAATCGGAGGGCACCTACGATGTGTGGGGCCCCAAGGAACAAAGCGATTACTGCGAAATTATCGAATGGGCCGGCACACGCGATTGGTCGACCGGCAAAGTGGGCATGATCGGCGAGTCTTACTACGGCATGAACCAATGGCAAGCTGCGCAACACAACCCCAAACACCTGTGTGCCATCGCCCCCTACGACGCCGGCGCCGATATCTATCGCCACTTCGCCTACAAGGGCGGCATCCTCGCAATCGGATTTAACAACCATTGGTGGAATAACAGCGTGCGCTATCGGCATTTTCTCGATTATGAGGAGCGGCCCATGCGCGACGACTACATGGACTACGACTACACACGCGAGATTTCGCTGCACCCCACCTTCGACGAGTTTTGGAAATCGCGCCGCGCCGATTTGAAGGCCATCAAGGTGCCCACCTTCACCATTGGCGGCTGGGAGGGCTGGGGCGTGCATCTATTGGGCAATCTGCAAGGGTATATGCAGACTTCGGGCCCGAAGAAATTGCTCGTTAATACCGGCGATGCGCAAAAACTCTTCCTCGAAGATCTCGTCGATGGCGCCTTGGCGCGTTGGTACGACTATTGGTTGAAAGGCATCGATAACGGCGTCATGAAAGAGCCGCCGGTGAGGATTTTCGTCAGGAACGGCGGCGGCTATCGCGATGAAAACGAATGGCCTTTGACGCGCGCGCAGAATCGCGTGATCTATCTCAATGGCAACAAGTCCGGCGCGGTGGAGTCACTTAACGACGGTTCACTCTCCTGGGACAAGCCAACCGGTGCTGCCTCCACCTCCTACGTGAGCCCCGATCCGCAGTGGTCCATCCCCGGCATCGGCACCAACGTTGTAGGCAAAGGCGGCTTCTTTCACACCACGCGGCGCCTGGTCACCTTCACCAGCGCACCGTTCACCGAAGACACCGAAGTCACCGGCCCAGTCGCAATGAAACTGTGGGCCTCAACCACGGCGAAAGACATGCAGTTCATTGTCAACATTATGGATATGGGCCGGATGCCGCCGGAAGTCGCTGCTGCGCATAAATTGCTCGATGTTGCCGCGCCCGCACGCAAGGTCACCATGGGATGGCTAAAAGCCTCGCATCGTGCCATCGATGCCGCACGCAGCGCGCCCTTGTCGCCCTATCACACGCATGAGAATCCGCAAGCACTCGAACCCGGCAAAGTCTACGAATTCGACATCGAGATCTGGCCTACCTGCTGGGTGTTCAAGGCCGGTCACCGCATGCGCGTGGAGATCATGTCGTTCGATGGGCAGCATCACATCGGGCATTTGCGCGGCACCGATACTTTTTATCACGACGCCACGCGGCCAAGCCACATCGCGTTTCAGGTGGTGAAGTAGAAACCATGGACCTCGTGCTCATGACGGTACAGGATGGCATTGCCACCTTGGTACTCAATCGTCCGGAAAAACGCAACGCGATGAATGACGACATGCGCAATGAGTTTATCCATGCGCTGGAGAAGGTGGCGGCCGACATAAGCATTCGGGCGCTGGTGCTTACCGGTGCGGGAAAAGGCTTTTGCGCGGGGGGCGATATCGAGGGCATGGAACGGCGCCTCAAAGCACCGCCTGGCGACGTCGCGTTCAGCGGTTGGCATCGGCAGCAGCGCGTGCACTACGCTCAAGTCCTGTTGCACACGCTACCCAAACCCACCATCGCCGCAGTCAATGGCGCGGCCGCAGGGTTAGGCGCGGATACGGCCTTGGCCTGTGACTTCATTTTTGCTTCGCCGCTCGCCAGTTTCACTTGGTCGTATATTCACCGCGGGCTCATCCCCGACGGCGGTGGCATGTATTTTTTGCCACGGCGCACTGGGCTCTCCCGTGCCAAGGAACTTATTTTTACCGGCCGCCGAGTCGACGCGGACGAGGCGCTTGCGCTCGGTATCGCCGATCGAAAAGGTAGCGCCGACACGCTGCTCGCCGACGCCCAAAGCTGGGCGCGCGAGCTCGCGCAAGGGTCCGCTGCGGCACTTGCACTGAGTAAAACCATGCTCAATCGAAGTATGGAGTCCTCTGCCGAACAAATGTTCACGCAGGGCAGCCAGGCGCAGGGCATCTGCTACACCAGCAGCGAACATCGCGATTCGGTGCTGGCGTTTCTGGAAAAATCGGCGGCGAAGCCACGCTAGATGGATGCCATAAAGCGGCTTCTCCGGCCGCGAAGCGTCGCCATCATCGGTGCGTCGGCGGACGCGGCGAAAACCGCTGGTCGTCCGGTGCTCTACCTGCAAAAGCATGGCTACGAGGGAAAGATTTATCCGGTCAATCCAAGGGTCGGCAAAATCGGCGAATTCACCTGCTACCCAGATATCGCCTGCCTACCTGAAACGCCGGATGTCGCCATCGTGATGCTTGGCGCGGATCACGCGCATCGCGCGGTTGGCGAATTGGCCGCACGCGGCGTGCCGGCGGCGATGGTGCTCGCCAGCGGTTACGCCGAAGTTGGCGCGGGGGGCGCTGCGCGGCAAACGCAATTGCTCGAAGCGGCAGGCGCCATGCGGCTCTTGGGGCCAAACAGCATTGGCCTAGTGAACCTCACCGACAATATCGTTTTATCGGCCAGTGGTGCGCTGGCGCTGGAGCAGTTTCCCGTCGGTACCATTGGTGTTATCTCTCAAAGCGGCGGGATATTAGGTGCCTTATTGTCACGCGCCGCAGCACGCGGCATTGGCCTATCGAAACTTATTTCAACCGGCAACGAAGCCGACCTCGATCTGGCCGACTTTATCGATCACCTAGCCGATGATCCCGCCACGCACGTCATTGCGCTTTATATTGAAGGCGTACGCAATCCGCCGAAATTCCGCGCGGCGACAATGAAGGCGTTGCGCACCGGTAAACCGGTAGTTGCGTTCAAAATCGGCCGCTCCGCAGCAGGCGCGCAGGCGGCGGCATCACATACCGGCGCGCTGGCCGGTTCAGACAAAATGTATGACGCGTTTTTCCGTCAGTTGGGCGTCATTCGTGCCCAGACCTTCAGCGACTTGCTTGATATCCCCGCGATGCTCGCCACCGGGCGGCGCTTGCGCGGTAAGCGTGTGGCGATACTCACCTCGACAGGCGGCGCCGGCACGCTGGTATCCGATTGCTTAGGCATGGCGGGTTTTGTGACACCGGCACCTGACATAAAAACCGCCGACGCACTGCGTGGGCTACACACGGGCAATCACTTGGCACTGGATCGCAACCCCATCGACGTCACCCTAGCGGGTCTAGAGCCGGCGTTGTTGCGTGGTGCTATCAAAACCTTGCTGGCCAGTGACAGTTACGACGCGCTGGTGATCATCGTGGGCTCTTCAGGATTGGCCCAGCCGGAATTGATGGCAAACGCTATCCACGACTGTCTGCCCTCCTCCGACAAACCGGTTATCGCGTACTTGAGTCCGCACGCGCCGGAGGTCGGTGCGGTACTGACAAAGCGCGGCGTACCCGCGTTTGCCACCGCCGAGAGTTGTGCCGTGGCGCTCAATGCGCTCTTTGAGGCGCAAACACCAGCGCCACCGAACATAGACATCGCACCGATAGCGGCATTTGCCAGCGGCGATCTGCCGACCGCCGCGCTGGATGAAGCCCAGGCAAAGGCCCTATTTGCGCGCTTCGGCGTGCCTGTGACCATCGAGCACGTGGTGAGTACGCCAGCAGAAGCCCGTGACGCGGCGCTTGCGTTGGGCGGGCGCGTCGCTCTTAAGATTCTTTCCGCGACGATTACACACAAAAGCGATGTTGGTGGCGTAGCAGTCGATCTAAGCGTGGAGGACGTGGGCGAGCGACTGCTCGCAATGGCCGATAGCGTAGAAGCTAGAACTGGCGCGCGTCCGCAGCAATTTTTGGTGCAACAGATGGTGTCAAACGGTGCCGAGATGCTTCTTGGCATGCATAAAGATGCGCTGGGTACAGCGATATTGCTGGGCATGGGTGGCGTAACCGCGGAACTCTTCAAGGACACCACACTTCGCATGCTTCCGCCCCATGGCGGCTTGTGTGCGGCCGAAGCAATTGCCATGGCCCGCGAATTGACCACTTGGCCACTGCTCGATGGCTATCGTGGCCGCCCCAAAGCCGACATCGACGCGCTGGCCAAAACCGTTGTCGCGTTCTCGGTGATGGTCGCGCAACTGGGCACGCGCTTAATCGAAGCCGAAATCAATCCGCTATTTGTCCTGGCGCAAGGTGAGGGCGTGATTGCCGCGGATGGCGTGGTGGTCCTCGGCGAACAATGATCAACGCCTGCGTTGCGCTTCTTCCAGTTTGCGTTTGAAATTATCCCAAGGCCGCTCAACGTCGAAATTTTCGATGCTGTTGTAGGCGAGCTCAGCCTCATCCATGGCATTGATGTGGTTGCTTAAACGCATTGCCTCCAACTGAACTCGTGCGTTGATTTCCGTATAGGCCGCCCTCACCGTGGCGCGCTTAACGGTATCGCCAACCACGGTATCTCCATGGCCGCGCATCAGTACGACCGGTGCGTTACCCAGGATTTTCGCTAGATACGCGCCAAGCTTGGGCGTTCTCACCAACATGCCGCGCTCTTTCTCCCCCACCTGCGCGTCACGTGCCTCGAACAATGGGGTTTCGGCGGGAAGAAAACCGGCCTGAGCAAGCACCGGACGTAGCGCCACCCCCGCTACGCCAAACGGAATCACGCCTATCGAATGCGAATGAATCACCGAATTCACATCGGGGCGCGCTTTGTAAATTTCGCCATGGATGAAGCGCTCGCCGTTGGTGCGGGGGGCATTGGCATCGACGGGCTTGCAATCCAGATCCAGTTCAACGATATCCGCCCGCGATACCAGCGCCGGCGGCATGGCGCGTGGCATGAAAAAACGATTCGGGTTGGTCGCCGAACGCACGCTGACGTGACCAAAGCTATCGAGCACCTTTTCGTTCTCCAGAATGTGGCTGGCAATAATTAAATCGGCGATGCGCTCTTCGTTGCTATCGGCCACCGTTTGATGCTGGGACATGAATGCTCCTTGTTATTGCTATGGTCAAAGAATGAATATCTGTCCCGATCAGTAGAGCGATATACCGCCGATAATCGAAACTTAGACGATTGGACACGCGTGATTCAGTCAAGCGCAATTCATTATCGCTCAACGCACATAGGCGCTCCCCTTATGAAACGCAGCACCGGCCGCATCCTTGCCACGCACCAGGGAACCTTGCCTCGTTCGCTCGAACTCAAAGACATGGTCCTGACAAAGGAAGAAGGACTGCCCTGCGACGACGCCACGCTTGCGGCAGCTGTGCGTCAATCGGTGCATGAGGTGGTGAGAAAACAAGCCGACATTGGCATTGATTTCATCAACGACGGCGAACACGCGAAAAGCGCTTTTCATTACTACGCACGCGCGCGTTTGAGCGGCCACGAGCCGCGCGACTATGCCGAGGGGGAAGGCCCTCCCTACTTAAATACCGCAGGGCGCGATTATCGCGACTTCCCTGGCTTTTTCGCGCAGCGTGGCAGCTCGTTCAAACGGCGCCGCTCGTTTGTCACCGCGCGGATTCGCTATACCGGCCACGCTGCGGCAAAAACGGATATCGAAAACATCAAGCTCGCATTGGCAGCCGCGCCTGCCGCCGAAGGCATGTTAATGGCGGTGACGCCAGGAACCATTGAACATTGGTTGCACGACGAGTACTACGGCAATCAGGAGGCGTTTCTTTTCGCCATCGCCGATGCCATGCACGAGGAATATAAAGCGATCACCGATGCGGGACTGATCGTGCACATCGATTCCCCCGATTTCGCCGACAGTTGGCAGATTTACCCCTCGATGACACTTACCGAATACCGCGCGTACACCGAACTACGCGTCGCAGCCTTGAACCGTGCTTTGCACGGCATTCCCGCCGAGCGTGTCATCGTTCACATGTGTTGGGGAAGTTTTCACAATCCGCACACCAACGATCTGCCGCTTGCCGATCTCATCGGCTTTTTGTTCGATGTGAATGCAGAAGCCGTCTCGATCGAAGCATCGAACTCGCGCCACGAACACGAGTGGACGGTATTCGAAAAATTCAAACTCCCGCCAGGCCGAATACTTATACCAGGCGTCGTGGGACACGCGAGCGACATCGTCGAACACCCCGAACTGGTGGCGCAGCGTTTAATGCGTTATGCCAAGCTGGTTGGGCGCGAGAATGTGATCGCGGGCACCGATTGCGGCATTGGTTCGCGGGTGGGTCACGCGGAAGTTGCCTGGGCGAAATTGAACACGCTCGTCGACGGCGCGCGCATCGCCAGCCGGTCATTGTGGGGAAGGTGATTGCGCGGTGAATTACTCGGAGAACCTCGCCAATACTTGTTCTGCACGTATTACCCTATTTACACCCGGCGATTTCTGTTTGCTTTTACGGTCCAACGAGCACAAAATCTTGCATCAAAATTCTGTCTAGGAATCGCTATGCCAAAGATTGCCAGCAAGGACATCGTTCCCATCTCACGGGCGCGCGCGCAACTCACCGAACTCGCCGATGAAGTCTCCAAATCGGGAGAAGAAAAAGTTTTTACTCGTAATGGCGAAAGTTATGTGGCGCTGATTACGGCCACCCAACTTGACGACTACCGGCGATTTAAGGAGGCAGAGCAGGTTTCGAAACTGCGCGCCTTGGTCGAGGCGGCTGAGGACATTCAAGCCGGCCGAGTTTATTCCTGGGAGAAATTCAAACCCCGGCTCGCCAAACTGCGCGCAAAAGCAAAACGCCTTGCCGGTGCATGAATACTGCGAGCTCCCTGCCCGTGGTGGTAACCCGCCGCTTCGAGCAGGCACTGGAAAAAATATTGATTCACTATGAGACCCAGCGTCACTTGCACCCCGACGCCGGATCAAAGGTTTTGCGCTTGCTTGAATCGATTGAGGAAGACCTTCCCCAGATGCTGGGTCAGCATCCCGATATCGGCAGACCGGTGCAACTTAGCTTGACTACCAGCGAATCGGAGCAGAACTGGCTGCAACGTCTTGCGCCATTGACTGCGACCAGGCGCCTTCAGGCGCGGGAGTGGCTGCAAGGCGAGTTCTGGATTCTTTACTATCGAACCAGCAGTGCCATATATCTTGTTTCTACTAGGCACGAGCGTGAAGCCCAATACCACTAATTTGCCTCAGGAGAAATGAATGGAATCAAAATGCAGAATAGCGATAGTCGGCGGCGGCCTTGCCGGCATAGCAACGGCGAACGCGCTGAAAACCTTCGGCATTAAGGCAGAGGTTTTCGAAGCCGCGCAGGCGCTGGGCGAGATTGGCGCCGCGGTCAATGTCAGTCCGCAGGCGGTCAAAGCGCTGCAAGCGGTAGGCGTCAAGGAAAGAATCGCTGCGGTCGGCCATTTATCTCCCGGCACCTACACGCGCAATATGCACAGCGGCGAATTCCTCGAATTCAATGATCGCTTGAAGACCGCGGAGAAGTACGGTGCGCCGTACTATTCTTTTCACCGCGCCGATCTGCTGGATGCGCTCGCCATGGATCTCGACCCAAGTTGCATCAATCTTGGGCACCGCCTGAGCGGGGTTGAGGAGCAAAGCGACCGCGTGGTACTCACGTTCACCAACGGCAATCGGGTGGAAGCCGAATACGTGATCGGCGCGGACGGCGTGCGTTCGGTGCTGCGCCAGGCGCTCTACGGCGAGGACAACCCCAGCTACACCGGGCAAATGGTGTGGCGCGCGTTATTGAATAGCAACGATGTGCCGCTTGAGGTGCTCGAACCCGTTGGGCACACCGAATGGGTAGGTCCAGGCCGGCATTTCCGCGCCTATTTCATCCGACAGAAAAAACTGGTGAACATCGTCACCCAACAGGATACCGACCAATGGGTCGAAGAAGGCTGGTCAACGCGCGGCGATCCCAACGAGATGCGCGCGAGTTTCCCCAATCCCGAACCACGCCTCGAAAAACTTTTAAGCCTG
>JBJXEY010000279.1:0-6157 GCA_046153355.1 Burkholderiales bacterium
CCGGTTGAGAACCGACCAGGGGCTACTGGGTACATTGGCCTGGATGCGGTGGTCAAATCGCCGCCCGATGGCTACACCCTGGTGCACACATCGGGCAGCACCATAGCCATCAATCCGCATTTATACAAATCGAATTTCGACACCATCAAGGATCTGGACGCCATCGCGCCCACCATACGCACCACCATTATGTTGGTAGTGCGCGCCGATTCGGCCGCACGCAATGTCGCGGATTTGGTCGCCATGGTGCGTGCCAATCCGGGCAAGCTCAACTACGGTTCCTCCGGCGCGGGCAGCGGCATGCATATCGCCACTGAAATGATGTTGCGTTCGGCCAAGGCGCAAGCCACGCACATACCCTACAAGGGCTCCTCCGATACCCTGGCAGCGTTGCTCGCGGGCACATTGGATTTCACCTTCGATCCCGGCGTCGCGGCGCCGCATATCCGAGCGGGAAAGCTGCGCATCATCGGCGTGGCGCGCCCAACGCGAACCCCTTACTTCCCCGATACCCCCACCATGGCCGAGGCCGGTGCCGAGGCCAACTCGGACGTGGTATTCGGCATCTTTGGCGCGGCCGGCACGCCGCGCGATATCGTCTCGCGTCTCAATCGCGAAATTGGGCGAGCGATGTTATCCAAAGAAATGGCCGGCACCTTGGCATCGCTTGCTGCGGAACATGTGCCCGGAACCGCCGAAGAATTCGCCGAAATTCAACGCCGCGACCGAGAGCGTTATGGTGTGTTCGTGCGCGAGGCGGGGATTAAAGCCGATTGAGTATTAGGGGACGTACCCCGTTTTTCCGCGAAACCGGGAGAAACCGTGGTACGTCCCCGGTTTAGTTGCTAAATCGATTTCTCCACCAACGCGCGCAGTTCCGCCTTCAATTCAGGGTCGATGCCGAACCAGGCTTTCCAAGCCGGGCGCACCTGATGCATCAACATGCCCAGGCCATTGACGGTGTTGTTGCCACGCGCGCGTGCCGCGGCGAGAAACGGTGTTTCCAGCGGTATGTAAATGATGTCGGCCACCAGAGCGCTAGTCGATAATTTGTCGAGCTTGATATCGAGCGCCGGATTGCCGACCATTCCCTGACTGGTGGCATTGACCGCCATCACCGCGCCTTCCAATAAATTGTTGCGCTCCTCCCAGGCATAGGCCTTGATCGGTCCGCCGAATTCTTTTTCTATGCCTTGTGCCCGAGCGAAGGTGCGATTCACCAGGCGTATTTCTTTTGCCCCTTCCTGCGCCAAGCCATAACACACCGCGCGCGAACCGCCGCCCGCGCCAATCACCGTGATCGGCCCGGCATCGGCGCGCCATCCTGGCGCGTGCTGTTTCAAGTTCTGGATAAAGCCATAACAATCGTTATTGCTGCCGGCAAGCGAGCCATCGGCGCGAACCGTTACGCAACTGATGGCGCCGATACTTTTTGCCACCGTATCCACTTCATCAACGATGGTCATGGCCTGTTGCTTGTGCGGAATGGTGAGATTGCATCCGGAGAAGCCCAGCGGGTGCAGCGCGCGCAGCGCCGCTGCCAGCCCCTCGGGGCGGATGGCCAGCGGCACATAAGTGCCCGTCAATTGGTATTGATTGAAAAGATCGTTATGCAGCATCGGCGAGCGCGAGTGCATCACCGGCCAGCCCATTACACCAGCCATGAGGAAACGTTCGGGAGTTGCCATAAGGGAGGGCTCGAAAAAGTTAGCGAAAAATTAGCGAAAAAGTTGGCTATCGAAGCGGTCGCCAAGGAGGCGCATGTTACCCGTTGGGGGATATTCGGCGTTTCTATTAACATCGAACCTTGAAACTTGTGTCTGGATCGGAGGGGAATTGCAATGCGCGCCACGCTAAAAATTCTGAGTGCAAGGTTGAAAGCTATTCGCTTCGCCGCGTGTGTGGCGCTGGTTGGGGTTGCGATGTCCGGTCTGGTTATGCCTCTGGCCGCGCAGGACTACCCCGTCAAACCCATCAAGCTCATCAGCTCGCAACCCCCTGGCAGCAATGGCGATGTCGCCGGCCGTCTGATGGCGCCCAAGATGGGCGAAATTCTCGGACAGCCGGTGGTGTTCGAGAGCCGACCCGGCGCCAATGGAACGATTGCCGGCAGCGCGGTGGTGGCTTCACCGCCCGACGGTTACAACATTCTGTATGTGGGCGCGGGCACCATGGTGAGTAATCGCTTCCTGATGAAAAATCCGCCCTTTGATTCGGTGAAGGATTTGACCCCCATCAGCCTGGCGACCAAATCCATCACGCTGCTCACCATTCATGCTTCGCTGCCGCCGAATAACGCGAGGGAGTTGTTCGACTACATCAAAAAAAATCCGGGCAAAATTACCTATGGCAGCACGGGTATCGGATCGCCATTCCACATGATGGGCGAGACCTTGAGTTCATCCGCGGGATTGAAGATGGAGCATGTGCCGTATTCGGGCAGGAACTCCTCGAACGCGCAGAACGATCTGCTCACCGGTCGCATCCTGCTCTACTTTCCTTCCTACACGGTGATGCGCCCGTATATCGCCAGTGGCAAGGTGAAGGTGCTGGCGGTGATGGATAGCGCCCGCTATCGCCGTCTGCCTGATCTGCCGGCGCTCACCGAAATTGTTCCCACCTATAAGCCAGTGCCATCGTGGAATGGTTTCGCCGGCCCGGCGGGCTTGCCCCAGGCCATCGTTGTGCGGCTGCATGCCGCGATTGCGGCGACTTTAGCGGACTCCGTTGTTGATGCTCGCTTGGATGAACTGGGCATTCGTTCGGTGGGCATGGCACCGGAGGCATTCGCCAAGGCAATGCTTGCGGAAATCGAGGACTTCGCGGTCATTGCCAAGGCGATTGGCCTGCAGCCTGAATAGCGGTTCCACTGACCATGACCATCGTCGCCCAAATCGCCGGTGGCGCTTCCCCCCTTCACACAACATGCGTTGCACCAGCTTTATGCGCCGATTTGGTTCGCCGTGACAAGCGGGAGAACTACTGCGGTTTCAACCCCGCCTTGGCGAGCAGCGCCGGCCAGCGTTGCACTTCGAGTTTAATGAAGGCGTCCACATCGGGTGGCGAATAAAGGCTATATCCCCGCGATGTCATTTGTTTCTTGAAATCGGCCGTCGCCGCGACGTTGGTAATGGCCTGGCGCAGCCGCAACACAATCGGTCGCGGCGTGGCGGCCGGCGCAAAGAGCCCAGTCCAGTTCTCCATCACCATTTCCGGCAAGCCTGCTTCTTTCGCCGTGGGTACATCGGGCAGGATGAAGTCGCGCTCATTGCCCGAGGTGGCGATGGCGCGCACCTTGCCTGCCTTGACAAACGTCTGGGCAGTGCCGGTGGCATCCCAAAACAGATCGACGCGGCTTGCCATCATGTCAATATAAACAGGCGGTGCATTCTTATATTGCACTTCGAGAATATCCAGGCCCGCAACGCTTTTAAATAACGAGGTTGATACCGCCTGGCCCGTACCCTGGCCAGGCGTACCCATGGTGAGCTTGCCAGGATTGGCGCGCGCGAAAGCAACCAGCTCCTGCACGTTTTTTGGTCCGAAGTCGGCGCGCGAAGTGAGCGTGTAGCTATTGGTGCTCACCAGTTGCAGTGGAACCAGGTCGGTGCCAGGGTTGTAGGGTAGATCCTTCACCAAGGCTGTCGCGTGGGCGATGCTACCGATGCCCCCTACCACCATGGTGTAACCATCGGGATTGCTTCTCACCACGTACTGAGTGCCCACCACGGTACCCGCTCCGGCGCGATTCTCAGCCACTACCGGCTGGCCCAATTCCTTAACCAGTCCTTCCGCCAACAGTCTTCCGGTGAAGTCATATCCGCCACCAGGCCCGATGGGGATGACGATATTCAGCGGTTTCACGGGGAAGGCCTGCGCATAAGCGCCACCTGCAGCGAACCACAACGCAAAAGTAGAAATAACGATTGAGTATTTCATGCGGAGTCCTTATTCAGATCGTGATGAAGGGGAGGTCTGCTAAATGTGGCGCCATTATGCGCAGCCGCCAATCGCTGTCAATCCGTTCGTTGGCGGTACTACCAGCTTGAATGTGGAATGCGTCTAAATATTCAATATCGTTGCTTTGCAAATGGCTGTCCTAGATCGACGCCGAAAATTATGTTTCGATTCGGTTTGAGTCATCGAGACTTGATCACCAAATGCTTTGTGGCGAGCCACCATCGGGTGCGGCTACGCGGATAGGATTGGGGCGCAAGGGCCGCGGCAAAACAATCAGGCACGCGTTGGTACCTCGCGCCGCGCCCAGGTTGAAAGCACGCCGTAGAGCGTGCCGACTTTGACGGGTTTGGAGACATAGTCGTTCATGCCCGCCTCTAAAAAGCGTTCGCGATCTCCGGCCATGACGCTGGCCGTCATGGCGATGATTGGAATATTGGGAATCGATGCGTCGCTTCGAATACGTGTGGTTGCCTCGATGCCATCCATGACGGGCATATGCAGATCCATCAATATCAGATCGAATGAGGCGTGCTTCAAGGCGTCGAGCGCGAGCTGGCCGTTGGCGGCCACGGTTACCCGAGCCCCTGTAGGTTCGATCATTCCCAGCGCGACTTCTTGATTGATATCGTCGTCCTCGACCAGCAATATGCGTAGATCGCGAAAATCCAGGCTGCCTTTGGATGCCGCTTGCGATTCGCGTGGAAGCAAAATTCGCGTCAGGGAATCGCTAAGGCTGGTGAGCGTATAAGGCTTGAGAAGTATGTCTTCGATTTGCGCATCCTTCGCCTCGTCTTCGAGCCGTTCGTCGCGAAAACCGGTAACCAGAAGAATTTTCGGTTGCACCGCGATGCGCCGATCACGTCGTATCAGCTTCGCGGCGGCCAGTCCCTCCATGGCGGGCATTTTCCAATCCATCAGCACAATATCGAATGGCGAGGTGGCCTTGGCTGCGGCGAGCATTTCAATGCCTAGCAAGGGGTCCTGTGAGGTTGTTACCTGCATGCGCCAGGACTCCAGGTTGATTTTGGCGACGCGCAGGAAGTCGTCGTTATCGTCGATGATCAGTACGCGTTTGCCGCGCAATGCTTCGCCATAGGCGCCTGATAAAGCCTGACGATGGGCAACTTGGCCGCAATTCACGGTGAAGGTAAAGGTGCTGCCGCGGCCCAGTTCACTTTCAACCAGGATTTCTCCGCCCATCAGCGCGGCAAGCTGTTTGGAAATGGATAGGCCCAATCCGGTGCCGCCAAATTTTCGCGTGGTGGAAGGGTCGGCCTGACTGAACGGCTCGAACAGTCGTGCCTGGTCCTCCTTGGCGATGCCGATACCGCTATCGGACACCGAAAACTCAACCACCAGTTGCGTGCCGCGTTTTTCACCAAGACGGGCCTTGAGCACGACGCTACCCACCATGGTGAATTTGATCGCGTTGCCGCAGAGATTGGTAAGCACTTGGCTGATTCGGGTTGGATCGCCCACCACGGCGCTGGGCAGGTTCGAGGCGACTTCCAGGTGAAATTCAAGATTCTTCTGTCGTGCCCGGACGCCTGACATGGTCGCAACGTTATTGAGAATATCGAATAGATCGAACTCGACGTTCTCGACTTCCAGCTTGCCGGCCTCGACCTTGGAGAGGTCCAAAATGTCGTTGATGATGACCAGCAGCGAGTTGGCTGCGGTATCAATTTTGGCGAGATAGTCTCGTTGCCTGGCATCGCCCCCGCGTTGCAACGCCAAGTGAGTCAAACCGATGACGGCATTCATCGGCGTGCGAATCTCGTGGCTCATGGTGGCGAGAAATTCACTTTTAGCGCGGTTGGCCGCTTGCGCTGCGAGTGCTGCATCCTGATAGGCAAGTTCCGCGAGTTTTTTCGCTGTGATGTTTTTGCTGATGCCGCGGTAGCCTTTGAAAACACCGGATTCGTCGAAAACCGGATCGCCACTGAGAGAGATAAAGTGCTGCTTGCCATCCATCGCGACTCTCACTGTCTCGAAATCGCGAAACGGCTGATGTGCTTCGAGCGTGGCGCGATGCTCCTCCCAGGTGCCAATCAAAGGATGGCGATTAGGCTCTTCCCAACGCCGTACGCCCAGGGCACGACTGGGCGTGTTGCCAGACAACTGCGCGTAGTTGTCGGATACAAATGACATGCGAAGTTCGGCATCCTGGTCCCAGTACCAGTCCGAGGAAAGTGCA
>JBJXEY010000284.1:0-8211 GCA_046153355.1 Burkholderiales bacterium
GAAGGATCGAGTCGTCCGGCTCTCTCAGGTGTGCGGCCAGTTGCGGATTTGCCGCGAGCAGCGACGCAAAGTGCGGCGAAACTGCGATAACACGTTCGAGCACTTTAGCTGACGGGCTCGATCTGGCAGGTTGCGGAATTTTTGTCACGGATTTTGCGGCGATCGGCAGCGCCCGCCGCTCCCCCGCGCGTCAGCGCCGACTAGGCATCAGGTATCGGCAGTATTCGCCGTGCCTTCAATACGCTCCAAGCGATAGCCATGCGCAAACACCGCCACCAGGCGCCATCCTCGCTCGGGAACCAGGCGTAGTTGGGTTCGAACGCGGCTGATATGTTTATCCACAGTGCGGGTATTGAGCTCGCTTGATTGACCCCATACCGCCTCGAGTAAGTGGCCTCGCGAGAGAACCCGGCCAATATTTTTCAACATAAAAAATGCCACATCGAATTCTTTTTGCGTCAAATCCACGGCCACCGAATCCACGGTCGCGCCGCGGGTCACGGGATCGAGAACCAGATCGCCACATCGCATTGGGCCCTGAGTGACAGGCGCGCCCTGCGTGCGCCGCATCACCGCCTCTATGCGGGCGAGCAACTCGAGCTTGCGCGGCGGCTTCACCAGATAGTCATCCGCTCCGGCGGCCAGCCCAGCAACCACGTCTTCTTCAGCATCGCGCAAGGTGATCAATATGGCGGGAACACGCTCGCTTAAATTCGCGCGCAGCCATTTGAGCGCCTCAACCCCGCTCATGCCGGGCACCATCCAATCCAATAGCAAAACGTCAAACGATTCGCGCGCCACCTCGCGCAGAAAATCCTTGCTGCGCGCGTAAACGTGAACGTGGTGACCCGCACCTTCAAGCCAAATCCTCAATACCTCCGACTGGTCGGGGTCATCCTCCAACAATGCCACGCGCATACAAACTCCAAATAAATCGTCACTCACCCCTCGGCGCGGGGAAAAGCTGCATTTATACCGCACCGGTAACAAGAGGTTACAGAAATCGGCGCTTTTCCGATTGTTGCAGCGCCTTGGCATTGCTACATTGCACGCCATTGCAACATCAACGCGGGAACACCCATGACCTCGACGCACACCACTGGCGGTGAAAATACAACAACCACCGGCAAAACGCCCGCCACGGCGAGCAAGGCGCAATCCCCGCAAGTCGCTGCGCGCGAAGCCCACCTGCCGCCCAACACGGTGCTTGAACGTCTTGCGTTGAGCGACAAGGGCTTCGTCTTCGATCCGGTGACCGGCAACAGTTTCACCGCCAATGTCACGGGCTTGGCGTTGCTACGCATGTTTCAACGTGAGCGCGACCTCACCGAGTTGGTGGCGCAAGTTACACGTGAATATGAACTTGACCCCTTTGATGCCGAGCGCGAGATTCTCGATTTCGCCGCGCTCCTACGCGCCACGCTGCGTCCATGAACGAGCCCCGTAGGCTTACCGTCGCGGTGACGGGTTTAAACGCCCGCGCCGACAATCCCGGCCCGGGGCTAGCCGTGGTGCGCTGTCTGCGCGAAAGCGCGGAATTGGGCGGGTTCGATTTGCGTATCGTGGGCTTGAGCTACGACGCCTTGGACCCTGGCCTATACCACCCCGGCTGCGACGCGGCCTATCTGCTCGGTTATCCCTTCGAGGGCAGCGCCGCGTTGGCCGAAAGGTTGCGCCACATCCATGCCAAAGAACGCCTGGATGCCATCATCCCATGCCTTGACGCGGAGTTGCCCAATTTCACGCAATTGCAAACCGAGCTGCAAAGTTGGGGGATACGCAGTTTTCTCCCCAGCACACGGCAACTGCAAATGCGCGATAAGAGCCGCCTGGTTGAACTAGCCAAGCTCGCGGGCATTGCCGCGCCGGAAACAAAATTGATTCACGACGCATCATTCTTTCACACCTGCGAGCGCCTGGGTTGGAGCTACCCAATTGTGGTGAAGGGTTTGTATTACGACGCGCAGGTTTGTGGCGACGCCACCACCGCCATCGCCGCGTTCAATCGCATTGGCAGCACCTGGGGCATGCCGTTGATCGTGCAACGCGTGATCAAAGGCGAGGAGTACAACCTTGCCGGCATAGGCGATGGCTTTGGCAAGTTACTCGGCCCGGTGATGATGAAAAAACGCGCACTCACCGACAAAGGCAAGGCTTGGGCGGGTGTCACAGTGCATGACGAGCGCCTGCTTGCCACCGCCGAAAGTATCGTGCGACATCTCGGTTGGCGCGGCGCTTTGGAAGTCGAAGTAATGCGCGACGACACCGGTACCTATCACCTTATCGAAATCAATCCGCGTTTTCCGGCATGGATTTATCTCTCCGCCGGCGTGGGCCGCAATCTTCCGGCGGCGTTATTGCGCCTAATCGTCGGCGCGGCGCTGCCCACTTTTCCCCCGGTGCCAACCGGAACCCTTTTCATACGCTATGCCGAGGAAGTGATCGTTTCCATGGCGCAATTCGAAGCCATGATGCTCACCAATACCCGCGCAAGCGAAGAACTCATACCTAAGGAGATCGCCGCATGAACACCGCCACCGATATTCGCAAACCCTGGCAAAAACCTACCCTGGCCGTGCATCACGTGGGCGCGCAAAACAACCTGGGCGCCGCGCACAATGATTCGGTGATTTCCGCCATCGATGGTTTGGCCGTCGAGGATCTATTGCGCGAATTCGGCTCGCCACTATTCGTGATATCGGAGCGGCGCCTGCGCGAGAACATGCGCCGTCTGCGGCGCGCCTTTATTACGCGTTATCCACGGGTGCGTTTTGGCTGGTCGTACAAAACCAATTACCTCAATTCAGTGTGCAATATCCTGCACCAGGAAGGCTCCTGGGCCGAGGTGGTATCCGGCTTCGAGTATCAAAAGGCGCGCGCCTTGGGCGTCCCCGGCAAGGCGATCATTTTTAATGGTCCGCACAAAACCCGCGAAGCGCTGGAAGCCGCGGTGCGCGAGCAGGCTTGGATACATATCGATAATTTCGACGAGTTGTATTTACTGGAGGACATTGCGCGGCGTTTTGGCGGCAAACGTATCCCGGTAGGTATACGCCTGAATTTCGAAACTGGTTTCACCGAGCCGTGGAGCCGCTTTGGCTTCAACCTGGAAGCCGGTCAGGCCATCGACGCGGTACGGCGTATCGCCGCTAGCCCGTACCTCGAACTTCGCGGCCTGCATTCGCACATCGGTACTTTCATTCTCGATCCGCGCGCCTACGCAGCCCAAGTGCGCATCATGTGTAATTTCATGAACGAAATTGAAGCGAGCACTGGATGCGAAATCCGCTACCTGGATATTGGCGGCGGCTTTGCCTCGCAGAATTGGCTGCATGGCGTGTATCTGCCGCCGGAACAGGCAGTACCCACCTTCGAGAGTTATGCCGAAACCATTTGCGACGCGCTGCTACAAGCCACCGCCGAACGCGAGGCCGCCGGGCGACAGCGGCCCTTGCTGGTGCTGGAGACCGGCCGCGCCGTAGTGGATGACGCCGAAATGCTGGTATCGCGCGTGGTGGCGGGTAAGCAATTACCCGATGGTCGTCGCGCGGCAGTAATGGATGCGGGCCTGAATCTTTTATTCACCTCTCTTTGGTATCACCATCAGGTTAGGCCCACGCGGCAATTGCCCGGCGCGCCCGAGAACACCGTGCTCTACGGGCCGCTATGCATGAATATCGACGTGCTGCGCCATTCGGCACTGCTGCCACCTTTGGATGTGGGTGAGCCGCTGGTGTTTAGCCCCGCCGGCGCCTACAACAATACGCAGTGGATGCAGTTCATTGAACTACGCCCGAACATCGTGATGATCGATGCCGAACGCCGCGCGCACGTGGTGCGCCGTGCCGATACCTTGGAGTTCATCAATAGCTCCGAGTATTTGCCCGAGAGCTTGAGCGATCCGTTTCCCAATGGCGTGCCTGAATAATCGCCCATCCCGAATAATCGTCCGTCCCGAATCATCACCCAGCATTAGTACGCGGTATTTATGAAACTCGCCATACCCACAGCGGCGCAACCGCTATTGCGCGGTTACGCCGCCATCATGTTTTGCGAACACCCGCTCATTGGTCTGGCATTCATGGCGGTGACATTCTGGAACCCTTGGGCCGGCGCTACCGGGCTGGTCTCGGCAATCACCGGGTTTCTGCTCGCCCGCCGGCTGCGGCTTCCGGTACCTGACACCGGCGGTTACGTCTACAACTGCCTGCTGGTTGGCCTTGCCTTGGGCGTTGCCCATGCCTGGTCACCGGCAATGATGGGATTGGTAATTTGCGCCGCGGTGCTCACCACCTTTCTCACCGCCATTCTCACCGACTGGTTATGGCGCTGGGATCACCTGCCCGCGCTGTCCATGCCCTTCGTGCTGGTGGCAACGCTTGCCAATGCGGCGGCCAGCGGCTTTGCGCCGTCGGTGAGCGCATCCGGTCTGCCACTGTTATCCGATGTCAATTTATTCAGCGATTCGATAGGGGCTTTTCTTGCCGCCATGGGCTCGCCCTATTTCACCCCTTACGCGCTGCCAGGACTGGTGATTTTTCTGGGGCTGTTATGGACCTCGCGCTACCTCGCGTTCCTCGCGATCTGTGGCTTTGTGGTCGGCCAGGTATTGTTTCTTGCCTGGGCCCCCGAAGCCGCGCGAACGGTGGGGAGTTGGGCCAATTTCAACTTCATTCTCACCGCGTTGGCCTTGGGCGGCACCTTCATGGCGCCCAGCGTGCGAAGTTTTCTCCTTGCGATGTTGGGTGTGGCGCTGGCCGCATTGTTACTCGCCGCCGGTCACCATTTTTCGCAGCGTTCCGGCCTCTCGGTGTTGGCGGTGCCATTTTTGGCGGCAACACTATTCACGCTGGCGGCGATGCGCAAGCGCACCGCCGCGAGTCATCCGCTGCTATTGCTCGAGTATCCGGCGCTGCCGGAAATAAATTTCGAGCGCACCCGGCTCGCACAGGCGCGCGGTATCACCTGGGATAGCGTGCCGTTGTCGCCACCGTTCTATGGCGAATGGCAGGTCTATCAGGGGTTCGACGGCGCTTACACGCATCGCGATTCATGGCGGCACGCGCTGGATTTTTATATTCACGACGGTAAATCTTCCTACCAAGGCACCGGGCGCACCGTCGCGGATTACCACTGCTTTGGCCTACCGGTACTCGCGCCCGCCAGTGGGCAAATTCTTCGCTGTCGCGACGACCTCCCCGATGTGCCGCCGGGCGAAGCGGACACCCAGCTCAATTGGGGCAACTACGTATTGATTCGTATGGCGTCGGGCCTTTGCGTCCTGGTTGCCCACCTTCGTCAGGGAAGTCTCAAAGTGCGTAGTGGCGAAGCGGTGTGGGTGGGAACGATGATTGGCGAATGCGGCAGTTCCGGGCGTTCGCCGCAACCGCATATACATTTGCAGGTGCAAAGCGGTGAGGCCCTGGGGAGCCCGACCCATCCGTTTCACTTGAGCTGCGTGCTCACTCGGCGTGATCGGGAAGCCGCCCCAGAATTGGCGCTACATCGGCGCCCCGAAGAAGGCGAGTCGGTGGCATTCGCCGCGAACCTAGTGTATTTGCAGCGCGCCTTGCATTTGCCTGCCGACCGGCTGCTTAGCTACGAGGTATCCCAGGGGCCGGGGCAGCCATCCATTCAGCGCACGCTTCGCACCTGGATCACGCTCACCGGTCAATTTCGTCTCACCGCCGATAGCGGTGCCAGCGCGGCCTACGAAGAAACCTTCGCCGTGTTTGCCTGCTACGACAGGAACCGGGTCGCCGACCGCTTCTTGGATTTGTGGTTACTTGCGCAAGGGTTCACCCCGTTTAGCGAAACCGCCTATAGCTGGCGCGATTCTCCGCCCATGCAACTTTTGCCCGTCAACCTTGGCCACCGATGCGCACTGGCTTTGCGCTACCCCTTGGGTGGCGGGCTGCATAGTCATTATTCGCGATCCTGGGATACGACCAGCGCCGCTTGGCTTCAAGTCGGCGAACATCGTTTATTAGGTGAGCGAACACTTACAACGCGTGCTTGGATTTCACCCGAGCATGGTTGCACCCGGTGGGAAGCGAAGTGGGACGAGCACCTATGGAGCGCCCAATTGAGCAGTAATTTGCAGGATCACGAACCCTCTGTTAGCATGTAGAAATTGCCTTAAATAACTATTATAGGTGACTGTTTATGAATACTTTAAATAAAAAATCAATTACAAAAAACCACCCTCTTTGGGGTACTTTCTTCGCCTTGCTCGGCCTTGTGCCGCTGGGATTTTCCCTTCAGCTTTACGCGCAACCTTCGGTTCGCGCCGAGGCCAACACACCCAACGCTTGGCGCTATACCGGGGGCATTAAATACACCGGTATTGATTACAAGTCGTCAATCTCGCGTAAAGATGCCTCGGAAACCGGCCTCATTTTCGATGCCGACAAAGCGCAGCAAGGCGGCGTCGGTGGCGGCATCGCTCGTTCGACGGTGAATTACAACAACGGCACGCCCAAACTCAATCAAACCAATTACAACCTCTCGGGCCGTATGTACCAGCGCGATAACATCACCGGCGGCCGAGTGATCTATCGACTCGATTACCTGCGCGCCGACAATAACGATCCCACACGCCTCACCGACGATGTCAAGGTCTGGGCGCCCAAGCTTGGGCTATTGACCTCCAAGGGCAATTTATTCGTCGATCTCGAATATGCGCGCAGCAGTTATCAGGGGGGGCTGCGCGTCAAGCAATTGGTGCCCACCGTCTCGTTCGGCATGAACAATAGCTACGATTGGATCAGCCTGCGCCCCTATCTCATTCGCGTGAGCGACAGCACCCGCGCCATGGGCAAACACGCCACGAATGGATTGGATGCCACCTGGACGCACTACATCGACAAAGGCACCTCGCCGTGGATGCCCTCAAATTTTTCGTTAGGTGCATTTTTGGGTAGCCGTATTTATGCGGTCAACACCGATACCGGCGGAATTTCCAATCTCGCGCATTTAAATAAAAATGGCATCAACGCTGGGGTCAATTGGAAGCTGATGCGCGACACCAATATCGGTCTGTATGCCGGCACCGCGCAATACGCCGAGCCCGGCATTGGCAGCAACCAATCGTATAGAACCACCTACGGAAACGTCACGCTAACCACCAATTTCTAAGAGGCATCCATGTTCCGCAACAAAGCCATCCTTTTCGCCGGCCTGATCGCCGCAGGCGTTTTGTCCGGCCAGGCATTCGCGCAAAACGATCCTTGGGCCAATTCCTATAAATTCGAAGCTGCGGGTAACTTTGCGCAGGCCGCGCAGCAAATGGAAACCCTGGCGCAGAAAAATGAGTTTGCACAACTGCGCCTCGCCTATCTTTTGTATCTTCAGGCGCGCTACCCCGACGCCATACGCGCCTACCAACGCGCGCAAGAGATGAACAAAGAGTCGTTTGACGCGGTATTGGGCATCTCGCTGGTATTGCTAGCCCAAGGCCGCTGGAATGAGGCCGCCGCGCAGGCATCGTGGGTGCTGCAAAACGCGCCGGGCAACTATGTCGCGCATCTACGCATGCTGGTGGCGGAAGAAGGCCAGGCTAACTGGAAGGCCCTGGCGACGCGCGCCGACGAAATGGTTCGGCGTTATCCCAGCGATGCCACCATGTGGGTGTACGTGGCGCGCGCTGCGGCAGCCACCGGTAACAAAACTCGCGCCGCCGATGCCTACCAGCGCGTGTTGCAGATAGTGCCGGGACACATCGAAGCGAATAAATATTTAGGCCGCTGAAAATACAATAAGTATTTGCGTGTTATTCCGCCTGGGGCGCGAGCGATCGCGCCCTTTTTTTGTCGCTATGCCAATCGATTCGCGATTATTCGGCATGAATTATTCAGCTTGAATTCCAGCGGCCTTGATGACTCGCCCCACGACTTCGAACTCGCGCTTTAGGCCATCGGCAAATTCGGCGGGCGTGCTATTGGCGATCAAAATGCCCGCCGCCTCGGCGCGTTCCAACAACAAGGGCTCACTGAAGAATTTGGCTAGGTCGGTATTCAACCGCGTCACCAGCGCCGCCGGCATTTTTGCCGGTCCAAGATACCCCATCCACCCCGGCGGCGGTTCGTAGCCAGGCACTTGCTCTGCTACGGTCGCCACATCCGGGATCAAGTGATAACGCTTGGTGTTATATACACCGAGCAATTTCAACTTTCCGGCTTTCACGTTGCTCGATATCGTGGCGAGAATGGT
>JBJXEY010000290.1:0-8192 GCA_046153355.1 Burkholderiales bacterium
CATCGAAGGTCGAGGCAACCACTTCGCCCTTAACCGAGCGCTGCATTTCGGTGACTTCCTCGGGTCGCTCGTCGATCAGGAGCACGATCAACACGATGTCGGGATTGTTGGCGGTGATGGCATGAGCGATGTGTTGCAGCATCACGGTCTTGCCGGCCTTGGGCGGCGAGACGATCAGACCGCGCTGGCCTTTGCCAATCGGGGCGATGATGTCGATGATGCGCCCGGTGATGTTTTCCTCGCCCTTCATCTCGCGCTCCAGCTTCAAGATCTTGTCTGGATGCAGCGGGGTCAGGTTCTCAAAGAGAATTTTGTGTTTCGATGCCTCGGGAGAATCGGCGTTGACACGATCCACCTTTACCAGGGCGAAATAACGTTCGCCATCCTTGGGCGTGCGAATCTCGCCTTCGATCGAATCGCCGGTGTGCAGATTAAAACGGCGGATCTGCGAGGGGCTAACGTAAATATCGTCGGTGGAGGCGAGGTACGAAGTATCAGGTGAGCGGAGGAACCCAAAGCCATCGGGCAAGACCTCCAACGTGCCATCACCAAAGATGGACTCGCCTTTTTTCGCGCGGTTTTTCAAGATCGCGAAAATCAATTCCTGTTTTCGCATGCGATTGGCGCCTTCGATTTCGAAGGACTGGCCCATCTCGATCAACTGACTGACGTGTTGGCTTTTCAGCTCTGATAAGTGCATAGACTTTTGGTGAGGTTTGGCCGAAACGGTTCGGCAGCTAGGGAACGACTAGAAGAGGGAGGGTTAGGACGGGAGGCCAGCGTTTTATTGCAACTTGGCCTGCACCGGTTCGCGGGAAAGAGCCCCGAATCAGCGGGGCATCACACGCACAAAAGCTAGGGTAGACGCTTTAGATGTTGCTGTCAAGAAAGGCCGCAAGCTGCGATTTGGACAGCGCGCCTACTTTGGTGGCCTCGATATTGCCGCCTTTGAAGAGCATCAGAGTGGGGATACCTCGAATGCCATACTTTTGTGGCGTCTGTTGGTTCTCATCGACATTGACCTTGGCCACCTTGATTTTGCCGGTGTATTCCTTCGCCACTTCATCGAGCATTGGAGCGATCGCCTTGCAGGGACCGCACCATTCGGCCCAATAATCGACTAGCACAGGGACATCGGATTTCAGGACTTCGGCGTCAAACGATTCGTCGGTGACATGCGTAATATGTTCGCTCATTGCATCCTCGTGTGGTGGCTTTCTCCGGAATGGATTGGCCTTTGGTGGAATTTTATGTAAGCGCCTCGCTGGCGCGGAGAATTCTTTGCTATGTGAGGCCATGCTAGCTGAAGTTCAAGAGTTCGTGTGTGGCCAGTGGAAATGTTGTGGTTCGTGAGTTTCGCTGAACATTGGCGCCGAACCCTAGGGCCGAATCCTCGGTACGGCATCATACGCATGCTAGAATTCCGCAGATAAGTAATTGATTCAGACAGGTTTTATAGGTATTGCTCAGTCTATCAATGCCTGCTTTCGCCCCACTTCGCGGCTTTCCGACGAGAAAATCAACATGACCTATGTAGTGAGTGAAGCCTGCGTTAAATGCAAATACACCGATTGCGTCGATGTCTGCCCGGTGGATTGTTTTCGCGAAGGGCCGAATATGTTGGTGATCGACCCCGACGAATGCATTGATTGCACCTTGTGCGTGCCTGAATGCCCGGTGGAAGCCATCTATGCGGAAGACGATGTGCCCGAGGGGCAACGCGCTTTTATTAAACTGAATGCCGAATTGGCGAAAACCTGGCCTGCCATCGTCGAGCGCAAGGAAGCGCCCGCTGATGCCGATGAGTGGTCAAAAGTTTCCGACAAAAAGCATCTCATCGAAAAATAAAACGCCATGTTCCATCGCAGCATCAAGATTACGAAAATCCCCAAAGGCTGGGATCGAGCTTGGTGATGACTGCTCGACCCAAAGCCCGATTGTCGTGAGGCGATGGCCTCTGTCTCGCGTTTGCTGCTGACCAAGGACGAAGTATTCAAGCGTCTCGCTGATGCGAGGGGCGGTACTGTCAGCGTCGTCACACCCAATCAACGCCTGGCGGCCGCGCTGGCGGCGCATTACGCGGAATTCCAAGCTGCCCAAGGCCTAGTCGTTTGGGAAGCCGCGGATATTCTCCCCTTGAGCGCGTTGTATCAACGGCTCTACGAAGATGCGTTGTACTCCGAGCTGGCGCCCAAAATCCCCATGCTGCTCTCGGGCATCCAGGAGCAGGCAATTTGGGAGGGCGTAATCGCGGGCTCCGAGGCGGGGAGTCTTTTGTTATCCGCCGCCAGCGCGGCGACCCTCGCACGTGAGGCCTGGACGTTGGCGCACGCTTGGCAGCTTCTTCCCAACCTGCGCGATTTTTTTGGTAACGAAGATACGCGCGTATTCGCCGATTGGGCCTGGCGCTATGAAGGCAGCACCGCGCGCGACCGGCAAAGTGATCGCGCGCGTTTGTCGGATGTCCTCATACCCCATCTGCCACATGCGGCCTTGCGTAAACCTTCTCTGCTGGTCGCCTGGGGCTTTGACATATTGACCCCGCAGCAGAGCGCGTTTTTCGATGCGCTGGTGGAGCGCGATGTCGAACTCGCAATGGATGCGCGAGACGCGCCACGCACGTCGGGATTACGCTTGGCTTGTGCCACGGAGAAACAAGAAATCGAGGCCGCGGCGCGCTGGGCACGTGCCCGGCTTGAAGCTGCCACAGAACTGGGTGGTGGCTGTCGCGTCGGTGTCGTGGTGCCGGATTTGGCCGGCAAGCGTGAGGCGGTGATCCGAACTTTTTCGCGCGTGCTCGCACCGGGCCGTGAACTCGACGCCCAGATGCTGCCCTTTAATGTCTCCATGGGCGTCCCACTTAGCGATATGGCGCTTGCGCGCGCCGCGCTGCGTGTGTTGGATATCGCCGGGAACGATTGCAGCTTCGATGATGCCAGCCACCTGATCCGTTCGCCCTTCATCGCGGGTGCACAAAGCGAATCCGCCGAGCGTGCCTGCCTCGATGCGGCGTTGCGCGCGGTGTGTGCTCCACAAACTTCGCTTGAACGCCTGCGGCGTGCGATCACGCGTCAGACTACCGAGGACAACCCTTACGCGGTGCGTGGTTGTCCCGTTCTTATGCAGGCGTTACTTAAATTCGCTACCTGCGCAAAGGAAAACCTCTCTGGCGCGAAACGCGCGGGGGACTGGGCGCGAAGTTTCCTCGCGCTGCTTGAGGCAATCGGTTTTCCCGGCGAACGAACCCTCGATTCCGCGGAGTATCAGGCATTGCAAAAATTGCACGAGTGTTTTGCGCAGTTTGCCGCGCTGGATCGTGTCGCCGGGCGTATGCGTTTTGCCCAAGCGCGGGCCTTGCTCAGACGCGCGGTCACCGACACCTTGTTCCAGCCCGAGGCGCACGAGGTGCCGGTGCAGATCCTGGGCGTGTTGGAATCCAGTGGCTTGGAATTTGATCACCTTTGGGTAATGGGTCTTTCGGAAGATGCCTGGCCCTTGCCGGCCAATCCCAATCCGTTTATTCCCGTCGCTTTGCAAAAACGCGCCGGCGTGCCCGAAGCCTCAAGCAGCGCATCCCACGAGCTCGACGCTCGCATCATGCGTCGTTGGCTTGCGCAGGCAGGGGAGGTGGTGTTTTCGCATCCCCTCAAGGCGGAGGATCGCGTGCTACGCGCGAGCAGCCTGATTGCGGGTATTGCCGAGTGCCGTGTCGCCGATCTTGGCCGCGGATTTGAACTTAATCTGTCGCCCAACCAAGACGCAGGTGGTGCTGTTCGCGTTGAGGTTTTGGAATTTCTGACCGACAGGTATGCGCCCGCCATTGCCAAGGGGAGTTCAAGCGCGGGAGGCACCAGTGTGTTTCGCGATCAGGCGGCTTGTCCCTTCAAGGCGTATGCGATTCATCGACTGCGGGCGCGGCCTCTTGATACGGCAAGCGATCTGGATGCCTCCGACCGTGGCACGCTCACGCATAAGTTGCTAGACAAGATCTGGCGCGAATTGAAATCCAGCGCCGCGCTGCACGCCCTCGCGCAGCGCGATCTGGATGCGCTCATTGCCACGGCCGCCGACACCGCAATCAATAGTTTGCGCTGGCGTCGGCCCGAGGCTTTATCGGGGCGGCTGTTGCAACTGGAACGTGAACGCCTGATACGCGTGGCGACATATTGGCTAGCCGCTGAGCGCGAGCGACCCGCGTTCGAGATTGTTGGTCTGGAGCAAAAGGAGTCTTTCAGTTTTGGCGGGCTTGCGGTGAACGCGAAACTTGACCGCATGGATCGAATATTGGGTGTTGATGGCGGCGCGTGGGCGGTGCTTGACTACAAAACCGGCCGAACCGAGGTGAGTGGCTGGCTTGGAGCCCGCCCCGATGAGCCGCAGCTGCCTTTGTATGCCGCCGGCGCGGGCAAGGGCCTGGGTTCGGATGCCAAAGTGGTTGCGCTCGCCTATGCGCGACCGCGCGCCGGAGCAATGGATTTTCTCGGCATTGCGCGCGAGGACAATCTCATTCCCGGCGTGAGATCGTTATCCAAACAACGCGCTGACGCGGCCAAGGCCTATTACTCCTGGGAGCATATGCTGTCTTCAATGCGCGCGGAGCTGGAAGCACTTGGCCGAGAATTCATGAGTGGCGATGCGCGTGTCGATCCGAAGCGAGGCGAAAAAACCTGCGGCGAATGTCAGTTGCAGGGCTTATGCCGCATCAGTGAACGCGAAAGCTTTTCGACTCTTGACGACGTTGCGCAGGGTGAGGGGCCCGCGTGATTAACAAGGCCAAAACCACGCTTGATGCCGAAGATGCCGCCGCCAGGCGATTGGCACTCGAACCGGGGCGCTCCTTCATCGTTCAGGCGCCCGCGGGTTCGGGCAAGACGGAACTGCTGATCCAGCGTTATTTGGTGCTGCTGTCGCTTGCGCGTGAGCCCGAAGAAATTGCCGCCATTACCTTTACCCGCAAGGCCGCAGCGGAGATGAAATTGCGCGTGCTGCAAGCCTTGGATGAAGCACGCGAGAGTGTGGCGAACAAAAGTACGACGAACGACAGCACAGCGGACAAAAGTACGACGAACGACAGCGCGGCGGATGAAACGCTTGCCCCACATACCCGCCAGACGCGCGTACTTGCGCGGCGTGTCCTCGCGCGCGAGGCAGAGGGTGGCTGGCAGTTGGGCGCCAACGCACAACGCCTGCGTATTCAAACCTTCGATGCCCTGTGTGCCTCACTCACGCGTCAAATGCCGGTGCTCTCTGCGTTCGGCGCGCAACCGCGCAGCGTGGAAAATGCGGGTAGTCTTTACCGCGAAGCCGCGCGTGCAACGCTCGCGCAGCTCGATGACGAAGCGGAACATGCCAACGATATCGCGTTGCTGCTCGTGCACCTAGACAACAATCTTTCGGCCGTGGAGAACCTGCTCGCTGACATGCTCGCGCGCCGCGATCATTGGTTGCCGCATCTGGGGAGCGTCAATCAGCGTGAACATCTCGAGCGCGGCTTAGCCAGGGCGCGCCGTGCCGCGCGAGCTAGCGTTGCCGCGTTGTTTCCGCCAGAAGGCCTCGCCGATCTTTGCGAACTGGCTCGCTACGCCGCAGGCAATCTCGCCGCAAACGGTTCCGATTCGCCAATCGTTGCCTGTGCCCAACTCGACGCGTTGCCAGGCGTGGGCGAAGAAGAACACGAAACCTGGCTTGGCATTGCTTCCTTGCTCCTCACTAACGAGGGCGAATGGCGCAGCGGCCTGAATGTGAAGCTTGGCTTCCCAGCGGGGGTGAGCAAAGCTGAGCGGGAACTGGCCAAACAATGGAAATTGCTTCACGCCACCCTGGTGGGTTTGCTTGATTTCTCGCCGGGCCTCGCAGAGGTGCTCGATGCGCTACGCGCCTTGCCGGCGCCACGCTATTCGGATGAGCAATGGCAGGTGCTGGAGTCGATTACGCGCCTCCTGCCGCTTGCCGTCGCGCAACTGAAACTGGTGTTCGCCGCGCGCGGCGAGGCGGATTTCGTGGAAGTGGCGCAGCGCGCTAATCTTGCGTTGGGCGATGCTGAGGCGCCCACCGATCTCATGCTGGCCCTCGACTATCGCATTCATCATCTGCTGGTGGATGAATTTCAGGACACTTCCTATACCCAGTTCGCACTGCTTGAAAAACTTACCGCTGGGTGGAATGCCGGGGAAACGTCAATCGATGATCGCACCGAGAAAACACTTTTTTTGGTTGGCGATCCGATGCAATCGATTTATCGCTTTCGCCAAGCGGAGGTGGGTCTTTTTCTGCACGCAAAACAGCAAGGCCTTGGCGGTATTTTGCTTGAGCCGCTTACCTTATCCGCGAACTTTCGTTCGCGGCAAGGCATCGTGGACTGGGTGAATAGCGCCTTCAATCGAGTGATGCCCGCGCGCGACGCAATGGCCACGGGCGCGGTGTCGTATTCGCCATCAGGCGCGGTGCATAGGGATGAATCCCCGCCCGAAGGCCGTTGGGGAAGGGGTCGCGTTTTCGTGCACGCGGGGCAGTCGGGCCCCGTGGGCGAGGCAGAACGGCTGGTGGAAATCATTCGCGCCGCGCATAGTGCGCGCCCCGATGGCTCGGTTGCGGTACTGGTGCGCAATCGCGGTCATCTGCGTGCCATCGTGCCGGTTTTGCGCCGCGCTGGCCTCGCGTTCCAGGCCATCGATATCGAGCCGCTGGGCCACCGTCAGGCGGTGCAGGACGTGTATTGCCTCACCCGCGCCCTCGCGCATGCGGAGGACCGCATAGCCTGGCTTGCCGTGCTGCGTGCTCCATGGTGCGGGCTGACCTTAGCGGATTTGCATGCCCTGGTCGGTGTGGAGGTCGAAGGCGTTGCGGAAAAAGATGAAAAACAGAAAGATTTATTTGGCGAGTTCGAATCAGGACGAGCATCACCGATAGTATCTAATACTAAAAATGGTCTGGATACCGTGTGGGAGCTACTGCATTCATCTGGTAGCGGGCTCTCCGCGGATGGTCTGGCGAGGTTGGCGCGTCTGCGCTTGGCGATGGCGCTGATAGTGGATAACCCATTGCGCGGCAGCCTGCGTGCGCGGGTGGAAACCGCTTGGCTCGCTTTGGGCGGCCCGGCTTGTGTAGAGGATGAAAGCGACATCGAGGACATCGACATTTATTTTGAATGCCTCGCCGAGCACGAAGCGGCGGGCGAGATAAGTGATGTGGTCGCGTTCGATGAAGCGGTGGCGGGCCTTTATGCGCTGCCCGATGCGCGCGGCGACGAACGCTTGCAGATCATGACCATCCACAAGGCCAAGGGCTTGGAGTTCGATACCGTCATCGTGCCAGGGCTGCACGCGGGTAAGAGAAATGACGACAAACGCTTGCTCGCGTGGATGGAAACGCCGCTCGGAGAAGATGATGAGGAAAGCGACGGCAATGAGGAAAGCGACAGTAACCAGGAAAGCGGCCGGCGCGGCACGTTGCTGATCGCGCCCATCAATCCGGCGGGCTCGGATGACGAGCCCACCTACCAATATCTGCGCCAGCTAGAGAAGGTGAAAGCGCGGCACGAGGAAACGCGGCTACTGTACGTCGCCGCCACGCGCGCGCGCGAGGAATTACATTGGCTGGGTGAAGCGCGACTGGATAAGGACAATGCGCTCGCTTTGCCAAGCGCGGAATCGCTGCTCGCGCGGTTGTGGCCGGTGGTGGAGGGTGAATACGCGATGCAGCTTGCCCATACGGTGGCAAATGCCGCCATCGAATCGGCGCAGGGCAGCGAGGCCGTCTCTGCGGTCAGCGCACAGCACGGTGGGGTCTCGCAAGTTCTGCGGCGTCTGCGTACCGATTGGCGCCCGCCTGCGAATGACGTGCTCACCTGGAACGCCCCGCCGCGTGACGATGCAGGGCGCGACGCAGTGGAGTTTTCCTGGGCGGGCGAGACCGCGCGGCACCTGGGTAGCGTCGCGCACCGCTGGATTCAGCGCATCGCGGAGGAGGGCTTGGCCGCGTGGAACGATTCGCGAGTAGAGAATCTACGCGACGCGTTTCACGCACAACTCGCCGCACGTGGCGTGGCCGAGAGCGAATGCGGCGCCGCAGCGGGCCGTGTCGCCGAGGCGCTTAAACGAACCTTAAGCGATCAGCGCGGACAATGGCTGTTGGGCGAGCGGCGCGAGGCGAAAAGCGAATACCGGTTATCGAGCATGAACGCTACCGGCAGG
>JBJXEY010000297.1:0-6214 GCA_046153355.1 Burkholderiales bacterium
GGCACTGCCGACCGACATCCCTTTGCGAACGCGTCCAACAATGCCTGCTTCATGCGTTGCGGCATGGTCGCGGACAATAGAATTGCGCTGCCACCGACGCTCGCGTGAAATTCGAGCAGAGTTTCAAGGACGCCTTGCATGTACGCGTCGCATGCGTGCACTTCGTCGACGATCAGCACTTTCCTAAACAGTCCCAACAGGCGCAGCGACTGGTGCTTGCTATGAAGCACCGCCAATAGCGCCTGATCAAGCGTACCTACGCCGGCGGGCGCCAGTAGCGCACGTTTGTTGTGGTCGGCCAGCCACGCCGCGCAGCGCGCGGTGGCGGAGTCGTCAGCCTGCCGCGCGTCATTTTCTTGCGGTCCAGATGGCACCACCGATTCAGCAAATGCTTCGACGAGTCTGCGTTGGCCATGCGCAAGCACGAGACTTGCACTATCCGAGAAAAGCTTGGCGTACACCTGCGCGATGCGGCCGTACATCGCATTGGCCGTCGCCATCGTCGGCAAGCCGATAAAGAAACCGTCTGCGCATCCAGTGACCATCAACCGATGGGCAAGGGTTACTGCTGCCTCGGTTTTGCCGGCCCCGGTTACGTCCTCCAGCAGGTGAATCTGCGGCCCCAAAGCCAATTCAACTTTCGCGGCCCAGTCTTGCAATGGCGATGGGGTGTCAATAGTCGGGAACATCTCAGTGAAGCTCAATGCATGCTTGCTGTTCACCGGGAGCACGCCGGTTGCATTGAGAGCAATGGTGGCCTGCTTTTTTGCGTACTCCCAGTAATCTGCCAACGGTAGTACGTGGTCAGGATAGTTTCGATAGGCGAAAAAATTCGTATTGGAGCCCAACCAGTCGGCAAGCACGGCCAACCCGGCGATCCACCATGAAAGATCGATACTCGCCCGATGGAAGGTTTCGGCATCCAATGTGGAAGGAATCGCCGTGACAGGACCATCGACCAAAAGCGCTCGTAGTTCTGTTACGAACTCCACTATCGCGTTGCGATCCTCAACGCGATTAAAGTGTTGTTCCCAAAAATCACCACCCTCTATTGGGGGCTGGCCGTGATGACCTGTAACTGCACGCGCCCAGGAGTCGAGCCCGAAAAGCGCGTCCTCCGAATCCGGACCGAACCACTCGTCCTCCACCGCCTTCGGCCCGAGCACCTCTTTCCAGAACAACATGCCGAGACTGTCGTGACGTAGTCGGTAGCTCTTGGATGGATCTGGTTGCCGTCCGTGCAAATTCGCAAAAAGATCGGGCCTTTGGCTTTGAAATGCCTCCGAGAACTTGCCCAGGTCATGCAACGCAAGCCAGAAAGCGACCCAATTTTCTATTGCGACTTCGTTTTCGATTTGAAGTGACTTCATCAACAAGCTGCGAATGGCGGGCGCGCGATGCAAGTATTCACGGCCTACCGCCGCGACATCCAGGCAGTGAAAGGCTAACGGATGCCACTTAGGCTCGCCCGCGTAGTTCGGATCGGCCTTGCCCCAGTACGGCATGAAGGATTTATTGATCGTCATAGGGATCTACTCGAAAATCATTTTGCTCTTGGCAAGTCTCAAATCATGCGACTAGGATTCAATCGATACAGTTGTCAAGCGTATTGAGCCAGAGCACCCCGCAAGCTTTGTGCTACCTCCCCCCGCAACCCCTCCGGCCCCATCACCTCCACCTCCGCCCCATGCCGCAATATATCCATGACCAATTCCCTCGAATCCCGGTAAGGGATGTGGAGTTCATAGCGCCCGTCAGTCAAAAACTGGCCAACTTGCTCAGGATGCCAGCGCTCGTCGGCGACCCAGCGCGCGCGCTCGGCGGTGAACCGCAGTACTGCGGTTTTGTTGGCTTTTCCGGCGAAGATGCCGTAGGAGCTACCGTAGTGGTCATCCAGAGTCGCATCGTCAATATTTTTCGCGGCGCTGGGCAGGGTGCTGGCGTGGCGGATGCGGTCGACGGCAAAGGTACGTAGGCCGCGGTCTTGGTGGTCCCAGGCGTCGAGGTACCAGTTGTCGCGGTAGTGGGTGAGGCGCTGCGGCGATACGGTGCGCTCGGTTATTTGATCGCGCGTTCGTCCGTGGTAGCGCAACAGAAGTTGGCGGCGTTGCAGCACGCCACCTGCGGCCACTTGAAACCATTCGCCAGTTGGTCGAGCGGCCATGCCTAGGAAGCGAATGCGGTTCGCCGCTTCGGCCAGGCCAAGTCGTTGGTGGCGCATCAGTTCATTGAGACGATCCGACAAGGGCGCGAGTTGCTCATCGAGTAGTCCGGGGCCCAGGTTCTGCAGCAATCGCTGGAAGGTGAGCAGGGCTTGAAGTTCGGCGGCGCTGAACCACAGGCCGGGTAATTCGTAGGCACGTCCGTCCGCGGCGGGCAGATAACGAAATCCACCGAGATTTTCGTCGCGCTGGATAGGGGCACTGAGGTAGTGCTCAAGAACATGAATGAGGCGATATACGGTCGCTTTCGAGCAGTCGAGTTTTTCCTTCAAGGCATCGAGAGAGATAGCCGTTCTTCGCCCGGCAAGGATGTGGTGAAGCTGGTAGATGCGATCGAACTTGTCCAAGTGCGCGCTCCTTTGCCGGAGGTGAGATCCAGCAAGCGCAAATAATGGGCGTGGCGAAGACAAAACGCCATAGGATTTTTAGATTTTCCGGTTTTGTTGGGAAGAGCGAATCGTTGAAAACGTCCTATCCGTGCGCTTCTTCAAGCATTTTGCGAGTCGATACTTATTTCGCGACTGGCTTGGTAGCGCTGATGAATACATACCGACATGGCTCTTATCCACGCCCGTATGGATAGCCAGGAACTACGACTTAATAGAATCGAGCGCCGGCTGGAACTGACGTCGGCCTGACGACCAAGAAGCACGAATACCGGGTGATCTCGGTTTTTTTTCGCCAAAATTCGGTAATCGCGGTTAAATTGCACCGGTAGCGGAGAGCAATGCGTAACAAGTTTCAACGAACCAAATTTGCGGGGAGAAATCATTTGAATTCTGGATTGATGTTCAGCGCAGGGCTTCTTTTTACGGTGTTAGCCGTAGCGCCCGTTTCGGGCCAGTCCTACCCCGCCAAACCCATTCGTATGGTGATCCCGCAACCCCCAGGCGGCGGCACCGATCTGATGGGCCGTTTGCTGGGAACCAAACTGGCTACCTTCATCGGCCAGCCGGTGGTGATTGATTATCGCGCCGGCGCGGCGGGCGCTATTGGCAATCGCAACGTGATGCAATCCGCGCCCGATGGTTATTCGATTTTGTTCGGCGTGGGGTCGGATATGGTGCTGGCGAAGTTATTGTCTAAGGATGCCCCGGTTGACCCGTTGAACGATCTGACGCCGATCATCGCGGCGGTGGCGCCCATCTCTTGTATTGCGGTCAGTATCTCGGCGCCGGTAACCAACATGGCCGAATTGATTACGTACGCCAAGGCCAATCCGGGCAAGCTCACCTTTGGCTCTCCCGGCACGTTATCTGCGCCGCATATTTACGGCGAGAAGTTGCGTTCGCTGGGCGTGGATATGTTGCATGTGCCGTTTAAGGGTCAAGGCCCGTCGATGGCGGCGTTGCTGGGCGGGCAGATCGATGTGGCGCTGTCCAACATGGCAACGGTGATCGCCAATGCGCGCGGCGGAAAAATCAAGATCGTGGCGATATCGCAAACCAAACGGCAAGAAACGTATCCAGATGTTCCGGCGGTCGTCGAATTTTTGCCCGGCGGTGATCAGCCGCAAGGCTGGTACGGCGTATTCGGGCCGTTGAATCTGCCGCGTCCGATTGTGAATCGCATCAACGAAGACATGCACAAGGTGCTGGCCGATAAAGAAACCAAGGCCAAGATCGACGAGGCCAACTTCGTTACCGTGGGTGGGTCGGCCGATCAGTTCGTTCAGCAGGTGCAAAACCTGCAAGAGGTGTATTCGCGAACCATTCGCGCGGCAGGTATCAAGGGCGAGTAGCTGACGGCAGTAAGGGTTGATCGCTGCAGGCATTAAGACCAAGTAGTATCTGGCATCGCGGCGAATCCATAATTGAAAACTTTCTACTAGTTACCGGTATAGCCATTGTGCATACTGGTTATAAATTTATCTGTAAATAGGATAATAATGCGCATCATCACCCTTGAAGACCATTTCACCACGCCCATGGCGCTTGGTCTGTTGCCGCCCGACACCGAAGCACGCAAGCACCATCGCGCCGAGATGAATAAGCGCCTGGGGTTCGATTCGGAAGGCGAATTGCTGGACCTGGGCAAATCGCGTATCGCCCACATGGACGCCGCGGGCATCGACTTTCAGGTGCTATCGATGACCGCGCCCGGCGCGCAGGGCTATGAGACCGCTACCTCGATCCCGCTTGCGCGTGATGCGAATCAACGCATGCACGCGGCGATTCAGGCCAACCCGACTCGACTGGGTGGCTTTGCTGCCTTGCCCACGGGTGACCCAGCGGAGGCGGCCAAGGAACTCGAACGCGCGGTAAAGGAACTCGGGCTTTTGGGCGCGCTGATCAACGGCCATACGCGCGGCAGTTTTATGGACGATAAAAAGTACTGGGTGATTTTCGAGGCGGCGCAGGCGTTGAATGTGCCGATTTACCTTCATCCCTGCCGCCCGCAACCGGCGGTGATGAAGGCGTATTTCGAGGGTTACGACGAGCTGGCCGGCGCAGCGTGGGGTTTCGCCGCCGACACCGGTGCGCATTACCTGCGTCTGATCTTCGCTGGCATCTACGACACCTTTCCCGATCTCAAAATCATTGTCGGCCATCTGGGAGAAGGGCTGCCGTTTTGTATGCAACGCTTGAACCTGCATGTGGAAATGGATGCGGCCCACCGTGGGCTCAAAAAGACGCCCCTGCGTTACCTGCGCGAGAACATGCTAATTACCACCAGCGGTAATTTCTCCAGTCCCACCTTCATGTGTTGTTATCTGGAAATGGGCCCGGAGAACATCATGTTCTCGGTGGATTGGCCCTATGAGAAAAATACCGATGGCACCGAGATGTTGAAGCACCTGCCGATTAGCCCGGGGGATCTGGAGAAGGTGGCCTACAAAAACGCAGAACGGGTTTTAAATCTGTGATAACCGTTGTGCTTAGGCCGAATTTTGCTCGTCAGATTGCGATAACGGCCGGTTTTATCGAGGCATCGCGTCCCGCGCGTTTCGCTAGACCGGTATCGAAAGTGGCGAAATCCTCGCAACCGGCCGCAAGTGCGTGATGCAACGCGTCGGCGAAATCCCAACCTTGCCGCAGTTTGCCTGCCGCGGCGGCAACCGCGGCCTGCTCCCCCACGACCGTGTTTTCCAGAATGGCCAGCTTTTCCATCACCTCCGCGATGGCCTTGGGGGAATACCCGTACCTGGATCGCAATACCCATTCCAGTTCGAGAACCACCGTCACGGGGATATAGACCGGTTGTGCGTTGAGGCAAGCCTGGGCGCGCGCACCTTGTGCCGCGTCATCCTGAACGAAGGCGCGAACCAACACGTTGGTATCCAGTGCACGCACGCTTTCAGTCCTTGTAATCCGTGACCCGCATGTCCTTTACCGGCACCCGCGGTCCGGCGTACTTGAGGATCGCCTGAATCTCGGCAAGCTTGGCGGTCTGCTTCGCCACGGTGGGCGTAATGCGCGCGCCTTTGCCTTCGATGGAAATATCGACCCGCATGCCGGGCTTCAAGCCAAGGGCCTTGCGTACCGCAACCGGAAGAACGATTTGGCCTTTGGTGGACACCAACACCGCGCTCATTGGTTACCTCGCCATTTGGTTAAAAGTATTACCTAGTGGGTATTCTAGTGGCAAAGATGGCCGCGCGCCAAGCGGCGAGGCCTCAAGCGGTGAAGCTTCACGAACGGCATCGAATTACGTTTACCTGACGCTAACTTGCCGCCCACCCGTATAATCCGCCCCTTTTTGGCCTCTCATGCTCCTAAAGAATTTAATCGTCTACCGCCTTGGCAAGAATTGGAATATCGAGGCCGAGGCGCTGGAGAAGAAACTCGCCAAACAGACCTTGCAGGCGTGCGGCAGTTTCGAGATGGAGAGCCGCGGTTGGATTTCGCCGCGCGACGATGAGCGTCATCTCTACACGTTGAATCACCATTGGCTACTGATGCTGGGCGTGGAGAAAAAGCTCCTGCCCAGTTCGGTGATTCGCCAACTCGCCAAGGAGCGCGCCGCGTTACTGGCCGCGCAGCAGACCTGGC
>JBJXEY010000306.1:0-14015 GCA_046153355.1 Burkholderiales bacterium
CCGATTCTGCGTGGCATAACAAATATCGTCTTTTTTCGGACCGACGATCTCGGGAAAGCGCGCCTTGAGCGCCGTAACGATGTTTTCGGCGTCGTCGACCGACAAGGTCGTTTGCGTCACATAGGCAAGCTTGTTGGGATCGCGAACGTTGAGATGTTGAACTTCCTCGGCGTTTTGTATCAAAAACATGCCGCCTTCGGATTGCCCCATGGTGCCTTCCGATTCGGGATGGCCGCGATGACCAATCATCACGATTTCCCGCCCTTCGGCGCGCATTTTCGAAACCTCGACGTGAACCTTGGTGACCAAAGGGCAAGTTGCATCGAACACATTCAAGCCGCGACTTTGCGCCTCGGCGCGAACCGCCTTGGGCACACCATGCGCCGAAAAAATCACCGTAGCGCCAGGGGGGACTTGGTCCAGGTCTTCGACGAACACCGCACCCTTCTGACGAAGATCCTCCACCACGAATTTGTTATGCACAATTTCGTGGCGAACGTAGATCGGCGCGCCGTGAATCTCCAGGGCACGCAGAACAATACGAATGGCGCGCTCGACACCGGCGCAGAACCCTCTGGGATTGGCTAATAGGACTTCCATAGGAGGCGCATTGTACTTTGCAATAATCTCGGGTTGACGCTTATGCGCGCCAATTTTGACGGTACGTGGCGACGTGTGCCGTCAAAATCGCAATGCCAACATCGCGGCGACAGGTAGGTTCTCCGGCTAGACTACAAGGGGTGCGCTGGCCGCCGGTATGTTGACTTCCATCGGTTCGACCGCCAGTTTGTAATTCTTGGAAATTTTGGAATTCTGTCTATGAGTAGCCTGCCCCTATCAGCTTCGCCTGTCACGATACCGGTACCTCCAAAGTCGGTGCAACGCGCTTCTTGGGGATGGTGGTCGCAGGGTGAACGCCCAATCGTTGGCGATGAAGTGGGAATTGCCGAGACCATCAGAAGCGTGACCACATCCTGCGTATTGCTTGATGTCAATGGGCAATTGGCGGTTGCACAAGGCGGCACTGTGACTTTCGAGGCGAGTGCGCCCACCAAAGCCGCTTATCCCATGCTGGGCTACGTCCCCCAGCAACCTCCCGAGGTGCTTGGCGATGCGCTGTTTCGATCCGATCACGGCCTGCGCTACGCCTATGTCGCGGGCGCCATGGCCAACGGTATTGCCTCGACGCGCCTGGTTGAAGAAATGGCGCGTGCGGGCATGCTGGGTTTCTTTGGTGCCGCAGGATTGTCGCTGGATCGCATCGAAGCGGCCATCGAGCAAATTTCCCAATCAGTGCCTGGCTTGCCCTACGGCTTTAATCTCATCCATAGCCCCAACGAGCCAGACCTGGAAGATGCCGTGGTGGCGCTTTATCTAAAACGTGGGATTCGCTTAGTCGAAGCCTCCGCATATTTGCGACTCACCTTGCCGGTGGTGCGCTATCGCGTGAGTGGCATTCGGCGCGGGGTGGATGGCCGCGTCGTTACTCCCAACCGCATTATCGCCAAGGTCTCTCGAGTGGAAGTCGCCACGCAATTTTTCTCCCCTCCGCCCGAGGAGTTGTTGCGCGAGTTGGTTCGATTGGGCGAAATTACCGCAGAACAGGCAAGCCTCGCGGCAAGCATTCCCATGGCGCAGGATGTGACCGCTGAAGCGGATTCCGGTGGGCATACCGATAATCGCCCTTTGGTAACGTTGCTGCCCAGTCTCTTGGCCTTGCGCGAAAGAATTCAAGATAAGTACGATTACGCTCAGCGCCTTAGGGTGGGCGGGGCCGGGGGCATGTCTACGCCTTCGGCATTGGCCGCGGCTTTTGCCATGGGCGCCGCATACGTCCTCACCGGTTCGATCAATCAAGCCTGTGTGGAATCCGGCAGTTGCGACGCGGTGCGAAAAATGCTCGCCCAAGCCGAACAGGCCGATATTGCCATGGCCCCGGCGGCCGATATGTTTGAGATGGGCGTGAAGGTTCAGGTGCTCAAGCGGGGTACAATGTTTGCTATGCGCGCGGCCAAGCTTTTTGAACTGTATCGGGCGTATTCCAGCCTGGAGGCGCTTCCGCCAGCAGATAGAAACTTCGTCGAAAAACAACTGTTGCGCACCACACTAGAGGAAGCTTGGAATACCACGCGCGAGTTTTTTCAAAGGCGTGATCCCAAACAAGTGGTTCGAGCCGAAGGCGATCCAAAACACAAAATGGCGCTGGTATTTCGCAGCTACCTGGGTTTGAGTTCACGCTGGGCCAATGCAGGAGAAGCCTCGCGCGCCATGGATTACCAAGTCTGGTGCGGGCCGGCGATGGGTGCCTTCAACGAATGGACACGAGGCAGTTCACTGGAAAAACCGGAAAATCGGCGCGCGGTGCTGGTCGCGCAAAACCTGCTTTTTGGCGCGGCGTTGCGTTTGCGCATACAAAACCTAGTTTCGCAAGGAATCCGCTTGCCAGATGGTCTCTCAAACTGGCATCCTCTAGAGTCGGATGCCATGCTTAAAGCTTTGAATTTATAAATAAAAGATGCAAAAAAAATCCTCACCTCTGGCGATCATCGGGATCAGCTGCCTGTTCCCCAAGGCGGACGATTTGCAGTCCTATTGGGCCAATATCAAAAATGGCGTGGATGCGATCACGCCAATACCGGTGGGAACGCATTGGAATGCCGCTGATTATTTCAATCCCGACCCCAAGGCGCCTGACCATACCTATGCACAGCGCGGCGGATTTCTTTCGCCGGTGAATTTCAACCCGATGGAATTCGGTATCTCGCCCAAGGACATCGAAGCCACCGACACGACGCAACTATTGAGTCTCATTGGCGCCCAACAAGCCTTGCAAAACGCGGGTTACGCCGCGGGCAATACGCCGGGGCGCAACTATGACCGCGAGAGAACCAGCGTCATTCTTGGTGTGACGGGTGCGTTGGAATTGGTGATTCCGCTTGGCGCGCGGTTGGGGCATCCGCATTGGCGTCGTGCCTTGAAGGACGCGGGCGTCGACGCAATCGTCGCCGAAGACGTGGTGCAACGCATCGCTGACTCCTATGTGGGATGGCAGGAGAACTCTTTCCCAGGTTTGTTGGGTAATGTCGCTGCGGGGCGCATCGCCAGCCGGCTCGATCTGGGCGGCACCAATTGCGTGGTCGACGCGGCCTGCGCCAGTTCACTCGCGGCCATTCACCTGGCGAGCCTGGAATTGGATGCGGGCCGCTCTGACATGGTGATCACCGGCGGTGTCGATACCTTTAACGACATCTTCATGTACATGTGTTTTTCCAAGACACCGGCCTTGTCCCCGTCCGGGGATGCCAAACCGTTCAACAGCGATTGCGATGGCACGGTGCTGGGCGAAGGTCTGGGGATGCTGGTGTTGAAGCGGCTGGAGGATGCAACGCGCGATGGTGATCGCATTTACGCGGTGTTAAAGGGCACCGCGTCCTCGAGCGATGGGCGCAGCAGCGCCATTTATGCGCCGCGCGCCGATGGGCAAAAACTTGCGCTGCAACGCGCCTACGAAATCGCTGGCGTCACCCCCGACACCATTGGCTTGGTTGAAGCGCATGGCACCGGCACCAAGGTTGGCGATGCCACGGAGCTGTCTTCGTTGCGCGAAGTGTTTACCTCCGCGGGCCGCGACGGAAGCTGGTGTGCGCTGGGTTCGGTGAAATCGCAGATTGGTCATACCAAGGCTGCAGCGGGTGTGGCCGGGATCATCAAAGCCGCTATGGCATTGCATCAAAAAGTGCTACCGCCGACCATCAAAGTGTCGCAGCCGCTTGCCGGCGCGGCGCCGGGTCGTTCGCCTTTTTACGTCAATACGCGCAAACGTCCGTGGCTGCCGGAGCCCGCACATCCGCGACGCGCAGGAGTGAGTGCGCTGGGTTTTGGCGGCACCAACTTTCACTGCGTGTTGGAAGAACCCCAAAGCACCAAACCCGCTATCGATTGGGATGGCGACGTGGAGATACTTGCCTTCGCCTGCGATTCCCTGGTGGCATTGAAGTCCCAAGTATCTGCCTTGGATACGAACGCGGCGTGGCTGGATTTCCGGCGCATGTCGTATCAGTCGCGGCAAGGGTTTGCGCATGAGGCCGGCTTTCGCTTGCTGATGGTTGTAGGAAGGGAATCAGACAGGGAAAACCTGAAAAACGCCGCACTATCGATGCTGGAGAAGAACGCCGATAAAACCAGTTGGACAGCTCCCATTGGCATTGCTTTTGGCGCTGGCAAGACACAGGGAAAAATCGGCGCGTTGTTTCCGGGGCAAGGGTCGCAGTACGTGGGCATGTTGCGCGATCTGGCCTGCCAATTTCCCGCGATGCTCGAGGCCCTGACAGAAGCCGATGGTGTGTTCGCCAGCGATAAGGGCAAGCCAGAAGTTGACATTGTTGGTGTGGGCAAGCTTAGCGATTACATTTATCCGCATCCCGCGTTCGATGACGCCTCACGCCTCGCCCAAGAGCAGGCGCTTAAATCCACTGACATCGCGCAACCGGCGCTGGGCGCGGTGAATATGGGCGCGCTTGGCGTGTTGAAATTATTTGGTGTTACGCCCCATGCCGCTAGCGGTCATAGTTACGGCGAACTGGCCGCTCTGTGTGGCGCCGGGCGTATTTCCGCCGCCGTGTTGCATCACTTATCCAATATTCGCGGCCAATTGATGGCGTCGAAATCTGGCGGATCGGATCGCGGCGCGATGCTGGCGGTGTTGGCCGAGGAGCCAATTGTTCAAGCGTTTGTCGATGCATTCAATGCGCGTGAGCACAAGACAAATGACGCTGAGGATGATGCCGCGCTGGTGATAGCCAACCGCAATTCGCCCAAGCAGTTTGTTCTCGCCGGCAGCAAAGAGGCCATCGACCGGGCGGCGCGCGAGTTATCCAGCCAATCGATCCGCGCCAGTATTCTTGCGGTATCCGCCGCATTTCACAGTCCCTTGGTGGCCGACGCGCGCGCGCCGTTCGCCAAAGCACTTGAGGATGTGGAATTCGCCGCTGGTGAGATAACGGTGTATGCCAATGCAAGCGGCCAGGTCTATCCGCAAGCGGAACTCGAAGCGCGCGTGATGCTCGCCGACCAAATCGTGCGGCCAGTGCGTTTTGTCGAGCAGATCGAGGCCATGTACCACGATGGCGTGCGCACCTTCATCGAGGTCGGCCCAGGACATGTGCTGGGCGATTTGGCACAAGCAATCCTCGCGGATCGCGATATCCACACCATTGCCTTGGATGCTTCCAAGGGCCAACGCTCCGGCATCTTCGACTTGGGTCTGGCGCTGTGCCGTATCGCTTCACTCGGGCATGTGGTCAAGCTTGCTCAATGGGAAAATGCGCCTGCTGCGCTGGAAACAAACGCGAAAAAACCGGCCATGACCATTGCCCTTAGTGGCGCGAACTACCGCGCACCGCAAACGCCTCGGCCACCAGTGATTGCACCACCGAATCCTGTTAGCAACGCCTTGCCCCCACAAACTTTCGCGCAAGTTGAGGTACCCAAAACAATGAAGCATGCTGATGTGCCGGTTCGATCCAGTGTGGCGCGAGGGGTAGCACCGGCAGGCGCGTCGCCGGTATCGGGTGGCGGAGCCATGCAAGATATTCCCGCTGCACTGCGTGCCGCGCAGGAGGGCATTCTCGCCCTGCAGCGCCTGCAAGAGCAGACCGCGTTATTACACAAACAGTTTCTCGAAGGCCAGGAATCGGCACGCCGTGCAATTCAATCCTTGTTAGGCCTGCAATCGGGAAATGTTGCCGCGCCGGTGGTGGCGCAACCTGTGGAAATACCTGAGCGCATGGCGCCAGTAGCGGTTGCATCGGCGCAAATCCGCTCTACCCCGGTTGTTGCAACGACCGAAATCAAAGTAGCTACCAAGCCATTGAACGAAGTCGTGGCACCGAACCAAGCGGTGGGTTCCACGAACCCAACCCACATTGAAGAGGCCGTATTGCGTGTGGTGTCGGATAAAACCGGCTACCCGGTTGAAATGCTCAACCTCGACATGGGCATGGATTCGGATCTGGGAATTGATTCGATCAAGCGTGTCGAAATCATGGCGGCATTGCGCGGTATTTTGCCCAACGCGCCAGAGATTAAGCCTGAGCATCTGGGTACGCTGCAAACTTTGGCGCAAGTGGTTGCGCACCTGGCCCGCGGAACATCCGACAAATCTTCCGCTGACGTAGCTAGCTCATCGGCCGCAAAAACCGATCAAGCAAGCGATAAATCTGTAGCTGTCGCGGCGGAACCATCCCTTCAAAAAATTCGCGATACCGTGCTCGCGGTAGTGGCCGACAAAACCGGCTATCCGGTGGAGATGCTAAGTCTCGACATGGGCATGGATTCGGATCTGGGCATCGATTCGATCAAGCGGGTCGAGATCATGGCCTCGGTGCGCGGCCTGTTGCCGGGCGCGCCAGAAATTAAACCTGAGCACCTTGGGGTCTTGCAGACACTCGAACAGGTGGTCGAATTTTTATCCGGTGGTCAATCGGCAACTGCCCCGAGAGGCACGCCAATAGGCGATCTTGGGGCATTGGCGCCATCCTCAGCGGCATTTTCCGTGGCGCGAATCGGTGAGGCTTTGCTTGCCGTGGTCGCGGAAAAAACCGGTTATCCGGTGGATATGTTGAATCTGGACATGGGCATGGATTCCGACTTAGGTATCGATTCCATCAAACGCGTTGAAATCATGGCGAGCCTGCGCCAAGAACTTCCCGGTTCGCCGGAGATTCGGCCGGAGCAATTGGGCTCGTTGCAAACTTTGCGACAGGTGGTTGAATTTCTTGCCGCGGATAGCGGTGGTCCATCGTCAGCCAACATTGCCCCGGCGCAACCTGCAAGCCACGTGGCGCGCGATCTTGATGCGGCCACGTCAGTCGCGCAACAGGCGGCGGTACTGCGCCAAGTTGTCCGGCCGATGGCGTTGGGAAATGAAGGGCGCGAAGTAATCCATTTGCCCAAAGGGTCGCTGGTTTGGTTGACCGATGATGGTTCGTTGCTGTGTTCGCGTATTGAAGGACGTCTGCGCGCACGCGGCTTGATGGTGCTGCGCGGCGACATCCAACAAAAAGCATTTGGCAATGGTGGGGCGATGCCGGCTGCGGTGGTGATCGTCGCACCAGCCGCAGGGGCGAAGGAAGGTTTTCTTAAGCACGCATTGCGTTTGATGCAATTGGCGGCGCCTTCGTTGCGTAAGTTGCAGCCTTCGGGTGTGCAGTCGATTCTCGCCACGGTATCGCGATTGGATGGCGCGTTCGGGTTTAACAAGCTTGGCGCTAAAGGCGATGCGATCAGCGGCGGTCTTGCAGGGCTAGTCAAGACGGCGCGCCGCGAGTGGCCCGAGGTGTCTTGCAAAGCCTTGGATCTGGACCCCGACAATCTGAAAATTGAAGAGGCCGCCGAGGAAATCGTCGCCGAGCTTTTCCTCGCCGGTCCCGTTGAAGTGGGTATCTCGAGCCGCAATCGGGTGCAGCTCGAAATTGTGTCCGCGCCTTTGGATGACGCCGACCGCGCTGCGAGCCTTGCTCGACAATCAACGGTGAACCAACCGCGCTTAAACCCTGGTGACCTGGTGATAGTCACCGGCGGTGCGCGTGGCGTGACTGGCGAGTCGGCGCTTGAATTGGCGCGCGTCTTCCAACCGACGCTGGTGTTGCTTGGGCGCAGCGAACTCGCCGAGGCCGAGCCCCTGTGGTTGCAGGATCTGAATTCCGAGGCGGAAATCAAAAAAGCCATTTACGCGAACTTGGTAGATGATCGTTCGCCCAAAGCGGTAGAAGCAGAATATTCGCAACTCTTAGCCCGGCGCGAGATCCGCACCCAGCTAGCGCGCATCGAAGCGACTGGCGCGCGCGCCATCTACCGTGCCGTGGATGTGCGAGACGCCTTGGCTGTGGCGCAAATAGTGTCCGATGTCCGGTTGCAATTCGGCCCAATACGCGGCCTGGTGCATGGCGCGGGCGTGCTCGCTGATCGCCGCATTGAAGACAAAACCGAAGAGCAATTCGACCAGGTCTACGGCACCAAGGTGCTGGGGTTGGAAAATTTACTCGGTGCGTTGGCCAATGATGATTTGCGAGTCCTCGCGCTGTTCTCTTCTTATACCGGCCGCTACGGGCGGGTGGGGCAGGTGGATTACGCGGCGGCGAACGAGGTGCTCAACAAACTCGCGCAAGTTGAGGCGCGCCGTCGCCCTGCGTGCCGCGTGCTGTCGATCAATTGGGGGCCGTGGAATGGCGGCATGGTGACACCGGCCCTGGCCAAGATTTTCCGCGACGAAGGTGTCGGGCTGATTGAGCCTGCCGCTGGTGCGCAATTTCTGGTGCGAGAAATTCGCGAAACCGAAGCAAAACATGTCGAAGTGCTGGCTATCGCTCCCTCGATGGCGGGCGCGCAACCCGGAGACCAGCCACCATCGAATCCGCTAGGCGATGAAGAGGAAGCTGCGGTTCCTCTACATATTCCAACTCAGCACATTGCGGCGGGCGCGAAATCCCTATCGATACATGCCGAGGGCGCGCTGGCGTTTGAGCGCGAAGTCAGCGTCAAGGCCTTGCCGTGTCTGGAGTCGCATGTTCTCAATGGCAGGGCGGTGCTGCCCGCTGCCTTGATGGTGGAGTGGCTGGCGCAAGCCGCGCTGCATGGCAATCCCGGCATGGCATTTCATGGGCTGGATAATTTCAAGGTTCTTAAAGGCCTGGTGCTCGAGACCGATCAGTCGGTGACGGTGAGCTTGCATGCCGGTGAAAGTTCTTCGCGCGCCAATCTGCTCGCCATACCGGTGCGCATGAGCAGTCGCTCGGGTGATCGTCTGGTATTGCATGCCGAGGCCGAGGTGTTGCTCACCACCGAAAAATTGCCGGTGGCGCCGGCGCCGGCATTGAACAACGTCTCCAGTGGTGGCTTCAACGATGCCTATACGCGCGGCGTGTTGTTTCACGGCGCGGATCTGCATGGCATTCAAAGTGTCGAAGGCTGCACCGAGCTGGGCGTGGCCGCCACGGTCAAAGGCGCGCCCTCGCCAAGAAGTTGGATTAAAAATCCACTGCGTGGCACCTGGATCGCCGACCCCTTGGCGCTGGATAGCGCGTTTCAAATGATGATTCTGTGGTCATCCGCGCATCGCGCCGCGCCGTCCCTGCCCAGCGCCCTGGCGCGTTATCGTCAATTCGTGTCGGCCTTTCCCAAGAACGGCTGTCGCGTGGTGATCGGTGTGGCGCTGGGGATTACCGCCATGGCCGTGGCCACGATTGAGTTTCTCGATGATCGCGGCAATCTGCTTGCGGCCGCCGAGGGTTGCGAATGCGTGGTCGATGCTTCGCTCAGTGACGCATTTCGACTGAACCGGCTGGGGCTTGAAAAGTAATTCGCGAGGCAACACCGCGCTTGATGATGGCAGGTTCGCGGAACCGATAGCCATTGTCGGCATGGGTGGGGTGTTTCCCGGCGCGCCGACGCTTGCGGATTTCTGGCGCGTGGTCGAGGCAGGGCGCGATACCTGCCGCGAGGTGCCGGCCGGGCGTTGGTTGCTTGATCCTCAGACTATTGTGAACAGCACACCTGGCGTGCCCGACGCGGTATTCACCACGCGCGGATGTTTTGTCGATCCCTTCGATGTTGAACCTATCCCAGGTATCCCTGATGAAATTGCCGCGACGCTTGACCCCAACTTTCAATTGCTACTCTTTGCCGGGCGCTCAGCCTTCGCGCAGGTCAAAACACAGACGCTAGATCGCTCCCGCGTCGGTGTGATACTGGGCAATTTGGCGCTGCCAACTTCTAGTTGTTCTTCATTGAGTGATCAAGTACTGACGCCAGTATTCGAGAAGAATCTATTCCAAGGTGAAATAAATTGGAATACCGGTCGCGGCAATCCGCCGGTCAACGCCTTGAACCGCTACGTCACCGGGTTGCCTGCGGCGATGCTTTCCCGATCGCTTGGTCTGAGCGGTGGATGCTTCACCCTGGATGCCGCCTGTGCGTCCTCCTTATATGCGGTGAAACTGGCCTGCGATGAGCTGGTAGCGCATCGCGCGGAGGCAATGCTCTCAGGCGGCCTGTCGCGGCCCGATTCGCTCTACACGCAAATGGGCTTTTCGCAATTGCGTGCGTTATCCCCCAGTGGCCGCTGTTCACCTTTTGATCGCAAGGGCGATGGCTTGATCGTTGGCGAGGGCGCCGGTGTGGTGGTGTTAAAGCGCTTGGCGGATGCCCTTCGCGATGGCGATAACATTCATGCGCTGATTCGCGGCATTGGCCTCTCCAACGACATCGAAGGCAATCTGCTGTCGCCAAGTTCAGAAGGCCAGTTGCGCGCCTTGCGCACGGCTTATGCTCATGCCGGCTGGTCGCCCAATTATGTGGATCTAATCGAATGCCACGCCACGGGCACGCCCGTAGGCGATGCGGTGGAGTTCGAAAGCCTTATGCAATTGTGGCAGGGCGAGCCCTGGCGCGAAGGCCAATGCGTGTTGAACGCGGTGAAATCGAACATCGGCCATTTGCTTACCGCCGCCAGCAGCGCAGGGTTGATCAAGACCTTGCTTGCCATGCGCCATGGGGTGTTGCCGCCGGTGGCGAATTTCGATTCGCCTTCCGCGAAGGTGAAGCTCGCCGGCAGCCCATTGACCATATTGAAAAATAGCCGCCCCTGGGAGCGCCGTTCACCCGACACCCCACGCCGCGCGGCCATCAGCGGCTTTGGCTTTGGCGGTAATAACGCGCACCTGCTGATTGAAGAGTGGATGGGCGAGGTTGAGGCCAAGAGAAAAAACATAGTGCCGCGTGCCGGCAAATCCAAACCGGCCGCGCCAGTTGACCCCAAGGTGCCTGAGCCCATCGCCATCGTCGGTATGGCGATAAAGGTGGGGCCATGGGGAGATTTGGATGCGTTTGAGGCGCGCGTTCTGGGCCGTGATGAACAGCGCCAACCGCTGGAGCGCAAGCACTGGCGCGGCTTGAGCGCCGATGTGCTGCAACAAAGCCGGGCGAAAACTGGTGCTGCGGACGATAAGTTTTTCCCCGGGTTTTATCTAGATGATCTTTGCGTACCCATCGATCGGTTTCACATATCGCCTCGCGAAATGGCGGAGATGTTGCCGCAGCAGTTGTTGATGCTGGAGGTGGCCAAGTCAGCGCTAGATAATGCGGGCAATCCTAAATTGGAGATTGCACGTAGCGGCGTGTATATCGGCCTAGGCCTGGACCTGCGCACCACCGATTTTCATTTTCGCTGGTCCATCAAGCAGCGCGCGGTGCAGTGGGCGCGCGAACGTGGTCTGGATTTGGAGAGTGCCGAAGCACAGCACTGGATCGCGCAAGTGGTCGATGCGGCCGGGCCGCCCCTCACCGCTGATCGCACCCTGGGGGCTTTGGGCAGCATTGTCGCCAGCCGCGTGGCGCGCGAATTCCATATTGGCGGCCCCAGTCACACGCTGTGCGGCGAGGACACCTCTGGTGTTTGCGCACTCGAAGTCGCGGTGCGCGCGCTTCAGCAGAACGAACTCGATGTGGCGCTCGCTGGGGCAGTGGATTTGAATGGTGACTTGCGCACGCTCATTTCAAGCGATGCGCTACGGCCCTATTCGAGCGACGGCATGGCACGCCCCTTCGATGTTGACGCCAATGGCCCCATACCGGGCGAAGGCGCGGCATGTCTGGTACTGAAACGCCTCGCCGATGCAAATCGCGACGGTGATCGAATTTACGCGGTAATCCGCGGCATCGGTAGCGCACATGGCGATGGCTCTGATAGTGGGGCATCGGGGGCCTATCTTGCGGCGTTGCAACGCGCCTACGACGAGGCCGGCATCGGCGCCGCGAGCGTACAACTGGTCGAGACGCACGGTAGCGGTGCTCGATCAGAGGATCTCGCTGAAGCAGGTGCCTTGACAAAATTGTTCGGTGGCCCCGAGAAGCCTTGCTCTTTGAGTAGCGCTGCGGCAGATGTGGGCCATAGCGGTGCGGCATCGGGCTTGGTGGCCCTGGTCAAGGCGAGTCTTTGTCTCTACCGCGAGGCGATGCCCGGTCTGCGCGCATGCACCAATCCAATAGCGGAATTGATTGAAGGCGGCAACCTGCGCTGCGACCCATTGCCGCGCGCCTGGGTTCGCGACCGCATCGACGGCCCGCGTCGCGCCGGCATCAGCTCGATGGGCATGCAAGGTCATAACATCCACGTTGTCATGGAGGCGTGCGAAGCACCGCCCGCAGTGATCGCGGAAACGATTTCTAAGGCGATGCCCAAAGCACGTTTAGCGCCGACGCGCGGCGCACAAGACGCGAAAATCGCTTTCGTCTATCCAGGCTCAGGCAATCAATTTGCCGGCATGGGACGCGAGATTGCGTTGTATTGGCCCGAAGTGCTGCGGGCGCAAGATGCGGAAAACGAGCGCTTGGCGAGCCAGATGGCGGTCGGCCAGTTCTGGAATGGGACTCTCCTTGCTAGTACCTTAGCGGATCATCGATCACTCATCTGCGCCCAGGTATCGTTTGGCGCCATGATGACCGACCTCGTTCACAGTTTCGGCCTCAGGCCGGATGTGGCGATCGGCTACAGCCTGGGGGAATCTACGGCGTTGTTTGCGCTGCGCGCCTGGCGAGCGCGCGATGAGATGTTAGAGCGCTTGAATCAATCGACCCTCTTCGCCAAGGATTTGGCGGGCGACCCCGCGCTACTGCGGCGCGTGTGGAACTTGTCCGCCGACCAGCCGGTTGAATGGATAGCCGGCGTCATTGATCGATCTGCCGATGCGGCGCGCGCGGCGCTTGGCGCTTGCAAAACTGCTTACGTGTTGATCGTCAATACCCCGGATGAATGCGTCATCGGCGGCAATCGAAATGAGGTTGAAAATATCGTTGCCAAGCTTGCTTGCCACTGGTTTCCCCTGCAAGGCGTGAGCACGGTGCATTGCGAGTTGGCGCACCCGGTGCGCGAGGCCTACCGCGAACTGCATCGATTCGACACGACGCCACCTGCGGGTGTTCAGTTCTACAGTTGCGGCCTTGCTCAAGCCTATGTGCCGGATCGCGAATCAGCGGCTGCGGCCATCGAAGCGCAGGCCATGGGCACCATTGATTTTCCTCGCACTGTCCTTGCTGCCTACGAGGCCGGGGTGCGTACCTTTATCGAAATGGGGCCGGGTAATTCCTGCAGCAGAATGATCGGCAAAATTCTGCAGGGTCGAGAGCATTTCGCGCGATCTTTGGCGGCCAACAATCTGCATCCCGTGGCACAGGTGCAAAGCGTCGTTCTGGAACTGCGGGAGCGGGGCGTGTTGGTTGATATGGATAAAGTTTACCGCCGCGATCAAATGCCAACCAAGCCCAAACGCGATGCGCACGCAGTGACAAAACACGTGACGTTACCCATTACCGGCGTGCCCTTTGCCGCACCGCTGCTTCCTGTACGCCGACCTACGGTGGTCGAGGCGAGCGTGGCAACGAACGTCAACATTCAGGCTAAATCGCTCCCCCAATCTTCCACCCAAGGGACCTCGCTTACCGCGAACTTGCTTCGTTCCATGGAAGATGCCGAACGCGCCACGGTTGACGCCCACCAAGCGTACCTGCGCTTTTCGCAGAATCTATCCGACTCCCTGGCGCAGGCGGTTGAAGCGCAAGTGAAGCTTTATCAAGCGGCAAGCGGGCAGGAGGTGTCGATTGCCGATGCGCCCATGCCAACGCGAGCCGTGGAGAATTATCCTTCACGCAATAATCAGATTCCGCGGTCGCTTTCTCGTGCCGCATGTCTCGAATTTGGCCGTGGCCGAGTCGGCGATGTGCTTGGCCCCGAGTTTGCAGAGGCCGATGCGTTTCCCACCCGAGTGCGTCTGCCCGATGAGCCACTGATGCTGGTTGATCGGATTGTGCAAATCGACGCAGTACCACTATCCATGTCGCATGGCCGCGTGGTCACCGAGCACGATATCCATGCGGGGGCCTGGTACCTGGATGGCGGAAAAATTCCCACCTGCATCGCGGTCGAAGCAGGCCAGGCCGATTTATTTTTGTCGGGTTACCTA
>JBJXEY010000319.1:0-5593 GCA_046153355.1 Burkholderiales bacterium
GGATCGCGGCCTGATGAGCGAAGAGGATTTCAAAGACTTCGTGTTCACCAACCCGATGACCTTTCAGACGCGCGTCAATCCGGATTTCTTCAAGGGGACGGTGGTGGAAGGCGCGGTGGGCAAGGCGATGAAGTTCGGCTAAGCCTCCAGCCCGGAAAAATTGGCGACTTACGGAGCCGCAACTCTACTGATTCTTTCTCGCCTGAAATCGCTCCGCCGTTTTGGTCGACACGCCGGGCCGCCCGGTGCGGTGCGCCTGCTCCACCAGCATACGGGTGTATTCGCTGGAAACAATCGGCGCATACCTCGGCGGATTGTCGGGGCCATGGCAGGTCGGCAGACAACGAATCACCGTATCCCCCTGCGGTTTGGTGAAAAACACCGCGGAAATGCGCGCCTTGCCGTTGGTGTTGGCCGCGCGATGCAGGGTTGAGACGTACAAGTCGTTGCTCCACATCTGCAGGGTATCGCCGACATTGACCACGAAGGTTCCTTCAATGGGGGGCACGTCGATCCACTCGCCGTCGCGGGTACAGGCCTCCAGACCACCCAATTCATCCTGAGAAAGAATGGTGATGCAGCCATAGTCGGTATGCGGGGAAAAGCTCCATTGATTGGGCTGCAATGTCGCGGCGTCGATCGGCGGGTAGTAGTTAAAAATAAAGGTGCCATAGAAATGCAGGTACATCTCATCGAAAAAAGCCTCAGGTAGATCAAGGCTCAGCGCGAAGGCGCGTGCCATTTGACGCGCGAGCGTGGCACGCTTGGCGACATGCGCCTTGACCAAAGCCTCGAAGCCGGGCAGCGATACGGCGTCCGGCCACTGTTCGCTCAACTGTTTTGAATTCGATACGGAGCGCTTGGCCTCGGCGAGTTTCTCGCTCACCAGGCCTTGCCCGAAGTCGTGACGCAAATCGTATTGGAAGCGTTCCTTGATATCGAAGGAGGTGTCGCCCGTGGTCGCCATCGCGCCGGGAATCCAATAGCCTTCGCGCGTGCAGGATTTATCCTGCCGAATTTTGAGTTTCTCCTCGAGCGGCAATTGGAAAAATTGCTCACCCATGGTGAGCAGTGCTTTGAGTTCTTCGGTGGGGATTCCATGACCCTTGATATAAAAAAAGCCGATCTCGAGGCACACCTGCCGAATTTCGCGCGCCACACGCCGGCGCTCGCTCTCCGAACCATTGTTGACGAAGGGCGAGACATCGATGACCGGAAACACCGACAACGTTTTGCGCGCCCTCCCCTTGTTGCCTAACAGCGCGCTATTGTCGAAATCGGCGAATCTAGCAACATCGCCGTCGCGTATGGTATCGATGCTATCGAGATTGTTTGCCATGGCTGATTCCTCTCGCAAAATGAGACCACGAAGCGTATTCGCTGAAACGGATCGGCGCTTACTTTATTTCAATTATTGTAAACGGTAGTACGCCCCCACCTTTAGACCGTAACCGACGATGATTGTCGATTTGTCGGCACGCCGGTAACGTCACCTGACGAGGCCGCTTTGGTCATCCGGATTTTAGGAATCAAGCCGGATTGCGAGTAAGCCGCTAAGCTTGGCGCTTGAATCGTGTTCCGGCGAAAATGCCTCTCACACCGTTTATTAATATTGACTTGCGCTCTTGGCGCGCATCGCCTCTGGCGCGTCCCGTCTGAAACATAAGAAAGGAAATCCATGGACTACGGAATTTTCATGCCCCCAGTAGCCACCAGTTGGCAAGTGGTAAAACGCGCCGAGGAACTGGGCTTCACCCGCGCCTGGTTCTACGACACGCACATGCTCAATTCCGAACTTTTCGCCATCATGGGCGCCACGGCGATGGTGACGAAGAAAATTCGTCTTGGCACCGGCGTGCTGATTCCCTCCAACCGCATTGCGCCGGTCGCCGCAAGTGGCCTCGCGACGCTGAATGCGCTGGCGCCGGGACGCATCGATTTTGGCATTTCCACCGGCTCAACCGCGCGCACCACCATGGGCTTGACGCGTGTGAAGCAGGCCAACATGCAGGAATACATACGCGTGGTACAGGGCCTGCTCGCGGGGCATACCCTTGAATGGGACTTTGAGGAGAAACATCGCAAGATCCGCTTCATGGACCCGGATGTCGGCGCGGTGAATATCAAGGACCCGATACCGCTGCATATCTCGGCTTTTGGCCCTAAGGGCCGCGCGCTGATCGCCAAATTGAAAGCCGGCTTTATCGATGCGCCGGGCGGCGCGGAGCATGCGAAGAAAAACATCGATGAGGTCAAAGCGGCGTGGGTGGCCGCGGGGAACAAGCCCGAAGACCTGCATGTGACCGCCGCCTTTTCGGGTTGCATCTTGAAAGAAGGCGAATCCGCCGATAGCCCGCGAGTGAAATCTATCGCCGGGCCGCAGGCAATGATACTCATGCATAAACTTGGCGAACAAGCCAGCGGTACCCCACCACGCCCGATGCCTCCACAGTTCCAGCCGCTCGTAGACCGCTACAAAGAGATTTACCAGACCTACCAGCCCGAGGACGCGCGTTACCTCACCAATCACAAAGGGCATCTCATGTACCTGCGGCCCGAGGAGCACGAGGTGTGTACCGGGGATCTCATAAAACTTACCACGCAGACCTGCGGCAAGGCGGAGATGATCGAACGTGTGCGCGAAATGAAAAACATTGGCGTGACGCATCTCGCGCCCAATGTGACCTACCGGAATCCGGAGATACTGGAAGATTGGCACGAGGTGTTTTCGGCGGTTTAAACGTCGTGCCGCACATTGCCCTCCGAGATGACGAACGATAAAATAGCTATTTAAATTGCTATCTGAGGGAAACATGGAAAGAAAATATTCCATAGCCGAAGCAAGGCAAAATCTTCCTGCGGTTGTTCACGAGGCCGAACGGGCCGGGTCGATCCCGATTACTCGCCGAGGGCATGTCGTGGCGCGATTGGTAGCCGAACATGAGTATCAGAGACTGCGGCGCGAGAAACGCGCCATCGACTGGGGGACGCTGCTCATAGACACTGGCGGCTTCAAATTTGATCGCGACGAAGCCAATGCCCGCTCTTAAGCCCAGCGCAAAACCTTACTTTCTCGATACCAATGTTCTGGTTTACGCCTACTCCGCGCAAGACAGCGCCAAACGGGAAATTGCCAGAACACTTACGGAAGCAGATGGCGCAACAATAAGCACGCAAGTCCTCTCGGAACTGGCCAATGTATTGATCAAGCGTTTCGGCGTTCCCGCCAATGAGGTGAGGAAGCGCCTTCTTAGTATCGCCAACGCCTGCACCGTGGTCCAGATCACGCCAAGCATCGTTTTAGATGCCCTTCGTGTCGTTGAGCGATACCAATTCGGATTTTTCGATAGCCAAATCATTGCCACCGCACTTGCCTCGACGGTGTCCACGCTTTACACCGAAGACCTTCAAGCGAATCAAATCATCGACGGCACCTTGACGATTCGCTCACCATTTGCTCCGCGCGCGGAACAACCGAGAGCAAGTTATCGCGTTAAACAGCGCCGAAGCGCCACAAACGCGACTTAACCATAGTCTCTAGACCCGCCCCAACACTCCCGCCCAGTCATCGAGCATTTCCATCTCGTGCCCATAACGAAGCTGAATGCCGAATTGGTTGTAGCCGGCTGCTTTTATCGCGCGCACGGTATCGACTAATTCATCGCGAGTTCCGGTGCGGGTGACGGTGCGGATCAAATCGTCGGTGATCAGCGGTGCTTCCTCGGGCCGCAGGAACAATCCATGGCCACGATGGTTGGATAGATAGCGTGCGTCAGAGGGCTGGTAGTTACGGTAAATCTCGCGATAAGCCGCATGCAGCGCCGCGAATTTCGGCGGCACTTTGTGACCGAGGCTCCCCCACTCCTCTTCCTCGGCGATGGCATGCAGCAACACCGCGGCACTGGGGCCCGCCTGCGCCTTGGCGCGCGCGCTGTCGGCGGGTTCGCCTTCTGCCAAGACGCAACCACTGCCCAGGTTCGTTGAATAAAGCATCGCCGCGTCGTTACCTGCGGCGCGCCACGCATCTTGCATAAATCGCAAAGCATTCGCCGCGGTCTCGGCATTGCCCTGGCCGCCAATCCACCCTGCACGTAGCTTCGCGGTCAACGCGCGCCCCTTCGGGCCAAACGCGGAGAGATAAAGCGGAATCGAATCCTCGATATTGATCATGCCAATTTCGGGATTAAGGAAACGAATTTTGCGTGTTTCACCCTCCTCCGACCAGTCAAGTGTCTCCTTGTTTAACAACCCCTGCACCACGCGGATGTATTCCTCCATACGCGCGAGGGTGATCGCAGGCAGTCCCATGGCGCGACGCGCCGTATGCCCAGTGGAAACACCGAACCCAATTCGGCCAGGGGCAATTTTGTTTAACGAGGCGAGGGCACACGCGGTAACCGGTGCGATGCGGTTGGAGGGAATCAACACGCCGGTGCAAAGCTTGATCCGCGAGGTCGCCAGGGCCGCGACCGTCATAGCGACAAACATATCGGCATCGAGCATTTGCGTGTCGTTGAACCAGGCATGGGAGAAGCCCAGTTGTTCGGCCCGCCGCACTACCTTGCCGATGTCGACGCTACTGGCGAGTTGAACACCGAAGTCCATTGGTGCGGGTCAGTGCAACGTTTGCGGCGTGAATAAAGGAGGCGTTGCTCTGACCCAGGTTTAGCTAGCGCGGCTTCTGAAATTTGAGAATGAACTCGTCGTTAGGCACCGGATTCTTGAACACGGTGATATCGCGTTTGTCCGCCGGGCTGCGAAGAAAATTGCCTTCTTCGATCAAACGGAATCCGGCCGCCTCAACCTCGCGTCGCACTAGGCTCTCCTCTACTCGATGCAGTATCGCGCCTTGCGAGATTCCGTCACCCACACGCGCCGAATGATCGGTTACCACCAGAATTCCACCCGGTTTAAGAATCTCGAATAAGCGTCGATTCATCTTGGCGCGATCAGCTTTGGCACGTTCCATCTCGTGGTACTCGAAAAAAAGGTGATGAGATCCAGGTCGCGCACTTCCGGCGGTACCGGATCGTCGAAGGGACGCATTAGGCGAATCACCTTCTGCATCGCCTGAGTCTTGGCTCGGGCTTCGTAGTTCTTCAACCCGCCAGGCGGGGCGTTTGGTCCATCCTGACCGTACACAACACCGCTTGGTCCCGCGCCGCGCGCCATCAGCTCGGTGCTGTAGCCGCCGCCGGTAGCCATATCGAGCACTTTCATACCAGGACGAACGCCGGTGAATGTAAGTAACTCCAAGGCTTTCCGGCGAATATCATTTTTGCGATCAGCGTCGCTGCGATCAGGCTGAGCAATGATGGCTGCGTAATCCACCGCTGGTTGACTTGACATGCCCGCGCAGCCAGCAAGTAGCGCGACAACGAATAAGCTCAAAACCTGCAGAAAGGTTTTCGATGTGACTTTCATTGCTATCATTTCCTTTACGCCTCTAAGGATTTAGGGGGTGGAAATGTAGCATTGATGGCGGAATTTTTACTAACAACTTCGATATCCACTAAACACAGAAGTTACCCTGCGGGACTAAACTTTCAGATTCGACAGACTCGGAGACCCACCATGATCACTCGCGAAGAAA
>JBJXEY010000326.1:0-3229 GCA_046153355.1 Burkholderiales bacterium
AGCCTCTATTCGGGCTTGATACCAAATTTGCGCACCGCGTTTCGCAAGTAATCGATTTCGCTTGATTGGAATTTCCGTAATTCCTCGGGTGAACCCGAGCGGATGAGGAACCCTTCGGCAGTGAGGCGCTTTACTACCTCCGACGCGCGCGCGGCGCGCACGAACTCTTGATTCAAGCGCGTGACGATTTCATCCGGCGTTTTCTCCGGCGCAAACACTCCGGCCCAGGTGTTGTGTTCCACGCCGCGAATACCCAATTCCGCGAGCGTGGGCACATTGGGCTCCTCGGGGCGGCGCGCCGGTTCGGTGACCGCCAGATATCTCAATTTCCCCGCGCGCACAAACTCGTTGGTAGCAGACCAGGTATTGAATCCAAGGTCAACGCGTTGCGCCACTAAATCCATGATCATCGGGATGCCGCCTTTATAGGGCACATGCAACATATCCACCTCGACGGCATTGACGAACATCGCGCCCTGAAAATGCCCAGGCGAGGCGATGCCTTGCGACCCATAGGTCAACTTGCCAGGATTCTTTTTCGCAAAGCTGAGCAATTCGCCAATGCTGCGAAACGGATTGCCCGAGTGGGTGGTGACATAGCTTGGCACCACATAGAGCAGCGTCACCGGTCGAAAATCCTTTTCCGGATCGAAGGGCAGGTCGGTGCGCACTGCCTTCAACACCGCCATACCGGCCGAGGTGCCCATGAGAATCGTATAACCATCGGGCGCGGCATTTTTCACCTGCTGCATCGCCTGCACGCCACCACTGCCGCCGACGTTGGCGACGACAAGGCGTTGCCCGATCGAGTTGCTCACCGATTCGGCATAGACGCGCCCCGCCATGTCGATCGAACCCGGTGGCACCGGCAGCACGAAATTGATGGGCTTCACCGGATAGGATTGCGCCAGCGTTATGCCGCTCGCAAGGGCCATGGCTAGCGAGGCGCTGCGGCGCACGAACATGGACGACCACTCTGAAAATTTGGATAAACCACGAAACATCTTTTCCTCCGACATTTTTGCTTGCTCCGCGAACTTTACCCCGGCAACTCGAAATTTTGTGCGAGGCATAGTCAGGCGCTATGATGGGTTGCGAGTGCCACGCAGGAGAAACCGTCATGGGGGGTTGACAGTATGAATCGCATAACACACGAGCGTCACACTAAGCATTTCATCACGCTAGCGCTGGGCAGCGTCGCACTGAGCATGGCCTTGGCGTGCGCGCCCATGGCGGCCCATGCACAGAGTTATCCGATCAAACCGATTCGCACCATCAGCACCTTGTCTGGCGGTGCGGAGCTGGTTGCGCGCATGGTCTCGCAGCGCTTGACGGATATCCTGGGTCAACCGGTCATTATCGAGACGCAAAACGGCGCCGGAGGAATAGTTGGGCAAGAGTCCGTTTTACGCGCCGCACCCGATGGCTACACGTTGTTATTTACGTCTGTTGGGCCGCATGTCATGGCGCCGTTTGTGAGCAAGAACGCGCGTTTTGATCCGATAAACGGCTACACGCCGATTGCAAAAATCATGGAGTCTTTGTTTTTGATCATCGCCAACGCCTCCACACCGTTCAATACGGTGGGCGAGATGATCGACTATGCCAAGCGCAATCCGGGAAAAATTTCCTATGGCACCTCCGGCATAGGCACAGTGCACCACTTCGCCGCGGCGATGATTACTGCGTTGACTGGTGTTGATTGGGTACATATCCCCTACAAAGGCGGACCGCCGGTGTTGGCGGCCACGCTGTCGGGGGAAGTTCAGGTGGGTTTTGTTATTTTGCTGACCATGTCGTCATTCGCCAATTCGTCGAAGCTCAAAGTACTCGGTATCAACAATACCGCGCGTTATGCTGGGATGCCAGCCATTGCAACGGTGACCGAACAATTGCCCGGCTACGTGCCGCCGCCCACCTGGGGTTCGTACTTTGGTCCCGCAGGGCTGCCTGCGCCTATTGTTTCGCGCTTGAATGGGGAGATCGTCAAGATCATGCATCAGCCCGATATCAAGGGAAAAGTCGAGGGCTCTGGGTCGGTGGTATCGACTACCACTCCTGAAGGGTTGGCTGAGCAAGTAAGAAACGACTTGGTGGCGGTGGCGAAAATGGTGAAACTGGCCGGTGTTAGACCAGAATAGGGATTACCTTTGTTCCAAAGTCTGCTCTGAATAACGGCCTGTTTCATATAAAGTTAGACATTTAGTGAAATTGGGCGCGCCTTGGCGTTCTTGAAAAACTAAGCCGGGGTGAAACGCGTCGGCACCGCGCGCAAACCAAAACGTTGCAACGCTTCATTGCGGCTAGCGTTGCAGGTGTCACGCAACTTGAACATCGTTTTCCCTGCCGCGGTTTTCAACCAGAACCATTCCTCCGCCTCGGCCGCCGCCTTGGCGCCGGGCTGCGCCGCCACCGATTCCAGGTAGTAGGCGCGAATGTCATGACACACCAGGCGCAATGCGGGAAGAATGTCCAGGTCCTGCCTGTAACTCGTGGTGGTGTCGTTCTCGGAAAGGTCACTGACGAATTTCGCGGCTTGGGAGAGCGTGAGACCCGAGAGCGACGCGGTGGTACGGCCACGTTTCGACTTGGTCATCTCATGCCAGGTAGAGAGTTCCGCGATCTCGCGCTGGAATTCGCCGGCGAGATTGCCCTCCGATGATGGCGCGGCGAAACTGACCGGGCAAACGAACTGTTCCGAGTCGCCGCCCGCTGAGACTGGCGCTTCCTCATCGAAGTCAGCCAGTACCGGGCCGCTGCTACGCTCGAGCAAACCTAGCGCGGCAAGCAGCACGCGTGCTTGAAACGCGGCGTCGTTGGGCACGCCAAAGGGACGCCCAAGCACAAACGGCACCCACAAGGCGCGCGGCGGTTTCATGGCTTCGGTGTGCTCACGCACGAGAGATATCGAAACGGTGGCGATACCTTCTTCTTCCAGGTAGTGCGAGAGAGCGCTCACGGCGCTCGTGCAGTTGGGTCAGACCGGTGTGAGGATTACCGCATCGACTTTGTCTTGCTTTAGAAGACCTGCCAAAGCACGTCCGCGCGGCTCAAGTGCTTTGGGCGGCAGAGCCCCCATGAACGAATAATGAAAATCCGCGACGCTGCCGATGGTCTTGTTCGCCGCCAATTCGCGCAGACGATCAATAGGGAACACTACATTGATGTCTTGTTGAAAGCCGTTGCGATCATAATTGATCGAGTTGTGGCTCATGGTGATGTCGGCAGC
>JBJXEY010000327.1:0-2530 GCA_046153355.1 Burkholderiales bacterium
TCGATTCAATTCGCGCCTATTGTCAAACAGGTGATCGAGCAGTGTCAGGCACGTTCGCTATCTGACTATGGCGCGGGTAAGCAAAATCTAATCAAGACCCTTAACCGCGATTTGGGTGTGTTCATTGACTATCGACCCTACGATCCGGCTTTCCCGGAGTATGGCGAGCCGCGCGCTGCCGATTTGGTTTGCTGCATTGATGTGCTCGAACACATTGAAATTGATCTATTGGACAACGTTCTCGACGAGTTGATGTCGATTACCTCTAACGTGGGGTTCTTCACCATTCATACGGGACCGGCGGCGAAGGTGCTCTCCGACGGGAGAAACGCCCACCTGATACAAAAGCCGTCCTCCTGGTGGTTGCCCAAGTTGTGTCAACGTTTCGAGATCGAGGCGCTCAATCAAACGCCGGGAGGGTTTTTCGTTGTGGCCACGCCGAGACGATCGGGCTGAGGCTATACTTATTACCTGTCTACTGGCCGAAACGTTTTTGCAATGAACTTTTCCGACTTCGAAATCCAGACCCAAAGCCGCGCCAATTGGCGTAGCTGGCGGCGTTGATTGTCGCGCTTCGCCAGAAGCGCCCGCGGATTTCGTTCAAATTGTTGTCGAGGAAAGTTAATGAAAGAAGCAGAATTCAAGCGGCTAGCCGCCGAGGGCTATAACCGGATTCCATTGGTTCTTGAAACCTTCGCGGATTTGGATACGCCCCTATCTCTCTACTTAAAGTTGGCCAATGCGCCAAACACCTACCTGCTCGAATCGGTGGTGGGGGGCGAAAGATTTGGCCGCTACTCGTTTATAGGTCTGCCCGCGCGGGTCCTGATGCGGGTATTTGATCGGCGCGTCGAAATCGTTCAAGACGACGCGGTCATCGAGACCTTCGAGGGCAATCCCCTTGATTTCATAGAGGACTATCAGCGGCGTATGCGCGTCGCTCCCGTGGCGGGATTGCCGAGATTTTCCGGTGGGCTAACCGGCTATTTTGGTTATGAAACGGTGCGCTATATCGAGCCCAAACTTGCCGGTGTTAAAAAGCCCGACCCGCTGGGAACGCCCGATATACTTTTGTTGCAGACCGAAGAGTTGGCGGTGGTCGACAACCTCAGGGGAAAAATTTCCCTGATCGTGCACGCCGACCCATCGCAATCGGACGCCTACTCGCTTGCGCAAGAGCGGCTTCGCGAGCTGCGTTTGCGCTTGCGCGCGCCAATCGCACCCACCCTGCAGCACGCCAGTTCTCCTTCGGAATCCACCACCAACTTTGCCAAGGAAGATTATCTTGCTGCGGTGGCGCGCGCCAAGCAATACATATTCGATGGCGACATGATGCAGGTGCAAATTGGGCAACGTATCGCCAAGCCCTACACCGATTCGCCGCTTGCCCTGTACCGCGCGCTGCGTTCCCTGAACCCATCGCCTTATATGTATTACTACGATTTTGGCGGCTTTCACGTGGTGGGTGCGTCGCCCGAAATCTTGGTGCGTCAGGAGCGTGGCGAACATGGCACCACCGTCACGATCCGTCCGCTAGCCGGTACGCGGCCGCGCGGCGCGACCCCCGAGGCGGATAAAAAGCTTGCCGAAGAATTGTTGAGCGACCCAAAAGAGATCGCAGAGCATGTAATGCTGATCGATCTTGCGCGCAATGACATCGGCCGCATTGCGCAAATTGGCACCGTGAAGGTGCCCGATCAACTGGTGATCGAACGCTACTCGCACGTTATGCATATCGTTTCCAACGTCGAAGGGATGTTGAAACCAGGGATGAGTTCCCTGGATGTGTTGCGCGCCACGTTCCCCGCCGGTACGTTAAGCGGGGCGCCCAAAGTGCGTGCCATGGAAATCATCGATGAGCTGGAGCCCGAAAAGCGTGGCATCTATGGTGGCGCGGTGGGGTATCTCAGCTACCAGGGTGATATGGATCTGGCGATCGCCATTCGCACCGGCGTCATCAAAGACGGCGTGCTCTATGCACAAGCCGCCGCGGGCATCGTCGCTGACTCCGTGCCGGAGAGCGAGTGGCAAGAAACGCGCAACAAGGCGCGAGCGCTGTTGCAAGCGGCCGAGCAAGTGCAGGCTGGTCTGGACGAGCAGGATTGAGGGGCCGCCATGTTGCTAATGATCGATAACTACGACAGTTTCACTTACAACCTGGTTCAGTATTTGGGCGAGTTGGGCGCAGAGGTGCGCGTGGTGCGCAATGATGAGATGAGTGTGGCGCAGATTGCGGCGATGAAACCAGAGAGGATCGTAATCTCCCCCGGCCCTTGTTCGCCCAAGGAAGCGGGCATTTCTCTCGAAGCGATACAGGTATTCGCGGGAAAAATTCCCTTATTAGGTGTTTGTCTCGGGCACCAGGCGATTGGCGCCGCGTTTGGCGGCAAGGTGGTGCATGCGCAAACCTTGATGCATGGCAAGACTTCACCCATCGAGCATTCTGGCGCCGGTGTATTTGCCGGGCTTCCCAGCCCGTTTATCGCCACGCGCTATCATTCCCTGGCCATTGAGCGAAAGAGCTTACCCA
>JBJXEY010000328.1:0-4345 GCA_046153355.1 Burkholderiales bacterium
GCATCACGCAGGTGATGGCCAGTCTCGCGGGGGTCTATGAATTGGTGTTGATCGCGCGCTCGGATGGGGTGATGGCGGCCGATGTGCGTCCGCTGGTGCGTATGTCGGTGCAGGTGATTGCCGAGTCAAATGGCCGTCGCGAATCGGGTTCTTCAGGTGGTGGCGGGCGCACGGATTACGCCTTGTTCTCCGAAGAGCGCCTGGACGAATTTGCCGACGAGGCCGTCGCGCAAGCATTGATCAATCTTGAATCGCGGCCGGCGCCTGCAGGCACCATGACAGTGGTATTGGGTTCGGGTTGGCCGGGGGTGCTTTTGCATGAAGCCATCGGCCACGGGTTGGAGGGTGACTTTAATCGCAAAGGCAGTTCAGCATTCAGTGGCCGCATTGGCGAGCGCGTTGGCGCGCCGGGCGTGACGGTGGTTGACGATGGCACGCTGCCTGGCCGGCGGGGGTCACTCAACATTGACGAAGAAGGCAATCCGACGCAATGCAATACCTTGATCGAAGACGGGATTCTGCGTGGCTATTTGCAAGATAGCCTTAACGCACGCTTGATGGGGGTACCGGTTACCGGTAACGGTCGGCGCGAGTCCTATGGCCACGTGGTGTTGCCGCGCATGACCAATACCTACATGCTAAATGGCGACAAGACACACGAAGAAATCATTGCCTCGGTAAAACACGGCCTCTACGCAGAAAACTTCGGCGGGGGCCAGGTGGATATCACCAACGGCAAGTTCGTTTTCTCGGCTTCGGTGGCCTTCATGATTGAGAACGGTAAGGTCAGTTACCCAGTCAAAGGCGCGACGCTGATTGGCAATGGCCCGGATGCGTTGACGCGCGTTGCCATGATCGGTAACAACCTGAAGCTCGATAGCGGCGTAGGTACCTGTGGCAAAGAGGGCCAGAGCGTGCCAGTAGGCGTCGGGCAGCCCAGCCTCAGGATTGATGGGCTGACCGTGGGCGGGACTGCCTAACTCAACTTGCCCACTTGAGCGTGCGCCGTACCGCTTGGCGCCATTGCAGAAGCCGGTCGCTAGCCTCGGAGCGCGCCATGCGCGGTTCGAAACGCCGATCTACGTCTGCTTGCGCGTTGCTATCCGTGCGCTGCTGCCACACGCCGGTGGCTATGCCCGCCAGACGGGCCGCGCCTAATGTGGTGGTTTCAAGCATTCGCGGACGCACCACCGGCACGCCCAGCAAATCGGCCTGCATTTGCATCAATAGGTTGTTGGCCGCAGCGCCGCCGTCAACGTGCAGTTCGCGCAAATGCACCCCTGACTCGCGCTGCATGATTTCCAATAGTTCCGTGGATTGAAGGGCGATCGATTCCAGGGCCGCGCGGGCGATGTGTGCCGAGGTTGTACCGCGGGTCATGCCGATGATGGCGCCGCGGGCATTGGGGTCCCAATACGGCGCTCCTAGCCCGGTGAATGCGGGTACCAGAAACACGCCGCCGGTGTCTTGCACGGTTGATGCCAGGGACTCGACCTCCGCAGTTTTTCGAATGACGTTGAGGCCGTCGCGCAGCCATTGAATCACCGCGCCGCCCATGAACACGCTTCCTTCCAGCGCGTATTGCCACTGTTCGGCGGGCTTGCCTGCGCCGCCCGTCGCCGCGAGCGTCGTTAGCAGACCACCGGTCGATCGCGCCGCTTTGTCGCCAGTGTTCATCAACACAAAGCAGCCGGTGCCATAGGTATTTTTCGCCATGCCAGAGTGAATGCAGCCTTGCCCAAAGAGCGCGGCCTGCTGATCCCCGGCAATGCCCGCTATAGGTATTGCCGCGCCCAATAGCTTGGGTTCCGACTCCCCATGAATGTGGGATGAGGGCAACACGCGCGGCAACATCGACACCGGAATCTTGAATAATTTCAACAGATCGTCATTCCACGCGCCGCGATGAATGTCATAGAGCATGGTGCGCGAGGCGTTGCTTGGGTCGGTGACATGCAACCGTCCTGCCGAAAGTTTCCAGGCGAGCCAGGTATCGATGGTGCCAAAGGCAAGCTCGCCTCGGTTGGCGTGGATGCGTAGACCCGGGATGCTATCGAGCATCCACGCGATTTTGGTAGCCGAGAAATACGGGTCGATCACCAGACCAGTGCGCTCGGCGATCAATTTGGTTACGCCGCGTTTGGCGAGTTGCGCGCACCGTTGCGCGGTGCGTCTGTCCTGCCACACGATGGCGTTGTGTACCGGTACGCCAGTGCGGCGATCCCACACGACGGTGGTTTCGCGTTGGTTGGTGATGCCAATCGATGTGATGCGTTTCGCCGAAACGCCCGCGTTTTTCAGCGCGGCGCGCGCGCAGGCGAGTTGTCCGCGCCAAATCTCTTCCGGGTCGTGCTCAACCCAGCCTGGTTGCGGATAAATCTGGCGCAATGACCGTTGCGCCGTGCCCCGCACCTGGCCGTGCTCATCGAACACTATGGCGCGCGAACTGGTGGTTCCCTGATCGAGTGCAAGCACGTATTTCATGCAGTCATTGTCGCAATTTATCGCGCTGCTTGGCGGCGCTTATTCAAGGCATTTTAGCGGGCCAACTGGTGGTGCTGTGCTAGAATTTGTCGCGCTTCCAAGTCTAGAAAGAGTTGAAAACGAGAGGAAATTGAGCGGCAGTCGGTGTCGTTGTCATGCCACTCGAATGAAGCGAAACGATTCACTGCAGCAAAATAAAATCCCATGTCAAATCAGGGTTCTGTCTAGGTTTTGACAGGCCGGTCGCCGGATAAATTTTCCGGAAAACTCTCATCAGCCGATAAGCGGGTCGAAATGAAAATTCACGAATATCAAGCCAAGGAAGTGCTGCGCAAATTTGGCGTGCCCACGCCCAAGGGTATTCCCTGTTTCAGTGTCGAGGATGCGGTGAAAGCCGCTGACACGTTGGGGGGGAAAGTGTGGGTGGTGAAAGCGCAAATTCACGCCGGTGGCCGCGGCAAGGGCGGTGGTGTCAAGGTGGCGAAATCGCGTGAAGAGGTACGCGATTGGGCCGGTAAGATTCTAGGCATGCAATTGGTAACTCATCAAACCGGGCCTGCCGGCCAGAAGGTGCGGCGCTTGTTGATCGAGGAAGGCGCCGATATTAAAAAGGAGCTCTACCTTGGCATGGTCGTGGATCGTGGCACGCAGAAGGTGGTGTTGATGGCAAGCTCCGAGGGCGGAATGGACATCGAGGAAGTCGCCGCCAAAACCCCGGAGAAAATTCATAAAGTGTTTATTGACCCGGCGCAGGGGCTCTCCGACGCCGATGCCGACGCGGTGGCGCTAAAAATCGGCGTACCCGAGGGTTCGCTCGCCTCGGCGCGTCTGTCCCTGCAAGGCTTGTATAAGGCGTTTTGCGAAACCGATGCGTCGCTCGCCGAAATCAATCCCCTGATTCTCACCGGCGACGGCCGCGTCGTGGCGCTGGATGGCAAAATCGATTTCGATGGCAACGCCATGTTCCGTCATCCCGATCTCTTGGCGATGCGTGATTTGGAAGAAGAAGATCCTGCCGAAGTGCAGGCTTCGAAATTTGACCTGAACTACATTCAACTCGATGGCACCATCGGTTGTTTGGTCAATGGCGCGGGCCTCGCCATGGCGACCATGGATACCATCAAACTCTATGGTGGCAGTCCGGCGAATTTTCTTGATGTGGGAGGCGGGGCCACCACTGAGAAAGTCACTGAAGCCTTCAAGATCATGCTGGCAAACCCCAAGCTCTCGGCGATCCTGGTGAATATATTCGGTGGCATCATGCGTTGCGATGTGATCGCTGAAGGCGTGGTGGCAGCCGCGAAAGAGGTGAAGCTTGGCGTACCGTTGGTGGTGCGCATGAAAGGCACCAATGAGGAGTTGGGCAAGAAAATTCTTGCCGATTCGGGCCTGCCCATCATCACCGCCGACAACATGGGTGAAGCCGCCGAGCGCGCGGTGGCGGCCTCGAAAGGAAAGAACTAGTCATGTCGATACTCATCAACAAAAACACGCGCGTGGTTACGCAAGGCATCACCGGCAAGACCGGTCAGTTTCATACGCGTACCTCGCGCGAGTACGCTAATGGTAAAAATTGCTATGTCGCTGGCGTAAATCCGAAAAAGGCGGGTGAGGATTTCGAAGGCATCCCGATTTTTGGCTCGGTCACGGATGCGAAGGCCAAAACCGGTTGCAATGTTTCCGTGATTTACGTGCCGCCGCCCGGCGCCGCCGCAGCGATTTGGGAAGCCGTCGAAGCTGATCTCGACTTGGTGATCTGCATCACTGAAGGCATTCCGGTGCGCGACATGGTCGAGCTGCGCGATCGGATGAGAAAAGAGAACCGGCGTTCACTATTGATCGGACCGAATTGCCCGGGCGT
>JBJXEY010000331.1:0-5533 GCA_046153355.1 Burkholderiales bacterium
GCGATTATTGCCTCGGTAATCGGTTGCATGTTCGTCAAGATTATCCCCGGCAAGAAAATCATGAGCGCCTTGTACCGTGGATTAATCGTGGCGGGTGTGCTGGCCTTGATTGCTTTCTATCCATTGACCGAATGGATCATGGGCGACGTCCTCAAGCAGGTGACTTTCGACATTTCCGGTAAGGCAACGACCATTGGCGTGATCCACCTGTATGGCGCGACCGTAATCGGCTTGGTGCTGACCGGGTTGATGGTTATCATCACCGAGTACTACACCGCCACCGAATACGCGCCGGTACGCCACGTGGCCCAGTCGTGCACCACCGGGCATGCAACTAATATCATCGCTGGTATTGGCGTCTCCATGAAAGCCACCGCATGGCCGGTGCTCTCAGTATGCGTGTCGATTCTTTTGGCGTATCAATTGGCCGGTCTATATGGGATTGCGATCGCCGCGACATCTATGCTGTCGATGACCGGAATCATTGTTGCTTTGGATGCTTATGGCCCGATTACCGATAACGCCGGCGGCATCGCGGAAATGTCGGATCTTCCCGATTCGGTTCGCGCCATCACCGATCCTTTGGATGCTGTGGGTAACACCACCAAAGCGGTCACCAAGGGCTACGCGATCGGTTCCGCGGGTCTTGCGGCATTGGTGCTTTTCGCTGATTACACGCACGCGCTCGAACATGCCGGAAAACTGCTGACTTTTGATATCTCCAATCATATGGTGGTGATAGGTCTGCTGATTGGTGGTCTGATTCCCTATCTTTTCGGTGCGATGGCCATGGAAGCGGTTGGCCGTGCCGCCAGCAGCGTGGTGGTGGAAGTGCGCCGCCAGTTCAAGGAAATCCCCGGCATCATGGAAGGAACCGCCAAGCCTGAGTACGGCCGCGCGGTGGACATGCTGACCAAATCCGCCATCAAAGAGATGATGGTTCCCTCGCTCCTTCCCGTGCTGGTGCCTATTGTTGTTGGGTTAGCCTTGGGGCCTCAGGCATTGGGCGGCGTGTTAATGGGGTCTATCGTGACAGGTCTGTTCGTTGCAATTTCCATGACCACCGGTGGTGGCGCCTGGGATAACGCCAAGAAATACATCGAAGACGGTCACCACGGCGGCAAGGGGTCAGATGCGCACAAAGCGGCTGTTACCGGCGATACGGTTGGCGACCCCTACAAGGATACCGCCGGTCCTGCGATAAATCCGCTCATCAAGATCATCAACATCGTGGCGCTGCTTATCGTGCCTTTGATGGTGTAATTTAAGTCGATACCAAAACGGCGGCCACGGCCGCCGTTTTTCACTTCAGGGAGAAAATAATAATTGCTGAAAAATTGGATTTGGTGAAGATCGCGAAAGAAGAGCAAAGCGGCGATCTTTTTAAGCTGTTGGATAGCATTTACAAGCGCTCAAGCGTTCAGCCCGCAGGCTGTAAAGATGCGATTATTTGGGAGGGAGGTAGCAACGCCGGAGGGGTGAAACCGGTCGCACATGCCTTCACCGACATGTTTGCCTTGAACGGTACCTTGATGGCTTTGGACGTGCTGGGCCTGCCTTTCCTTGGCGTGCCGATGATGGCGCAATTCCGCCATGACACGAAATTGGCGTCCCTCGATTGGTTTGGCAAGCTCGAATACACCGCGCTGAAGTGGTCCACGGCGGGTGATTTTCTGGTCAATGAAAACGGTAAAAAAGTCGTGGTGGCGGGCAAGTCGGCAAATGCGCCATTGCGCACCGCCGCCGGGGTCTATTGCAACGTTCGCCCCTACGGCACGATCACCAATATTCGTTTCATGCCCGGCCTGCCCTATTCGCAGGACAACAAGAAGTTCGTCGTAGATAAATCCACCGGAAACATTCATTCGGAAATGAATACACCAGGGGTGCGCATGGCGTATGCGGCGCGCCTGTTTTTCAAAATGGTGCATGAAAACAAATGGATTGGTCGCGTTGCCACCAAACCGACCCAGGCAAAGGAAGACGCCGTCAATGCAGGCATCATCCGCTGGCTCCTGCAGGGTACGAAGTTCCAGTTGAAGCGTCGTTATTCGGTGGATGCCTACGAAGAACACAAAGAGAATGTGGATGCCATCGTCGCCTTGCTGCCGAAGGACTTCAAGGCGGGAATGGAGAATTGGAGCGGCGAGATCTATGAGCACATTTCCGATACCAACTTTGGAATTCTGTTGCATGACATGATTCAGCAAAAGAATGCGGTGGTCTACTCCACCGATCTGGATGGCGACCGCCTCACCGATTTGATGGCCGATGCGCCGGATGTGTTGCGCGCGTGGGGGCAGCAAATCCTCAATAAGGTGAAGCCTGGCACCGACATGAATCAGGTGTGGGCCGACATGGGGTTCACGATGAATAATGGCAAGGACATGACCAGCGTCATGTATCGCATGGTGGGCGAGCCGATTTATGAACAAACCCTGGGTTCGGCCGACGCGATGTTGTTGCGCCTCTTGGCGGGGGATGAGTCCGAGGGCGGCACCAAGCAACCCTACGATCCGCGTATTCATTTCGTGTTGATCAACGAAGCTTACAAGGCCGCCAACCCAGGCAACAAGGAACTGGCCAGTTGGTTGGATGCGCAGCTTGAAATATTCGATAAAGTCTATTCGGGCAAGCGACCGCGCTACATGGAAGGCTACGAGAAGTTGAAGCAGGCGATCAAGCCCTGGGGCACCAAGTAGCTTGAATTAAAAGCGCTACGGCAAATTAGTTTTTGCCTGTGTTGCCGGCGATAAAATGTTCGATCAAGGCGCTGGCTTTGTCAGCCAGTGCCGCGTCGGCGAAATCCACAACCTGCGCATCGGGTGTTGACCGAATCCAAGTCAGTTGGCGTTTGGCCAATTGGCGGGTGGCGTAGATTGATCGATCAAGTAATTCTTCCGCGCCTAACTCGCCTTCAAGGTGTTCCCAGACCTGACGATAGCCGACGCATCGCATCGACGGCATGTTGGCGGTCAAGGCGAATTGCTCGCGCAATTGGCGCAGTTCTTCGATTAGGCCCATATTGAACATGGACTGCATACGTTGAGCAATGCGCCGATGTAAATGAGCCCGATCAGCGGGCACCAGCGCTAAACATAGCGACCTCAATGGCGCCAAGTGGGTTTCTTTCCCCAATGTCAGCGCAGAAAGTGTTTTGCCGGTAATCCGGTAAATTTCCAAAGCGCGCTGAATGCGATGGGTGTCGCCAAATTTGATGCGCGTGCCCGCCTTGGGGTCTAACTTCATCAATTGAGCATGGAGGCCATGCCAGCCGATATCGAGTGCTTCTCGATCAATTTGGGCGCGAATCGCGGCGTTGGCCTGGGGGAGATCGGAGAGGCCTTCGCGTAAAGCTTTGAAATAAAGCATGGTGCCGCCAACCAGTAGTGGCAAATGGTTTCTGCTCTCGATGTCGTGAATTAGACCTAATGCTTCCTCGCGAAATCTCGCTGCCGAATAGGCTTCGGTGGGGTCGATGATGTCGATCAGGTGATGGCGTACCGCCGCGAGCTCGCTTGCATTGGGCTTGGCCGTGCCAATATCCATGCCGCGATAAACCTGCGCCGAGTCGACGCTCACGATCTCTAGGGGAAAGCGCAAAGAAAGCTCCAGCGCCAATTGCGATTTGCCACTCGCAGTAGGGCCCATGAGAAATACCGCGTTTGGCAGATTTTCCTTATCCATCACGCGAAAATCAGAATCGAGGCCATTGCGCCGCGATCAGCGGCCACGCATGAATAGTTTGTCTAAATCCGCCAGGCTCATTTGAAACCAAGTTGGGCGGCCATGATTGCATTGTCCGGAGCGTTCGGTGTCTTCCATTTGGCGCAACAAGGCGTTCATTTCCGGCAAAGTCAAGCTTCGATTGGCGCGTACCGCGCCATGACACGCCATCGAGGATAAAAGTTCATCGCGCCGTTCGGTCAACGCGCGGCTCGCGCCGTATTCGCGAATTTCACTCAGTACCGCACGCACCAGCTCGCCGGCATCGCCACCGGCGAGCATGGCGGGAAGCGCACGTACCGCGAGGGTTGTTGGCGACAGTGGGGCAACTTCGAATCCCAGATCCGCGAGAATGGAAACATTCTCCTCGGCGGTGGCGATATTCAGCGGATCGAGATTGAGGGTGGCGGGAATCAATAGCTTCTGCGTCTGCATTGCGCGTTGATCCAGGGAGGCTTTTAAGCCTTCGTAGACGATGCGTTCATGGGCGGCGTGCATGTCCACCAGCACCAAGCCCGCGGTGTTCTGCGCGAGGATGTAGATGCCGTGCAATTGTGCGATGGCATATCCCAAGGGTAGGTTGTCCCCTACGGCGATCGATGGGAGTGTTGGTCGCAAAGCGGTGGTTGCACTGGCTAGCGAGTCGCTATGCCGTTCACGAGCCTCGCCGGCCATCGACAGGTAACGGGCGGTGGGTTCAGCAATGCCCAGGGCACCTTGATGCGGAGTTCGTGCGTAGTCCAGGTTAAATCCCGCGGCGTGCACCGCAAGCGGCGCAGCATAGGCCGGAGGCGCCGTCGCCGCGCTAGCTGCCAGCGACTTGGTTAGTGCATGAAATACGAATTGATGTACCGCACGCGAATCGCGAAAACGTACTTCTGTTTTCGCTGGGTGCACGTTGACGTCCACCGCGGTGGGCTCGATATCCAGAAACAGCACGTAGCTCGGATGCCGTTCCCCGTGCAGCATGTCGCGGTAAGCCTCACGAACTGCATGAGCCATCACCTTGTCACGCACGAATCGGCCGTTTACGAAGAAATATTGCGCGTCCCGATTGGCTCTAGTTTCCCCGGGCGAGCCCGCGAATCCTGTGACACGCATTCCTTGAGTGGCCTCGGAGACGCTTCTGGCTGAGGCGACGAATGGCGCGCCAAGGAGTGACTCGACGCGGCTACGCAGATCCGACGCGGCTAAATGCAGATTTACTCGTCCATTGTGTCGCAATACCAAGGAAACCCCAGGTCTGACCAGGGCAATGCGTCGAAATACGTCATCGCAATGCGCGAATTCAGTGGGTGCGCTGCGCAGAAACTTGCGGCGTGCTGGCGTGTTGAAATACAGATCAGTAACCGCCACAGTGGTGCCTGGGGATGCGCTGGCCGGCTCGATTGCGCCTTCGTTGCCCCCTTCGCTTCGAATCGATGCGGCGTGACGTGCATCGGCTGCGCGAGCGGTAATTGAAACACGTGCCACCGACGCGATGCTTGCTAAGGCTTCGCCGCGAAATCCCAGCGAATTCACTTTTTCCAGATCGTCGAGGGAAACGATTTTACTGGTGGCGTGTCTGCGCAGTGCCAGGGTCAAATCGTCCTCGGATATACCCGAACCGTTGTCCACCACGCGAATTTCTTTAACGCCCCCTTCAATCAAACTAACTGAAATCTCGGTGGCACCGGCATCCAGGCTGTTTTCCAGCAATTCCTTGAGAACCGAAGCGGGCCGCTCAACTACTTCACCCGCCGCGATTTGGCTTATTAAAGTATCGGAAAGTATTTTGATGCTGGGCATGGGCGTCTTGGGTCAATTC
>JBJXEY010000337.1:0-5425 GCA_046153355.1 Burkholderiales bacterium
GATCGAGGGTTGGGGAGTTGGGGGCTGTGGAATCCACGCGCTTTCACCACCGATAACTACCGCAGCGTGGATGACAGACCCTACGGTGGGGGCCCTGGCATGGTGATGTTGGCCGAACCGTTGGAAAAAGCGATTGCTGCGGCGAAAGCGGCAGCGGCAGGGGCGGTAAGAGTTGTGCATTTGTCGCCGCAAGGCGAGCGGTTGAATGAAGCGCGCGTGGCGCGCTTGGCGCAGGAAGAACGCGTGATTCTTCTCTGCAGCCGCTACGAGGGTGTTGACGAGCGTTTGATCGAGCAGTGCGTGGATGAGGAAGTTTCCCTTGGAGATTATGTGATCTCCGGCGGCGAGTTGGCGGCGATGGTGGTGATCGATGCGGTGGTGCGTAAGCTCCCCGGCGCGCTGGGCGATGAGCGTTCGGCGGTTGAGGAGTCGTTTGGCGAGAGTGGCGGTGGTTTGCTCGATTGCCCGCATTACACCCGGCCGGAGCGCTATGGCCAGCACGAAGTTCCGCCGGTGTTGCTCTCGGGACACCATGCGCAGATCACGCGCTGGAGGTTGAAGCAGTCGTTGGGTAGGACCTGGTTGCGAAGGCCGGATTTGATCGAATCGAAGGTTGCGCGAAATGGGTCGGGGCAAGGTGGGCCGGGGCAAGGTGATTTAAGTGAATTGGAATTGACCCTGCTGGACGAGTTCCGGCGGGAGCAAAGTGGAAAATAGTTGCGCCTAATAACCAGTTGAATGACAGCTCGCCGCAAAACAGCGCGATGAAAGTTAAAGAAGGAGAAAGAAATGAACCTATTACAAACCATCGAAAAAGAAGAGTTGACGCGCCTTGCCCGTAAGATTCCGGTGTTTGCACCGGGGGATACGGTAATTGTGAGCGTGAGTGTGGTCGAAGGCGAGCGCAAACGCGTGCAGGCCTACGAGGGTGTGGTGATCGCGAAGAAAAATCGCGGCCTCAACTCCTCCTTCACGGTGCGAAAAATGTCCTCGGGCGAAGGCGTCGAGCGAACTTTTCAAACCTACTCGCCGATCATTGCAGGGGTGGAGGTCAAGCGCAAGGGCGCGGTGCGCAGTGCGAAGCTCTACTACATGCGTGGACGCTCGGGCAAGTCGGCGCGAATCCGCGAAAAAATTGGCGAGAAAATCGTCAATGTGGAAAAGGCCGTGGAGGCCCCGCAAGCAGCCGCCTAATCATCAGGCCGCTATTTGCTAGATCGGGACGCCGCGGCGTCCCGATTGCTTTCTGGCGAGGTGTTTTCGCAGCATCGCCATCGCAAACGCCTTAAAATCCGTCTTGCAGACAACGCCGACATTTATCGGGCGTTATTTTCCCTGGAGCACGCATGAGCCTTAGTAGCGTTTCGGAAATCGTCGCCGACATCAAGGCCGGCAAGATGGTGATTCTGGTTGACGACGAAAATCGCGAAAACGAAGGTGATCTCATCATCGCCGGCCAATTCGTGACCGCCGAGGCGGTGAATTTCATGGCGCGATTCGGTCGTGGTCTGGTGTGTTTGGCATTGACCGAAGCGCGCTGCCGGCAATTGAATCTTCCCCTGATGGTGCGCGACAACCGGGCGCCCTTGGGCACCGCATTTACCGTTTCCATCGAAGCGGCGAAAGGGGTGACCACCGGAATCTCCGCGCAGGATCGCGCCTGCACCATTCAAGCGGCAGTGGCGCTGGATGCGAAACCTGACGATATCGTCCAGCCTGGGCATATTTTCCCTTTGATGGCGCAGGCTGGCGGTGTGCTGGTGCGTGCCGGGCATACCGAGGCGGGATGTGATCTTGCGCATCTGGCGGGCCTCACGCCCGCCGCGGTGATTTGCGAAATCTTGAAAGACGACGGCACCATGGCGCGCCTGCCCGATCTGATTGAATTTGGCAAAACGCATGGTTTGAAAATTGGCACCATCGCCGATCTGATCCACTACCGTAGTCAAAACGAAAGTCTGGTGCGGCGCGTCACCGAGCGGCGGGTGAAAACCGCGCATGGCGATTTTCAAATGATCGCGTTTCTGGAGAAGATGAGCGGTCAGGTACATATCGTCTTGACGCTGGGCGAAATTCGCCCCGAAGAGGAAACGCTGGTGCGTGTGCACCAACCCTTGTCCTTAATTGATCTATTGGATACCGATACCAGCGGCCATTCGTGGACGGTACAGGATGCCATGGACAAAATCGCAGCCGAAGGCAAGGGCGTGGTGGTGCTGCTCAATTGCTCGGCCAGCGCATCGCAATTGATCGAGGATGTCGCCGCCAGCATGCGCCGCGACCCGAAAGCGAGGATGGATTTGCTCACCTATGGCATTGGCGCGCAAATTCTTCGCGAATTAAACGTTGGCCGCATGCGCCTGTTGGCCTCGCCGCGCAAGGTGCCCAGCATGGCCGGCTTCGGCCTGGAAATCACCGATTTCGTATCGCGTCGCGAGTCCGCGCGAAACAAGGTATGAAAGAAATCGCAGTTGACCTGAGTGGCGAAGGTTTTGCCGTGGGCATTGTTCGCGCGCGCTTTAACGAAACGGTTGGCCTTGCGCTCTTGGATAGTTGTTGCAAGCGGCTGCGCGAGTTGGGGGTTGCGGACGATGCCATTACCGTAGTGAGCGTGCCTGGTGCGCTCGAAGTGCCGCTCGTGTTGCAGAAGCTGGCCGCCACGGGACGCTTCCAGGCATTGATTGCCTTGGGCGCGGTGATTCGCGGCGAAACCTATCATTTCGAGATTGTCTCCAACGAATCCTCGGCCGGCATTTCCGCGGTGGCGCTGGATTCGGGAATCCCGGTTGCCAATGGCATTCTCACCACCGAAAACGACGCCCAGGCCGAGGCGCGTGTCGCGCAAAAAGGTCGCGATTGCGCCGAAGCCGCGATTGAAATGGCCAATCTTGGCCGTGTTGTTGATCGATTGCGTTCATGAAATCGGCGCGTCGGCGGGCGCGAGAACTGGTGGTGCAGGGTCTGTATGCATGGCAAATGTCCGGGCTACCGGCTGCTGAGATCCTCGCGCATTTATCCGACTCCAAGGACTTTGAGCGCGCCGACGGTGCCACGCTGCAACGCCTGCTCTCGGGCACCATTGAAGCCGCCGATAGCTTGCGCGAAACGCTCGCGCCGCTGTTGGATCGGGCGTTTAACGAACTCTCCCCAGTAGAACGCGCGGTGCTGTTATTGGCGTGTTATGAGCTTAGCGCCACGCCTGAGGTCCCGTTTCGCGTGGTCATCAACGAAGCGGTGGAGTTGACAAAAATTTTCGGTGGCACCGACGGCCATAAATATGTCAACGGCGTACTCGACCGAATCTCGCGCGCGCTGCGGCCCGCGGAGACGGCCTAAGATTATTCCGGTTTTCCATTGACCCCGGAATTCGATCTCATACAGCGTTACTTCAGCCGTCCGGCGAAAAATGCATTGTTGGGCGTGGGCGACGATTGCGCCCTTTACGCAACCGCCCAAGGCATGGTGCAAGCCATTTCCACCGACATGCTGGTGGAAGGGCGACATTTCATCATCGGCGCCGACGCGGAGAAACTCGGCCGCAAATCGCTTGCGGTGAATCTCTCCGATTTGGCGGCGATGGGCGCCGAACCGCGTTTTGTCACGCTAGCCTTGGCGCTTCCCGATGCCAATGAAAATTGGTTGGAGGCTTTTGCGCGAGGATTTTTCGCCCAAGCCGATAAACACGGCATCGAGCTCATTGGCGGCGATACCACGCGCGGCCCGTTGACCATCAGCATCACGGTAATAGGGGAAGTGCCACTGGGTATGGCATTGAGGCGCGATGCCGCGCAAGTTGGCGATGAGGTGTGGCTGTCAGGCGCAACCGGCGAAGCGGCACTGGCCCTCGCGCACCAAGAGAGGAGAACTCGCATCGCCCAGGGTGAAGTGGCACGTTGTTTCGCGCGTCTGGACGATCCGCAGCCGCGCGTTGAACTGGGGAGCCGCTTGCGTGGTATCGCCCATGCGGCCATCGACATCTCCGATGGGCTGATCGCCGATCTGGGGCATATCGCTGAACGCTCGGGTGTGGATATACACATTGCCGCTGATCACCTGCCGGTGAGCGCGGCTCTCGCAGCCTGCGATGACGTGGCATTGCGTAGGTTGTGCATCGCTGCGGGTGGAGACGACTATGAGCTCGCTTTTACCGCGCCGCAGGCCGCGCACCAGATCATCGAAAAGCTGTCGAAGGAGTTGGGTGTCGCGCTGACGATGATTGGCAACGTGTTGCCGGGTGCGGGAATGGCGAGCCTGCGTGATGCGGCAGGTAAGCCTATCGCACTGGCGCGCACGGGCTTCGATCATTTTGGCGCCTAACGTATAACGATAATTAAAGCGGCGTTATTGATGATTATCCGCCCCAACATTAAATTTCTCCTCTCGCATCCCGCGCATTGTATTGCGCTGGGTTTTGGCACCGGATTGGCGCCGTTCGCGCCGGGCACGGTGGGCACGTTGCTTGGTTTTCCGCTTTATTGGTTGCTCGCCTGGTGGTTGTCTCCTCTCGAAATACTCATCGCCTTGCTGCCCTTGTTCGCCTTGGGTGTGTGGGCCTGCGAGCGCACTGGCGCCGACCTTGGCATTCCCGACCACAGCAGCATGGTCTGGGACGAAGTGGTGGCCTTTGTCTTGATCCTCGTGTTTACGCCGCCGGGGATTGTCTGGCAGGCCTTCGCGTTCTTCGCGTTTCGTTTTTTCGATGTTTTAAAGCCGCCACCAATACGCCAAGTTGATCGGCGCTACAAGGGTGGCTTTGGCGTGATGGCCGACGATATTCTTGCCGCCGGTTATAGCTTGCTGGTGATGGCGGTGGCGCTTAGGGTTTCGCAAGCGTTAGGTGTTTCATTCGGCTAATTACGCGAATTAACGCCACATATTGGTTGTTAAAATTAATAACGTCACTTTATGGAAACGTAGGTGGATAGTTGTTACAGAAATACCAATGTTTGTAATTGATGAGGATAGCACCTATGCCGCATGACACGCTGAATACACTGGCGACGTTAGCCGGTGCGCGCCTGAAATCGCGTGGCCTCAAATTAGCCACCGGCGTATCCTGCACCGGCGGCTGGATCGCCATGGCGGTTACCGCGGTGGCCGGCAGTTCGGATTGGTTTGATCGGGGGTTCGTTACCTACTCCAACCAGGCCAAGCAGGAAATGCTGGGCGTGGCGGGCGCCACATTAGAGGCCCACGGCGCGGTCAGCGAAGCCACGGCGCGCGAGATGGCGCAAGGCGCGATCAAGAAAAGCAGCGCACAGATTGCCGTAGCGGTCACCTGCATTGCCGGGCCGGGCGGCGGGAGCGACGCCAAACCGGTGGGTACCGTATGTATCGCCTGGGCGGGTACTGCATCGCCGACACGCTGCGAGACGCGGCATTTTGACGGTGATCGCGAAGCGGTGCGTCGCAAAACGGTAATCGC
>JBJXEY010000339.1:0-11213 GCA_046153355.1 Burkholderiales bacterium
GCTCCGTGGCGCCGATGATCGCCACCGAGCGCGGCTCGAAGAGTGACCAAAGGTAATGCCTCTCGGACAAATTCATTTCGCCAGCATACCGTGGCGCCCGGGCAACCGCTGGCGGCACGCGATGGCTACCTTGGAATTCACCTCAAGAACGCGGCGCGAATACCACACTCAAATTCTTTGCGCTTGCCACGGAAGATCGATACCGGTCCGGTATTCCGTATCGTTTTTCTCAAATAGCGGCACGCTCAAGGGGTCGTAGTTGTAGAGCCATTCGTCGCGCTCCTTGGCGGGATTGCGCGCGGCGAAGGTGCGCTTCATTCGCCCGGCATCGGCCATGTGATACAGATCGCCCTGTTCGGTGGATTTCTCAACTATTCTCGAAGTCCGCAACATGCGGCTGCGCTGGTAGGTCTCGATCGCATCGGGAACGCTGCCACCACCTTCCAGTGCGCGCGCCAGCACTGCGGCATCCTCGATCGCCATGGCCGCACCCTGCGCGAGGAACGGCAAGGTCGGATGGGCGGCGTCACCCAGCAAAGTCGCCCTCCGGGTCGACCAGTTGAAAATCGGTTTGCGGTTATTGAGCGCCCAGCGATAACACTGGTCACGGTCGGCAGCGTCCAGGATTGCCTGGATTTTCGGATGCCAGCCGGCGTAATCGGCTTTGAGTTCCTCCCACGGACGCCGTTGTGTCCAGGACTCTTCTTCCCAGGCAGCGCGTTCGGGTATACCAACGAAATTGAGCACCTCGCCCGAGCATAGCCAGTAGACCACCGCATGATTTTTCGGACCGCACCAGACCACGCCGACTCGCTCCATCAGATCGGCGGGTAGGATTTTCCTTGGGACGGTCAGTCGCCAGGCTACATATCCTGTGTAGGTCGCCTTAGTCTCGCCGACAATCTGCGAACGGATTGCCGATTTGATGCCATCGGCGCCCACCAGCATATCTCCTGCCACGGTGGCACCGCCGGCAAGATGCAGCGTCACACCCGCCGCGCTTTCGGTGTACCCGGTGGCGCGCGCGCCCAGCGTTATGGCATCGGGCGCCCTCGCCTGCACTAGGTCGGCCAGGATGCGATGTAGGTCGGCGCGATGGATGTGATAGTAGGGCGCGCCGTGCGCCTTCTCATGTGCGCCCGCGAACGGGATCGTGTGCAGCAGTTCGCCCGAGTCGAAGCGCCTGAACTCGTAGTCTCGCGGGCGCACGGCTACTCGCTCAAGCGCATCCCGCAAGCCCAGGTCGTAGAGCACCTTGACGGCATTGGCGCTTTGCTGAATGCCGGCGCCGACTTCGCCCAATTGCGCCGCCTGCTCGAAAACCTTGACCTCGACCCCCTTTTTCAAAAGGCATGCGGCGGCGGTGAGACCGCCGATTCCCGCGCCGACGATGATTACTTTTGATTTTTTCACTTTCGTATACCTCCCTGTTCCGGAAGGATTCTGCGTTTTGTCATCGCGCTGGGACTTGATCCAAATCAAGCGCCGCTCTGTGTCCCGGCGTATTCATGTCTCACCCGTTCAAGCCATCGTACCGGAGTGTTCCCATGACAGCAGTGCTTACTAAACCAGAATCCTTTGAACAAACCCTGGCCAGATCAAACCTTCAACCGCTTTGGGACCGATACGACAAGCTGTTGACCCCGGAACCGCAGGTAACCGACCACGCCGCGCTTTGGCGCTGGCGGGATCTGCTGCCCTTTATCGACCGCGCCGCAAGTGAGATCTCCATGGACAATTCCGAGCGCCGGGTATTGATGCTGGCGAACCCGGCGTTCGATGGAAAACCTTTCGCGACGACGAATCTTTTCGCCGGCATACAGATTCTCAACCCCGGCGAGCGGGCGCCGGTGCATCGGCATTCGGCCTCCGCGATGCGCTTCGTACTAGAGGGCGCGGGCGCGGCGACCATTGTTGACGGGCAGCATTGCGACATGTTTCCCGGCGACTTGATTCTCACTCCCAACTGGTGCTGGCACGAGCACCGTAACGACAGCGCCTCGCGCTGCGTTTGGCTGGATGCGCTCGACCTGCCGCTGGCGGCATCGATCGGCACGATATTTTCCGAACGCGGCCAAGCCTCCAATCAGCGCAACGCGCTGTGGCACATCGAAGACAATGCCTTCGCCCATGCCGGGCTGTTGCCCGATACCACGGCCGAACGAAATGCCTACTCGCCCATGTTTCGCTACCCATGGACGCGCACCGTCGCGGCGCTTGCGCAGGCACCCGAGAGGCCCGACGGCTCGCGCCGCGTGCGCTACGTCGATCCAACTACAGGAGAGCCCGCGATTCCCACGCTGGACTGCTACCTGTGGCAATTGGCGAGCCACCATGCAACCACGGCGTTTCGTTCCAGCGCCAATTGCGTCTTTGCCGTAGTCGAAGGCGAAGGCGACTCCGACATTGGCGGTCGCAGCATCCGCTGGCAAAAAAACGATGTATTCACCGTTCCGCACTGGACCTGGGCCAGTCACCAGGCGAGCGCCGGAGCGCGCCTGTTTTATTTCACCGACCGGGAAGTACAGCGCCGCCTAAACTGGTTGCGCGAAGAAACGCGAGATTGAGCCGAAGCGTTCGCGGCGTCGCCATGGTTCAAGTCTGGCGCCCGCCGCGCCAGATCGATATCAGCAGCCACGCGCCCCCCGCGAGCGCGCCAACAAAACCCAGCACGCCGAGAAACCGCGGTCCAAACCAAGTAGCGCCTGGCGTTTCGGTGACAGTCATGACGATAGAAGAGCCGATGATCAACGCTGCGGTCACAATGCCGATGGTGAGCCGACTCGCGGCGCGATCGATGAGTGCTGAGATCCTATCCAGATGGGTGAGATCAACATTGAGGGTGATCGCGCCTTTGCGCGCCGCGTGCAACAGGCGGCGCAGATCACCGGGCAATCCGGTGGCCAGACTCAACACTTCGCCCACGCCCTCTATGCCGCGCTTCACCAGCGACTCGGGGGAATGACCCTCACGCAGTTTGCGTTCGAGAAACGGCGTTGCCTCCGCCACCATATTGAAATCCGGGTCGAGCAAACGGCCCAAGCCTTCCAGAGAAATTGAGGCCTTCAACAACACGGCAAGATCGGGCGGCAAGGCGATGCGATGGTGACGCATCAAGGCAGTGAGGTCGCCAAGCAGCCTTCCCAAACGCAAGCGCGCGAGCGGCACACCGTGGAATTGATCAATGAAACCCTCGATATCGCTGGCGAGCGCCTCTTCGTCGGGCTGGGTATCGGCCGCGCCGCCCTCATCGCCCGCGCTTGACCAGTTGAGCAGAATTTCCGTCACCTGAGCGCTGTTGCGCCGCGCCAGGCCGTAGAGCAATTCCACCAATTCATTGCCGCGCCGCTCGCTGAGCCGGCCCACCATGCCAAAGTCGATCAAAGCAATGCGGTTGTCCGCCAGATAAAACACATTGCCCGGATGTGGGTCGGCATGGAAAAAACCTTTCTCCAATACCATTTTCATCATCGCGCTCGCGCCCCGTTTGGCGAGCAGCTTGCGATCCAGCCCGGCGGTCTCTACCGCGGCGATATCGCGCCCTGGGATTCCCGCGATATAGGTTTGCGCATTCATACGTTCGCCAGTCCATTGCCAAAATATCTTTGGTATGACGATGTCCGGGGAATCGACAAAACCGGCGGCGATGCGTTCGGCGTGATGTGCCTCGGTTTCCAGATCCAGTTCGCGCTCCAGCGAGCGCGCCAAATGCCGCACCAACGCGCGTGGACGAAAACGCCGCCACTCGCTGCTTTCGCGCTCGATGATCGCGGCCAATTGCGCGAGCAGACGAAGATCGGCCTCGACCACTGGCCGTATTCCCGGTCGGCGCAGTTTGAGCACCACATCGGTGCCATCTTTCAGTCTGGCGCGATGCACTTGCGCGATGGAACCTGCCGCCAAAGGCTCGATGTCGAGCGACGCAAACACCGTCTCGGGAGGAGCACCCAAATCGGCTTCGAGTTGCGCGCGCAGATCCTCGAAGGGAACAGGAGTCGCCCGATCCTGAAGTTTCTCGAATTCCGCGATCCACTCGGGCGCGAACAAATCCACGCGTGTGGAGAGAATCTGACCAAGTTTTATGAACGTCGTGCCCAACTCTTCAAGGGCCTTGCGAACCCTTTGATGCGGTTCAAGACGTACGATTTCCTCGACATGACCCCAATGCAGCGTGCGCCCCGCGCGCTCCAGCGCCCCGGCCATGCCCATGCGGCGCACCGCGTCGCCGAATCCATGACGAATCAAAACCGCCGCAATGTCATGCACCCGGCCCAGATCGCGGGCGGCGCCAAGCGCCTCCCATAACATGGGCGCCTAACCCTTAACGGACGAACCGCCCGATGCTTCTCCCGCCGCCGCGCTTGAGGACTTGCCCTCTGACGGTTTCTCCACCGATGACTTGCTGCCCGCCGCTTTGCCGCCCGGGGGCGTTTCAATCATTTCGGCAATACCGGCGAGAAATCCCGATGCCGCGCGCGCGAGCAATGCCGCAGTGGCGCGGCCGGTTTCCATGCTTTCCTTGAATTGCGCCTCGGCGGCGCGGCCCAGTTCCGTGGTCAATTGATCCACGCTGGTTTGCACCTGCCTGCCAACGGCGCTACCGCTGTTGGCGGCATGTTCCGCGAACGCATGCAAGGTGGTGCTCGCCACATCTTTGCCGGCCTTAGCCGCGTCGCGAAGCGAATCGAGAAAAGTGGCCTCCATGCCTTTGAGATTGTCCATGGCACGGCGCAGATCGCCCGAGGAAAACTCGCGCATTCGCCCCGAGGCTTCCTTGGCGGCGAGCGTCGCCGCTTCGGCGGCCTTAGCGAACGCATCGTCAAGACCTGCAATGGCTCGATGAATCGAATCCTTTGCCTCGGCGCCACGATGTGCAGCGCCTTCCGCCGCGCCACGCAGCACTTCGCCCGCGACACGTCTTAACGATGCCGTATCCAACTCACCCTTGGTGAGCGCCTTCAGGGTGGCATCGCGAACGGTTTCCTGAATGTCGCCTCCCAGCTCGACGGCCCGCTTGATATCGGCGCCAAGTCCACTGCCTTTGGATGTTTCACCATGGGGGGATGCTTGATCGGTACTCATAGGGCGATTCCTTTGCGTGAAGAAACTCGAGGGATGCCGCGACAACCGGTCGCAAGCTTATGGCATGCAAATATTGCATCGCGACGTCCCTGCGATGTTGACCTCGATCAATCTCTACGTACTTCGACATTCCGCGACCTGCGGCGTATTTTCACCAAGTCGTACCAAAGCATCGAGGGCATCAAGTCGAGAAATGAAAAGCCCCCAAAAATCAAAAAAATCGTGATGAACCTGATCGTTCCGGTTCAACCATCGACGACCAGCTAGACGATCCCTATGGCGGTTGGTTGCGCAAGATCAACGCTTGACTTGGATCAACGCCTAGTCCTGCGACAGGCGCACCCTGCATTCATCAAAACAATCGGGATGCCCAATATGAAAACCCAAATTCGCAACCTCGCTATTTCCATCAGTGCCTTATGGGTAAGCCCGTTATTGGCTCACTTCCCCGGCGACGAAACCTGGGCAGGCTACGGCATGATGGGCGGATTCGGTCCGGGCTTTGGCGTCATGCACATGCTCCTGTGGTTGGGGCTTATTGTCCTCGGCATAGCAGTATTGGCGAAATGGCTCTCCGGAAAGAGTAAATGGTGCTCGCACGGGCCGAGCGATGACCGCGCCGTGGCGATTCTGCGCGAACGCTACGCGCGCGGCGAGATTGCCAAGGACGAATTCGACAATCGCAAGCGCGACTTGTCCTGACGACGCCACCGCATGGTAAGTTTTGCCTGGCTCGACCAATCGGAGTTGGCGCTCCTACCTGAGTTCGCCTCGGCGCTTGCCATCGGTTTATTGATGGGCCTGGAGCGCGAACGCCATCCCAATGCGCGCGCCGGGTTGCGCACTTTCGCCATCGTGGCTTTGTGTGGCGCCGCCGCCGCCACCCTTGAGCGCAGCCTGCATACGCCGGGGTTGATCGCCATAGGCCTGGCGGTGGTGGGCATGATGATGATCGCAAGCTACGCGCATCCGGGCGCTTTGGCCGCCGATGCCGAGCCGGGCACAACGACGATTGCCGCCGCCGTGGCTTGTTACCTGTTTGCTGTCATGGCGCTGGGCGGCTGGCTACACCTATCGGTAATGCTCGCCATTCTCGCCACCGCGCTGCTTTACTTCAAGGCGGAACTGGGTGGCTTCGCGCGTGGGCTGGAGCGCCGCGATCTCGTTTCCATGTTGCAGTTCGCGGTGGTCGCATTTGTGGTGTTGCCGCTGCTCCCGGATAGCGACATGGGCCCGTTTGGCGCCATCAACCCGCGGCAAATATGGTGGATGGTGGTGTTGATCAGCGGGTTGTCGCTGGCTGGCTACGTGGCACTGCGCTTTGCCGGCAGCGGCGAGAGCGCCGCTTTACTGGGTATTCTGGGTGGTCTGGTATCGAGTACAGCGACCACGCTTGCCTATTCGCGCTATAGCCGCTCGGGTGAGGTCTATGCGGCCCTCGGTCGCACCGTTATTCTGACCGCGAACTTGGTTGTCCTGGCCCGGCTGACTGTGTTGACCGCAGTGGTCGCGCCAACCGTGCTTGGAGAAATCGCGCCGCTGCTCGGCGGAGGTTTTTTCGCCGGTGTGTTGGTTCTGGTGTTTACTTTGCGCGGCAACAACGGATCAGTGCCGTTGGAACTCCCCAAAATCACCAACCCCGCCGAATTGCGTACAGCGCTATCGTTCGCGGCGTTATATGGCGCGATTCTGTTGTTGGGTGCCGCTGTGACCAACGAGGCGGGCAGCAGCGGAATCTACTTGGTTGCGGCCGCCTCGGGCCTTGCGGATGTGGACGCCATCACCCTATCCAGTTTGCGTCTGGCCGGCATGGGAACGCTTACCACCGCCCAAACCGCCAGCGCCATTGCGATCGCCGTTACCGCCAATGTCGTCTTCAAGCTTGGCGTGGTGCGCGTTGCCGGCAGTGCCGCGCTCTTGCGCCAATGCCTGCCGGGACTTGCCGCGGTACCGGCGGGAATCGCGCTCGCGGCGTTTTTTACTCGGTAACCCTCATGTCGCGCCACGCAGCCGGCGCCAAAGGGCAATTGATACACGTCAAGTCACGCGGCGGTGCAACGCGCATGCTTTGCCAATGAAATTCACAACTGCCGCAGCGCAACTGGGTGTATTCAAACCCGGTGCAATATTGGCCGTGCTGACCGCCATCGCAATCATCGTCCTCGCGGCGCGGCACGTGTACCTCGGACCGGAAGTCGCCATCCGCGAAGCGACCCGAACCGATCTTGTACAAAGCATCGTGGCAAGCGGCCGCATTGTCACGCCGCGCCGCGTCTTGATCGGCACCACCGGCACTGATCGCGTGGTAGCCGTGCCAGTTGCCGAGGGTCAACGTGTCGCGCGCGGCCAAGTGTTGATTGAACTTGATTCGCGCGACGAGAGCGTGGCTCTCGCGCAGGCGCGCGCCGCGCTCGATCAATCCGAGGCGCGCTTGCGCCAGATACGCGATCTCTCGCTGCCCGCAGCCGAACAAACCTTGCAGCAGACGCTCGCCAATGCGACACAAGCCAAAGTGCAACACGAACGCACCTTGGCGTTACGCGCCAAAGGATTCATCGGTGAGGCCCAGGCCGATGACACGCGCCGCAACCTCGACGTCACCGAAAGTCAGGTTCGCGCGGCGCGCCTGCAAATCGAATCGCTGCGCTCTGGGGGCAGCGATCATGCTCTCGCCGTGAGCACTGCGGAACAGTCACGCGCCACGGTGCGCGCCAATGAAGTGAGGCTTGAGCAGACACGGATACGCGCGCCGGTCGATGGCGTGTTAATCGCGCGAAGCGTCGAGCCGGGCAACGTCGTAGCCCCCGGCAAGGATCTAATGGTGCTCGCGCCCGATGGCGAAACGCAGATCGTGGTGCAACTCGATGAGCGGCACTTGTCGCGCCTCGCCCTGGGACAAACGGCGCTCGCCTCGGCGGATGCGTTTGCCGACAAGCGTTTTAACGCGCAACTTATCTATATCAATCCTGGCGTGGATGCCCTGCGCGGCACCGTGGAGGTGAAGCTGCGTGTCCTCGATCCACCGGTTTATCTTCGCCAGGACATGACGGTATCCGTGGACATCGAAACCGCGCGCCGCAAGGCGGCGATAGCGGTAGCCATGGATGCCATTCGCGATCCGGGCAGCGATTCTCCCTGGGTACTCGCGATACGCGAGCATCGCGCGGTAAGACTGCCGGTGAAGCTTGGCATTCGCGGCGATTCGCGCGTCGAAGTGCTGGAGGGAATCGCCTCAGGGGAAGTCCTGATTGCCGCTTCGCATGGCGCCATTTCCGCCGGCGATCGGGTGCGAGCAGCCGTCGCGGCAGCCCCGAAATGAATCGCTAAATTGAATCCCTGGCTGCCATTCGAATGGATCGCCGCGCTGCGCTTCATGCGCGAGGGCCGCACCCAGACCACGTTGATCGTCGCCGGCGTCGCGCTTGGTGTGGGGGTCATCGTATTCATGTCGGCACTGCTGACCGGTATGCGCGCCAACATATTTCAACGCTCGCTCTCGGCGCTGCCGCAGATCGTGGTGTTGCCCGCGGACCGCGTGGCGCGCGACTTGCGCGGGGCGAATGGCGGTGCGGTGTTGCTGCAAGCGCAGGCACAACGGTTGCGCTCCTTGGACCAATGGCAGGCGGTTCGCGAACGCATCGCACGCATGCCCGAGTTGCTCGCAATAACTCCGGTGGCCAATGGACCGGGATTCGCGTTACGCGGCGAAGCTACACGGGCGGTGTCGATCATCGGTATCGAACCGGAGAGTTACGAAAAGATCATTCCGCTGTCGGAAAAGATCGTCGCTGGGCGCTTGCGTTTGACTGGCTTGGATGTTCTCGTGGGCACCGAACTCGCGCGCATCCTTGGCGCCCGCGTCGGCGACAAGCTGCGCTTGTCTGCGGCGAACAATATCGTCGAGGTGCTCAACATCAGTGGCATCCTCGACCTGGGCTCCAAACCGGCCAACGAACGCAATGTCTATGTCGCATTGCACACGGCACAGGGCATGTTGGATTTGGTGGGCGGCGTATCGAGCCTCGACATCGATGTTCGCGATCCATTTGCCGCCGAAACCGTGGCACAGGCAATCCAGGCGGAAACGGGTCTTAACGCCGAGAGTTGGATTAAGACCAATGCCCAGTTTTTCACCGCGCTTGCCGCGCAGACCATGGCCAATACCTTGATTCGCTTTTTTGTCGCGCTGACCGCCGCGCTGGGGATCGCCAGCGTGCTGGTGGTGTCGGTGGTGCAGAAATCCAAAGAAATCGGGATCTTGCGCGCCATGGGCGCCTCGCGCGCGCAGGTGCAGCGCATCTTCCTGATTCAAGGCGGCGTGATGGGCTTGGGTGGCTCCATCCTAGGGTGTCTGCTGGGTTGGATATTTCTCATGGCCTGGCGCGGTCTGGCGAAGAACCCCGATGGCAGTCTGTTATTCCCCATTGAGATCGAGCCATCGCTATTCGCCCTGGCCGCCGTTGGCGCCACGCTGGTTGGCATACTTGCCGCGGTGGTGCCGTCGCGACGCGCGGCAAGGCTCGATCCGGTGGAGGCGATTCGTGGATAAGTCCACGGGCAAAAATTTGCTGCGCTTGATAGGCGTGCGTAAGTCATACGCCATCGGCACGCCCGCGCAAACTGAAGTGCTGCATGGCATCGATCTGGAAATTCATCGCGGCGAATTCGCCGCGCTCATCGGCCCATCGGGCTCAGGCAAGAGCACCCTGCTGAATTTGATTGGCCTCCTCGATCAACCCAGCGCCGGAAAACTTTTCATCCTCGGCGAAGAAACCGGCAGCCTCTCCGAGGCGGCGCTCACGCGCCTGCGCGGGCGCAGTATCGGTTTTGTATTTCAGCACCATCACCTGCTGCCCGAATTTACATCCCTTGAGAATGTCGTCATGCCGATGCTCGCCACGCGCGGCCGCCCCGACAAGCAAATGTTCGCGGCTGGCGATGAATTACTTAATCGCGTGGCGCTCACCGCCTGGCGCGACAAAAAGGTGACCGAACTCTCTGGCGGCCAGCAACAACGCGTCGCCATCGCCCGCGCCTTAGCCATGAAACCGGCACTGGTACTGGCCGACGAACCCACCGGCAATCTCGATACCCAATCGTCGGACGCGGTATTCGCCTTGATGCGCGATGTCGGGCGCTCGGGCGACACCGCGTTCCTGCTCGTCACTCACGACCCGCGCCTCGCGCGCCGCTGCGACCGCATCATCGAACTGGTGGATGGCCGGATTGTTTCGGACAAACCGAACCTCACAACGAAGCCGGCTGACTGAAATTCCGCCCGAATTACCGGCCTACCCAGTTGATGGCTATGGCTGTGGCCGTGGCCGCGACTCGCCTAATGCGAATGCTCTCCGTCACGGGGGGGCTGCCCGCTGCGTGGCGATTGCGTACCGGCTCGCGGCGCGCCATGCCGCTCTTTCATGCGTTCATGCATTTCGGCCTTGTGCGCCTTCATGTCCTGCGAATGGCCATGCGCGCGAGGCGTCTGCGGGGTCTCGGCGCCAGGCGTGGTTGCGCCCTGGCCCTGCCGCCCATGTTGCCGGTGATCGCCGTCGGCCAAGGCCATCTGTGCCGTACCAAATACTGCGAGCGCCGCCAGTGCGCCCAAGGTCTTCGTCTTCATTGCAAATCTCCTGGTTGATAGATGGGAACTGCAACGGTTTGGAGTGCTCCGCCTCCCAATGGTTGCATCGAAATCAGTGAACATCCTGTAACAGTGTGTATCGGTTGAAACAATGTCCTCCGCCTGAATCGATTGAGCGAGATCGAGATCAACCACCCGCGTTCACTAGAACCTTACTCAATTTTTTCGCGCGAACCAGACTCACCTCACAGTTCCTCAACAAATCCACTCGAACTATAGGCGCCGATGGCGCCCGGCGATTGACCCAAGTCATTGAGCCAATTCATCGCGACAAGGACAATCCGTACGCACGGTCGTATTGATGCTATCGGCACGCGCCCACGTACAAGTTGCCCGCCCGTCAACTCCCACGAAACGGACAATCGCAAGGAGGTCGAAGCGCGTACCCACGGCGCAACTCAACAAACTTTAACTTTCTGTCGACAGACACTAGATACTGCCTGCCTTACCGGCATTGTTTGTTACTTTAAATGACAACCGCCTGGCA